>JAFDVP010000001.1:1200000-1500000 GCA_018268895.1 Acidobacteriota bacterium | reverse complement strand
CGCCCTGGCACAGGTTAACGACCCCATCGGGCAGCCCCGCCTCTTCAAGCAGAGCGAAGAATCGCGCCGCGATCGTCGGTGCATCGACCGATGGCTTCAGGATGACTGTGTTTCCACAGACGATTGCAGCAGCCGTCATGCCGGCCATAATGGCGAAGGGGAAGTTCCATGGCGGGATCACAGCACCCACGCCAAGCGGAAGGTAACGTAGCTGGTTGCGCTCGCCGGGAAACTGTATCGGCGTCGTCGCCGCGTCCAGCTTGAGGGCCTGCCGCCCGTAGAACTCGAGGAAGTCGATCGTCTCACCGACGTCGGCATCGGCTTCGGCCCAGTTTTTGCCTACCTCAAACGTCAGCCACGAGTGGAACTCGAACTTGCGCTCACGGATCAGGTCGGCCACGCGGAACAGCAGCGCAGCGCGCTCAGCGGCGGGAGTTCGGCTCCAGGCAGGGAAGGCAGCCAGAGCGGCCTGGACAGCCTGCTCCGCCAGATCGGCCCCGGAGCGCTGATGAACGCCGACCACCTGTGCCGGCCGCGCCGGATTGACGGAGACGATCTTGCCCTCAGTCTTCAGCCGCCTGCCTCCAATGACGTTGTCATACTCAAGCCCCAGTATGCCCTCAACTCTGGCCAGGGCCTCGCGTATGGCGCGATCATTCCCTGGCGTCGTGAAGTCAACGAAGGGTTCATTGACGAAGGGTGTCTCAGCCGTGCGAACAGTCGATGGATGAGCGGTCTCGACGGTAGCCATAGCGTTAATTCTAGTCCTCCGGCGGGAGCCTGTCCGAGCGCCAAAAGGTATCGTTCCGGGCAGAGTGCAGCAAAGCCGGGGTCCGGGCATTTCGCTCAAAACACGTAAAAGACGACGGCCAAACTTCCGGCCCTGGCGCAGAAGCGAAGCCGCTCGGGTACGATCTCCTCAGATGCCTGCGGACGAAATCCAATCCAGTGCTCTCAAAGCGTTAACCGCCCTCTACCAGATCCAGCCTTCATGGGAGGGTTCGGTCATCCTCTCACTCGGCCTCGACACAACAGGCTCGGCCCTTGCCATTGCGGGTCATATCGCGGGAGCAGTAACGCTAGCGATCGACAATGATCCAGCCCACCTCCGCGAGGTCATCCGTTCAGGTGCCTGCGACTTTGTCGTCAATACCCTCGACGAGGCCATTCGCGCCATGAAGAACGAGGTTCGCAAGCACTCGCCGCTCTCCATAGCCCTTGCCGCAGACCCAGCCAGGGCCATTCGTGAGATTCTCGAACGCGGTCTGGCGCCTCAACTCTTTGCCTGCTCCATCACTGATCGAGAGAGCGAGAAGCGGATTAATCAGGCAGCTCCGTACCTGACTCTGCTTGGAGCGGCCCTCCTCGGCTATGTGGAAGACCCGGTAACCTCCACGCCTGACGAATGGCTTTCTGTCAGCCAATTGGCTGCGGCAATGACCGCACGGAATGGCTGGAGTCTTAACACGTTTACCTTTGATACCCCGGCCGCGCTTCGCGCCTTCGATAAAGACGCAACCGACCTGCTCCACAATGAAGACGGTCTTCGCCGGCAATGGCTCGAAGCCGCCGCCCGAATCCTCCAGCGACAGCGGCCTCCTCAGCGCACTCTATGGCTTACACCGGCGGAGGCTGAAGCGCTCAGGAAGAGGTACGCCTGCCATGGATAACGTTAAGTTATTATTTATGAATATATTGAGAGATGTATTGCAAGAAAAAGTTCACCCTGCAATCGCCAGAATATTCTGCCAGAGTAGCTTTACTCCGGCGTCTGTCTTCGACGAGACCGGCAGAATCTCATCCACACCATGATCCCGCTTCAACGCGGCCAGGCTCTTAGTAAGGACATTCTTCGATAGACGGTCTGCCTTCGTCCCTACAACGATAAAAGGGCGCTGCTCCTGCTTCAGATAGGTAATCAGTTGGCGGTCGCTCTCCTGCGGCGGAATGTTGGTGTCGACCAGGCAGACGCATAAAGCCAGCGTCTCCCGCTCTGCGAGATACGGCTCAATAAACTTCGGCCACTCCGCCGAGATCGACTTTGAGATCTTCGCGTAGCCGTAGCCGGGCAGGTCGGCGAAGATCAGCGAAGGAACCGCCTTTTGTCTACCGTTCGAGTTCTCATGCAAGGCAAAGAAGTTGATCGCCCGCGTCCGTCCCGGTGTGGATGAGACACGAGCTTCTTTTGAGCCCAGCAGAGCATTGATCAGCGACGATTTGCCAACGTTCGAGCGGCCCAGGAAGGCGATCTCCGGCGCTCCATGGGTCTTCGACTCAGCGGGGAAATGTGAGGCGTCAGTAGCAGAGAGAAGGAAGACCGGAATGAGCCGCATGATCTAAGTCTACCGTCCAAATGCAAAACCGGGCTTCTATCCTTCGATAGAAGCCCGGCCACTCACCAAATCAGAAGAAAGATTACTTGGTTACAGTCACAGGTGCGGTCAAGTGGAAGGCAACCACCGATTCAGCCGGGATTACAACGTCCTTGTTGCCCGTGTAGGCTGCTCCTGCAGTACCAGCGCCGCCACCAGCCAGGGCGCCGATCGCTGCACCCTTACCACCGCCCGCTAGACCGCCAATCAAAGCGCCAAGGCCAGCGCCGCCACCGATTACGGCAGCAGTCCGCTTGCCCTTGCCCTTCTCGACCCGCTCATAGGCATTGGTGTTCACGCGATGACCGCTGATGTCGGTCACCTGAATCACGAGATCGCCCGCACCTTTGAACTTGCCGCGGCCCTTGGCGGCAACGACTGTCCCCGAAACGCTTGCGCCGCGCGGGAAGACCGTGGCGCCGCTCTCGCTGGTCACAGGTGCAGCCAGCTCGCCCGAGAAGCTGTCGCCGACGTTGTTTTTGCTGGCGCTAAGCTGTTGATTGATCGTTACCGAAACGGTGGCTCCTGAGGGGGCGGTCACTGTTTTTACCACAGGCGCTGCTGGAGCCGCGGCCTTCGGGGTTGGCGCTGGCCGAGGAGTTGCCGCAACTGGAGCAGCAGCAGCAGGAGCCGGTGCTGCTGCCGGCACTGCCGCAGGTGTGCTGGCAGGGGCCGCAGCGGGTGCTGGTGCTGGGGCGGCAGCCGCTTCATTGGCTGGCGGCGTGGAACTCTTGCATCCGCCAAAGAAGAGGGTTGTTGAAAGTGCAAGGGTCACTGCCAGGTTCGTTTGGTTCAAGCGCATTTGAGGTCTCCAGTCGTGCAGTCGAAAAGATGTGAAGCAATATACTCCCGATAGGAGTATGCAGCCTGATGAAAAGTTGTCTCGCTCTCTGAAAAGCGACGTTTTTTCATACACCTAACCGGCAACGCTCTCCTTTCCCGTCTCGAAGTAGTATTCAATCTCTTCAAGCGTTTTTCCTTTGGTTTCTGGAAGGAAGAAGACTGCAATGCAGAGATAGATCACGGTAAATCCGGCAAATAGAAAGAACATCGTCGAATAGCCGTACTTGCTCACAAACGGCAGGAAGATTCCAGCAAGGATTGTTGAAACAAGCTGATTAATCACGAGCGCGATGCTCATGCCGTTGGAACGGATACGCGTGGGCATCAGCTCTGAGAGGGCGACCCAGACACAGACCCCGGGACCAATCGCGAAGAAGGACATAAAGACATACGTCCCAATTGCGACCAGCCATCCATGCGAGGAGCGTGGAATCTGTCCAACGGCAGCGCGCTCGATTTTAAGAGGAGCTGTCCGTGCGGCATCAAGGTTACCAAAGGGGTTCTTGAAGAACGCTTCGATCTTGTTTGAAGGCACGGCGCTGTCGCGGGTGATCTTGATGGCCGCCGAAGAGGGATCGTCGGAACGCACGTAGCTGGTTGCGGCCGTGAAGTCGCCGTAGGAGTAGATGATGGCAAGCGAGGAGCGCTCGGTTTCGATGCCGCTTTCACTATAGCCAGACGCAGTGAGGAGTTCCTGTGCCTTGGTCGCGCTGAAAGGGAATGAGACCGTTTGGTCGGGTGCGACCAAGGACTGCACCGCTGCGCGACAGTCTCTGCTGAGTTTTTCCGTGGAGTGAAACAGAAGGGCGATACCAATCAAGGCAACCATGATGCCTGAGGTACCGATGGCGAGAAGGAATTTACGCCCCTTACGGTCGATGAGCGTCATGCCAATGATCGTCATTACGAAATTCAGAACAGTGAAAAGCACATAACCCCAATGTGCCTGAATGTCTGACAGCCCGCTCTGCAGCAGGATGCTGGTGTTGTACCCAATGATGGAGTTGACGCCTGTTGCCGTATTGCAGAAGAGGATGGCGCACGCAAGAAGGAAGGGGATGACATATTTGCGGCGAAGCAGGGAATCCTTGACCGCGCTCGAGGTTGAGGACGCAGCGGGTTCGGCGAGCGCAATCTGCTCCATCTCCTTGAACTCGATCGCGGCCTTCTCCGGTGTGCGAAGACGTTCCAGAGCGGCGAGCGCCTTTTCCTTCTTGCCGCGGAGGTAAAGCCAGCGAGGCGACTCGGTGACGAATATCGATCCAATCACAAAGAGAACGCCCGGGGGAACCGAGACCCAGAAGATGTGCCGCCATGCCTGGTCCTTGAAGGCAAACAGAGCCGCGGCATCGGAGCCCGTTGCCATGGCTTCGACGCGATAGCTGTAGTAGATACCGATGATGGCTGCTGAGCAGATACCAAGGGTGAGCAGCCATTGAAAGACGCCAGTGCCTTTGCCGCGGTTTGAAGCGGGAAGGCACTCTGCCAGGTAAAGCGGCACAACGACGCCAATCAGGCCGCCGCTGATGCCCTGGAGCAACCGGCCAAAGAACAGAGGGCCGTATCCGTGGGAGAGGGCGATCATGGGAATGCTTACGACAAAGGTGAGCCCGCTGAGAATCATCAGCGGCCGGCGTCCGATGAGGTCCGCCAGCAACCCAGCGAAGAGTGTCGAGATGACGCTGCCCAGAAGAACGGCTGCAACGATGATGGAAAGCTGTCCGGCATTCAGTCCGGATGTGGCCTCAAGGTAGGGAAGCGCTCCTCCAATAATGCCGATGTCGACGCCATACAAGAGACCGCCAAGGCCAGCGACCAGGAGAAGAAAGCGATTGCGCCGGTTGTCGACGGATGGAAGAGATGGCGAAGAAACAGGCTTCGAATAGGTCATAGATGTCTTCACGAAACAGGCACTTTCCCGTAAGAGATGTCCAAGGAGCGACGGTAATTGCCGTCCGCCACCCTCGTCAATTTTCTTTTGTAGAAACACCATACCAGTCCGCAACGTGTAATGAGGTCCTGCCACAAACGGTTCTTCTGAATGCCCCGAAAGTGCCATGAGTGTTTTCTAATGCTCCGGGTATGCTCCACATGAGCTTATGAAACAACCTCTCCCCATGTTGGAACTGTCTGTATCGCTCGCGAATGGCCGTTACGGTTTTGGGCCTAACCCTCAGTTCTGTCACAAAGTAAATCTTCAATGCTCCAGCTTAGGCAAAGGACCGCCTCCACACTGTTTTTCTGCTGAACCTTTGGTGGGCATGGATCTCCAGAGCAACCAGTTTTGAGCGCAACCCGCGCCACTAATTTTTCGGAGGGTATCTCAGATGAACGGCAAATACTTCGCGCAGCGATTGGCTACAAAGCGGAACATTCTCGCAGCCCTGGCTGCGAGCGCTGTCTTGACTTCAGGTTGCTCCAACATGATGACCACATCTTCTGTTCTGGCACCTCAGTCATCAGGCGGGCAGCTTAGTGGAACCGTGCATGGCGGCAGCCAGCCTGTAGCGTTTTCAACCGTAACGCTGTACTACGCCGGCGAATCAGGAATCGGATCAGGCGATCCCAGCGGCGTTGCATCTGGCCCTGCCATCGTAGCTGCGGTAACGACATCGGCAGATGATGGGCGTGGATCGTTTTCGTTCCAGAAGAGTGCCACGAATGGCCAGACGACTACAGGCAATACCTTTTCGTGCCCGGCGACCGGCGATCCGCTGGTTTATGTTGTCGCCCGCGGCGGCAATACACTGAACAATCATGATTCATCGGTAAACAATACCGCGGCTTCATTTCTCGCGTTTTTCGGCCTTTGCAGCCAGATCAATGCGTCAAGCTTCGTAAGTATGACCGAAGTGACGACCGTTGCCAGCATGGTCGCCTTCCAGCAGTATTTCAATCCTGTGACCGAGAGTTTCGGATCGGACGGCATCCTGGTGAGCAAGACTGCCTTAGTCAATGCTCTGGCGACGATCTCCAATCTAGCGGATGTGACGACAGGGACCGCCACAAGTTCGAAGGTAGTTTCCGGATCGGGAGTCTCCGTTACGGTGACGCCGCAGACAGCAAAGGTGAATGCGCTGGCAAACATCATTGCCTCTTGCGTCAACAATGCTTCGGTCAGTGCGACTCCGTGCACCACGTTGTTCAGCAACGCGACGCCGCCCGATACCTCAGTCACCTCTCGCCCGTATAGAACGACTGCATATTCACAGGCGACGGATGTCTTGCAAGCTCTCTATTACATGCTGACCAACCCTACGAACGGCAGCCAGGCGAATCTGCAAAATCTCTATAACCTGATTCCTGCTGTTGGCTCGGCATTTCAGCCAACGCTGGCGGCTGCCCCGACCGATTGGACGGTAGCCATCAGCTACAGATCGACCGGAACCTGCGGCACAGGCGGAGGCAACTTTATCAATCAGCCTGAGGAACTCAACATCGATCTGAGCGGAAATGTCTGGATCGCAAATGGTCAGAGTACGACAGGTAACCTTTCAGCGATTTCCTCCTCGGGCGTCCCTGTTGCCTGCACCTCGGCCGGCGGCGGCGCGCGCGGAGGAGCTGTGGTCGATACCGCGGGCAATGTCTGGTATGCCTCGCAAAGCTCAAATATGCTGGTTCGCTATAACCCCACCGGCAACAGCACACTCCAATTCGCTACTCCATCCGCGCCGCTCGCTGTGTTTGCTGACGGCGGCAATGGGGGCGGCGACACGGTGAGCAACATTTACTTCACCACCGCTTCCGGCACTTCGTTGTATATGATTCCTCACGGAGCCTCTGCGAGTTCTGCTACGACTCCTGTCCAGATATCGACGGTTGTCGGTCCAAACCCAATCCGCATCATGGCCGGGAAAGACCTGTCTATCTGGGTATCTTCGGGTAGCAACTACGTATCTCGCGTGGTTGCCGGAGCATCTGGCGATCCGAACTATCTCAACGGGTACAGTACGACTCAATTTCCCGTCGATACGGACGCTTATGGCATCGCTCTCAACGATACGGGGACCTTCGTTTCGTCGAACAACGCAAACAGCGAGATCTCTCTTCTGGCAGGGAGCGGAGCGAGCTACTCTATCGCGACTGGCTGGCCTACTTCGGCGGGTTTCTCCGGTATCTCGCAGCCCACAGGCATGGCGGTCGATGGACGTTCCAATATCTGGACGGTGAACACGGCTCTCAACTCGGGATCCGGGTTGGCAAGCCTTAGCGAGGTCAGTGTCAAGGGAGTGGCGCTCTTCCCCAACGGAACGGTATCAGGCGGATTGCAGTTGGATCCGACCTACCTCTCAGTTGGCCGCTCGCTTGTCATCGATCAATCTGGCAACGTGTGGATCGCTAACGAGGGGCCGGTAGGCTCCCCGGCTAACTTCATTACGGAGATTGTGGGTGCGGCAGTACCGGTTTACCAGCCGTTCGCATGGGGTCTGGCTAACGGCCGCTTCCAGGCAATGCCCTAATTCCCAACAATAAAGAAAGCGGCCCGGAGAAGAGTGCTTCTCCGGGCCGCTTTCTTTTAAATTTGATGGGTTGGCCGCGAAATAGCCCAACCGAGGTATCCTCTTTAGGAGAGCGTATTATTTCAGCCTATGACGAATACATTTTATCTGGAAAATAAAATTGCTCTGGTTACCGGGGGGGCGAGTGGAATTGGTGCCGCTACGTCGCGAGAACTCTCCCATGCTGGAGCGCAAGTTATCGTTGCAGACCTCAACGTCGCGGCTGCAGAGGCGCTTGCAAGGGAATTGCCCGGTGCGCGCGCCGTTCGTATGGATGTCACCAGCGCAGCCTCGGTGGAACAGGCAATTGCCATAACTCCTCGATTGGACATTTTGATCAACTGCGCGGGCATTGGCCTGGTGGGAGATATCTCCAAAACATCGGAAGAAGACTTTGAGCGCGTGATGCGTGTCAACGTCAACAGCATCTTCCTGGTGACGAAAGCCGCGTTACCTCTATTGCTCGCTTCGCGCGGCTCCATCGTCAACATAGGTTCCGTGGCTGGGTCCGTTGGGGTAAAACAGCGCTTTGCTTATTGTGCCAGCAAGGGAGCGGTCCAGGCGATGACTCGCCAGATTGCAGTCGATTACCCGAAGGAGCTGCGAATCAACTGCATCGCGCCCGGCACAGTGCAGTCGCCATTTGTCGAGGGCTACCTCGATAAATACCACTCTCATGAAAAGGAAAAGATTCGTGCCGAGCTGGTAGCGCGGCAACCGATCGGCAGGCTTGGGACGCCTGAAGATATCGCTTCGCTGGTGCGATACCTCTGCTCGAAGGAAGCCGAATTTATCAATGGAGCCGTTATCCCGATCGATGGCGGCTGGACCGCAGCTTGAGACATGCAATGAAGTATCTGTTCCGTAAAACATTTGCGAAAAGGAAGTTTTAGAGCCTTGAACGAGATTGTAATTACCGACGTTCGCGTTATCGATCTGCGGTTTCCTACTTCGCGCGACCACATTGGCTCGGACGCAGTCAACAAAGACCCCGATTACTCGGCAGCCTATTGCATCCTGGAGACCAACGCCGGGATGGAAGGACACGGCCTCACCTTTACACTGGGGCGTGGCACTGACCTCGTGGTCCAGGCGCTTAGCTATCTGACGAGATATGTGGTTCATCGTCCCTTGAACTCTCTGACGGAGAACATGTGTGCCTTCTCGAGACAACTGACGGATGACTCACAATTTCGCTGGCTTGGGCCGGAGAAAGGCGTGATCCATCTGGCGACTGGAGCGTTGGTCAATGCCGTGTGGGATCTCTATGCCCGTGTGGAAAAGAAGCCATTATGGCAGTTGCTTTCAGACCTGGAACCCTGCCAGATCTTGAATGCGGTTGATTTCCGCTACATCGACGATGCCATTACGCCGGACGACGCGCGGGCCATTCTGGAAAGAGCACGAACCGGTAAGGCGGAGCGTCTGGCAGTACTTAAAGACCAAGGGTATCCCGCTTACACCACATCTGTTGGGTGGTTCGGGTATTCGGAAGAGAAGATTCGCCGGCTCTCGAAGGAGGCGTTGGCCGAAGGCTGGACGCACTTTAAGCTAAAGGTTGGAGGCGATCCCGCAGATGATCTGCGGCGCGGCTTCATCGTTCGCGAAGAGATAGGCTGGACCAACAGGCTTATGGTGGACGCCAACCAGAAATGGGGCGTGCCTGAGGCCATTGAACGTACGCGCCAGCTTGCTGAACTGAAGCCCTGGTGGATGGAAGAGCCGACGAATCCCGATGACATTCTGGGCCATGCCCGCATTCGGCGCGAGGTCCCGGAGGTCCGCATCGCTACGGGCGAGCACTGTCACAACCGGGTGATGTTCAAGCAGTTTCTACAGGCTGGGGCGCTCGATGTTGTCCAGCTTGATAGCTGCCGGGTCGGCGGAGTTAGCGAGAACCTTGCCATTTTGTTGATGGCTGCGAAGTTCGGTGTCCCTGTCTGCCCACATGCGGGAGGTGTCGGTCTCTGCGAATACGTTCAGCATCTTTCGATATTTGACTACCTTTCCGTGTCGGCCTCGCTTGAAAACCGGGTGATCGAGTTTGTGGACCATCTGCACGAGCACTTTGTTGCGCCGGTTCGAATCAGTAACGGACACTACCAGGTCCCTTTTGATCCGGGGTACAGTATCGAGATTCGCAAGGAATCCCTCAGGCGGTTCGCTTATCCTGAAGGAAAGGTCTGGAGCAAGCATTCATGAAGCTAGTTACGTTTTCCAAGAAGGACTCATCGGCCAGGACGCCTGGCGTTCTGGTGGACGAAGAGGTCGTTGATCTGTCGGGAATGGGATATCCCGATGTGTTATCTGTCGTCGAAGGAGGCGATAGGGCGTTGGCGGATATTGCAGCGAAGCTGGACAAGGCTCCGCGCCTGCCGCTTGCCGGGGTTAAGTTGCTGGCGCCAATTCGCCCGCCTCGTATCTTCTGTATCGGTTTGAACTATGCAAGGCATGCTGCTGAATCGAAGATGGCTGTGCAGAAGGTCCCCACGGTCTTCATGAAGCTGACAAGCTCAGTTGCCGGCCCGAATGTTCCGGTGATCCTCCCAAAGATCAGCACTCAGCCTGACTACGAGGCAGAGTTTGCGGCCGTGATCGGCAGGCCCGGTTACCAGGTCCCAGCGTCGGAGTGGAAGAAGTACATCTTCGGCTACACGATTGTGAACGACGTCAGCGCCCGGGATATTCAGTTGGCGACATCGCAGTGGACCCTTGGCAAGTCGTTCCCCACGTTTACACCTCTGGGGCCGTCGATCGTATCGGCCGATGAGGTTGCCGATCCCCATGCGCTCGGCATTTCGCTGACGATCAATGGGGAGACGCTTCAGTCGTCCAACACCAGCGACCTGATCTTCAAGCTGCCTGAGTTGATTGAGCACATCTCTCACCTGACGCCACTTGAAGCGGGCGATGTGATCAGCACGGGAACGCCGGAAGGTGTCGGCCTGGGCCGTACCCCGCAACGCTGGCTGAAGCCGAACGAGGAGATGGTTGTCACGATCGAGAAGCTGGGCAGCCTGCGCAATCCGACAGTTGCTGAATAGACAAAGGCGAGGGGCGCAAAATGCGCCTCTCGCGTGCTCAGGTCGGATGCTGTAATCTCACAATAACTCTCCAATGGGCCTGCTGAGTATCTCTCCCATCCCCCATCGCGCTTTCGTTATATGGCTGCGATTTCTGCTCGCGTTTTCCCTGTTTCCAACTGCGTCGTATTCGCAGACGCTTGCGACAACGGTCCCCCTGATACTTCCATCTGCAATCGCCGTTGATGCTCAGGGGAATCTATATATCGCAGAGACTGGTGCGCACCTTGTGCGTAAAGTCAGCGCGACGGGGAGTATCACAACGATCGCGGGTACGGGAACCCAGGGATTCGACGGTGATGGCGGGGAAGCAGCATCGGCTTTGCTCGACTCCCCGCTGGGATTGGCTGTCGATGCCAAGAGTCTTTATGTCGCCGATAGCCACAATCACCGCGTGCGCAGGGTTGATCTTGCCAGTGGCGTGATCACGACAGTTGCGGGCGGTTCAACTGCTGGAACAAGCGGAGATGGCGGACCGGCATTGAATGCGGCTCTCGACCTTCCAATGGCGCTTGCGCTGGATGCCCAGGGCAACCTTTATATTGCCGATGCTCGAAGTCATCGGGTCCGCAAGGTGGACGCGACGGGCACAATAACGACCTTTGCAGGCACAGGCGCACAGGGGTTTGGTGGGGACGGAGCTTCGGCGACCGTGTCCTTGCTGGATTCTCCAGGAGGGCTGGCTGTCGATACGGCTGGCGACCTCTACATCTCTGATACGAGAAACCATCGTGTGCGCAGAATCGACCACTCTTCAGGCACGATTTCGACGATTGCCGGTAACGGGATAGAGGGATATGCAGGAGATGGCAGAGGATCGCAGGCTGCGAAGCTGGCGTTGCCTCGTGGGCTGTCAATCGATCCGCAGGGAAATCTGTATATCGCGGATGCTGCGAACCATCGTGTTCGACGCATCGATGGCTCAACGGGGATTATGACGACGCTGGCTGGAGATGGCACGCAGGGCTTTGCGGGCGATGGTGGATCTCCAGTATCGGCCAGCCTCGATAGTCCGCGTGCAGTGGAGATCTCGCCGACAGGTTCGGCCAACGTTGCCGACACAGGAAACGCACGTATTCGCCAGATAGGAGATGCCGCATCACTTCAAACCGTGGCGGGCCTTGGCGTTACAACACCAGGAGCGCTAACGCTCGGTGGTCCCTCTGTTGTCTCGTATGGCACAGGGCAGCTAACTGCGACACTTACATCGGCGGGGGGCACAGGCAGCGTGACGTTTCTCGATAGTTATGGCGGGGGTATGAATTCGGCGTCGACGATTGCCCCTGGGGCGAACGCCGCGGTGCTGGATACATCGATATTTCCGGTAGGCCAGCACTCTATTACGGCAACTTATAGCGGAGACCAGACGCACGGCGCCGCCAAGAGTGCGGCATTCTCTCTGACTGTCGTTCCTAAGGCGCTTGAGGCAACGATTACGCCGGCCACAGTTGTGTATGGTCAATTCATTCCTCTGCTATCCGGCCAGCTTGAGGGAGTATTGCCTCGCGACATTTATGGCGTCAGCGCTACATTCACGACTGCGGCAGCCACGCTCTCCCCTGTTGGTTCGTACCCTGTTACGGTTACGCTTGCCGGCCCTGGAGCAGGGAACTATGTCGTTGCAGCAGCTCCAAGTCTTTTGATTACAAAGGCAGCTACCACGGCCACACTGGCATTGCCTGCTCAGCAAAGCAATGGGACGACAGTGAACGTCGGCCAGACGGTGACTTTGACGGCGCATGTGCTCAGCGCGACCTCGGGAACGCCTACGGGTACAGTGGCGATCTTTGACGGTGGCGCTGTGCTTAGCTCGATCAAGATGAATGCTTCAGGAGATGCCATCTTTAGCACGAGTACGCTCGGTGCCGGCTTGCACAATTTTTCGGTCGTGTATTCCGGCGATGGCAACTTCACGAGCAGCACCTCTTCACCATTGTCGATTACGGTACTCTCCGCTCCAACGGGAACAGAGGACTTCACGCTCGTACCGACTGGTGCTACAAACCAGACGGTAGTTGCTGGAAGTGCCGCGAGCTTTACCTTTACGGTGCAGCCGCAGGCAGGACTGTCAAGCCAGGTCTCCCTTACTGCTGCTGGGCTTCCCAATGCGGCAACCGCTTTCTTCAATCCTGCCTATGTTCCTCCCGGATCGGCCGCCACGGCGGTTACGCTTACGATTGCTACGCCGAAGGCGTCTCTGCGCTATCGGTCAGGGGCAGTAGTAGTTGCATTCTTGCTCTTCCCATTTACTGGAGGTCTTGTTTCAACTCGCTGCTCTAATCGCAAGAGTTCGTTGCTTGTATTTGCAATGCTCCTAGTACCATTGGCGTTAGTAACCGGTTGCGGAGACCGCGTCTACACAGGGGATTCTGCGCAGACGACCAAGATTTACTCGATTACCGTTACAGGAACTGCGACCGGTTCAAGGGGAAACGCGATACAGCATCCCGTTACGGTGACGCTGGCTGTCGTCTCCGCAAACTAGATGGGACTCAACATCTTGAGAAGGAAAAAGATGGCGACTCCTGCAAAAAAGACGAGCGCCATGCGGATACCCGGTTCGCGGTTGACCTCGGGAACCAGGTCGGTTGCGGCCACATAAACTGTTACTCCTGCCGAGAGGGGCATGCCGGCCCGCACCCAAGCAGGCTGAAAGTTGATGACGAGCACACCAGCCAGTGTCATTGCACCCAGGAACATCGCGGAGTTGAGCGCGGCGCGTTTTCCTCGGCCACTGGCGAGCATCACGCTGGCGACGGTGAAGCCTTCAGGAAGCTTGTGCAGAAAGACCGCGATAAACATCACCCACCCTAGCCAGTGCGAGAGAACGAAGCCAGAGCCGATGGCGATACCGTCGAAGAAGGTGTGTGCGGCCAGGCCGAGCAGTACGGAGTAGCTCGTCCGTGCGGAGAGAAGCTCGTCGTGATGCGTCTCTTCACCGAAGTGAAAGTGCGGGACCAGTGTGTGTTCGAGCAGATGAACTCCGCAGTAGCCCAAAAGAACCAGCAATGGAGCCCACCGAGGATTCAGGGCAAGCCCTTCGGGAACCATCTCGAGCACGGCGGCCGCCAGCATGAAGCCAGCGCCAAGTGCGACGAAGTAGCGAAGCGAACGCGCGGAGGGAGAGCGCCGTACCAGCAAAACGCCGCCAAGATAGTCCGCGAGCGCAGCAACAACTCCGAGCGTCACGCTCAACCAGAGTGTGGGCATCGTCTATTGAGTCCAGTCGCGCAGATGCGTGCGGACGCCTTTCACGGGATGACCGCTGGGAAGGGAAGCTGCTTCTGCAATGGCTCCATCGCTCATAGCTCTTTGATTTTACCTGTCTCGGGCCATTGCGACTCTCGGGCCAGCACCAGCACGACCCCGAGACCGCAGAAGAGCACGAGTCCCTCAAGGCGTTCCGAAAGAACGTGAAGCCTCTCAAAATCGACTCGCGCCGGGAGAAGGATGTCGGCTGTCTCGATCTCGCCACCGGCGGTCACGCGGTCGCGCTCCATCGCGGGCAGGATGTGAAACTGCGAATACGCTGTGACGGCCAGCATAATGCAGGTCAGCGCTGTGGAGATGGCGAAGCCTACTCGCGCTGGGACCTCGGCGCGAAACCACAGGATAGCGTTTGCGATACAAAAGAGCGCCCCGCCGGTCAGGCCTATCCAATGCAGGATATGCAATGTTCCGCCGACCACGAGTCCGGCCTGGTGTGGACTACTGAGGCGGCTGAACGCCACCGGCGCTAGAACAAAGGCGAAGAACATCAGCCCGCCGACCCACACCACGATGGCAAGCAACCGCAGAGCCCGAAGAAACTTTTCCAGCACTAGACCATGTCCCTTCCGATAAGCCGCCGAATCCTCTCTTTGATGGGAGGATGCGTCGAGAATAGATTTGCGATGCCTCCACTGCCAAGTAGAGGAGCCACGATAAACAGATGCGCAGTCGCAGGAGACGCCTGCATGGGAATGCGTCTGGAGTAGGCATCGAGCTTCTGCAGCGCGCGAGCCAGAGCGTAGGGGTTGCCGGTCTCCTTGGCGCTGGTAGCGTCGGCCTCGTATTCGCGAGAGCGGGAAATAGCAAGCTGGATCAGCGTCGCCGCGATCGGCGCTAGGATGATCATGAAGAGGCCGCTCAACCCGCCGCCGCTGCGGTCGCGATCGTCGCGTCCGCCATAGCCGCCGAAGAGCGATGCCCAGTATCCCATCCTCGCCACCATCGTGATCGCTCCGGCCAACGTCGCTGCGATGGAACTGGTCAGGATGTCGCGGTTCCTTACGTGCCCAAGTTCATGCGCCAGGACGCCTTCCAGTTCCTCATCATCCAGCAGCTCAAGAATGCCGTGAGTGACTGCAACCGAAGCGTGGTTCGGGTTACGCCCTGTCGCAAAAGCATTTGGGCTTTCGCTGGGAATCACGTAAACCTTCGGCATCGGCAGCCCCTGCCTGGCCGCGAGCTTTTCGACAACGCTATACACGCGTGGCAGTTGCTCCCGCGTGATGGGCTGCGCGCGGTACATGGAGAGTGCCAGCTTGTCGGAGAAGAAGTAGGTGGCGAAGTTGAAGACCACCGACAGGACAAAGGCGATGACCATCCCGTTGCGTCCGCCAAATCGGTCTCCGATAAAGATCAGAAAGACGGTGAGGACAACCAGCAGGAGCGTCGATTTGAAGGTATTCATCAGTCAGTCCCTTATACGGCAGGGCCCGGTGTACCTGGAGAATTCTGATCTTTGCGCGCGAGAGCCCGCTTGAGGACTACTTCGATGGCGGCCTTTTGTTCAGCATACTCCGCTTCGTTTAGACGTCCTTCCAGCCTGTCGGTTTCGATCGCAAACAGTTCGTCTTTGAGCGAGGTCAGGACGCCGCCGGCCCCCGCAACAGGTCCTGCGAACGCTGGTTGCGGTGCATTCGCGGCGACAGCAGGCTGATTGCCACTCTTCAACATGATGCCCGCACCGGCAGCCATTGCCAGTCCAAGTCCGCCGAGGATCCACCACTTGTACTTCGCCCAGGGATCGTTTGTTCCTTCGGGATCGATGGGATTGCCGAGGCCGCCCCCCGGCCGCGAATCTGTCGTAGCGGCAGACGATCCTGCTGCCTGTGGCGTTCCATCCTGAGCCCCCTGTGCACCACCCGCGGCCTGCGTCGTGTCGCGTGGAAGCTGACCGGTGCCCGAGACGGTGAACTCAAGCTGCTGTGAGGGAGCGACATTGCGCGCAACATAAGTTTGTGCCGTCATCTCCTCCGTTACTGGGGCGTAAGGCGACGACGCGCCGGCCTTGAACGTCATGCTCTTCGGCATCATGATGGCGACCGTGTCGGTTGTCATCGAAGGCCTCGGTGCGAGCTTGAGAGTTCCGGAGTAGGGGATGTGATACGTGATCTGAAAGCGGGTCTCACCGGGCCGAATTGGAAAGACGAACGCGTAGTGGTTGGGATCGCCGAGCGGCGCGGGCGCAGCCTGAACCGGCATTCCACCGGGACCAAGCGCGGCGGAGCCTTCGACCACGGCGCCTTCGGGAAGATAAAACTCAAACGGTCTGTCGCCGAACTGCGTCTTCGGCGGGTTCGACTCGTTCTTGACGAAGAAGTTCTCTACGACCCTGAGCGTCTTGCCGCTCTCGTCGGATTGGATGCGCATGACATCGGCCTCGCTGCTAACACCCGCAACCTTTGCTGCTGCATCGAAGACTTCGATCTCTACCGACTGAGTGCCTGGAGGCGCCGGTCTGAAGTAGTTTGCCTTGTCGTGCGTTACGCGAACCAGGTGGACGCCAGCATCGGGGACCTCCAGGGTGAATTGCCCCTTGGAGTCGGTCTTCGCGCGCGTCGACTCCTGCATCCCCTGCGCGAGACGGATCAATACGACCTCGTCGCCAGCGGCCGGCTTGTTGGTGGTCTTATTGATGACGGTGCCGGTGATGGATTCGGCGGAGGCGAATGCGCCAAGCGCTGCGACAACGGTTGCAATTGCGACGAGGCGGCGAGAGAGGGAAGATATGCGGGTCACAGGTTAAGTTTACGTCAAGCAAAACGCCTATGCGCGACTGCCTCGCCCACTTATCCCGCGCCGTTCGAGCGCTTCCATCTCGGCGATCACGGCTGCGGCCTCGTCTTCCAGTGAGGCGCGCTGCTCGGCGTAGTCCTGCTCAGGGTACTTGCCGGCCAGATACTCGAAGTTGAGGTCGCGAAGGTTGTCGTAGATGACGTCCTTACGTTCGCGCAGGTAGTCGACGCGCGTCTTGTCGGCCTGGAAGAAGGGGTTCCGCTCCGGCCAGAAGATGAAGGCAAACAGCGCGATGGTGAGGGCAAGACCGGCGATGGTTCCCATTAGTACTCCGTCTCCCGGCGAATGCGCTCGCGCAGAGAGTCTCCCTGCGAACTCGACGACCCGGGTGCTCCAGCGATGGCGGTGCGCGAGCTGCCGCGCTTGTGCCACATCGAGATCAACACTCCGGTGCCGACGATGGCCAGTACAAACACCGCAGCGGGGGCGATCCACGCTGCGTTATCGAAGCCTCCGCGGATGGGCGCAGCCAGTACGGTTGGCCCGTATTTGGCGGAGAACCAATTCAGCACCGCCGTGTCTCCGCCTCCTGCAGCCAGCTGCTGCCGCAGTTCGCCGATCATGCGGTCTGAGTCGGGGCAACCGACGTGGTTGCACTCGAGCAGAATCTGCCCGCAGCTGCAGACGCACATCATCTGATGGCCGAGTCTGCCGAAGCGGTTATTGGAATCGGCGCCGAGCATGACCAACGCCAGCAGGCAGACGGCTGCTCCTTGAAACCACCTTCGTGAGGTCATGTTCCTAAGCATGATGGACCTCGGCTTCCGCAATAGCAGGAACCGGAACCGGTACGGCCGCACGCGCAGGCGAACGGGTGAGGTTGGGCACTAGTGCAAGGAATGTGCCCAGTACAACGATCAGGACACCGATCCAGATCCAGTTGATCAGCGGATTGATGAAGACCTTGATGATCGGCTTGTCGGTATCGGGGTTCTTACCTTCATAGATGACATATAAATCTTCGGCCAGCGTTGAGCGCAGCGCCACCATCGTCGAGGTCGTCTGGCTGGCGATGTAGAAGCGCCGCTCCGGAGCCAGCTGCGTGAGCTTCTTGTTGCCCTTGTAGACGTCCAGCAGGGCGTATTCGGTATCGTAGTTCGGATTCGAGTCCTGCGTGAAGCTCTGGCAGACCAGCTTGTAACCCCCGAGCTGCATCGTGTCGCCGAAGCCCATCTCCTGCTCCTGCGACTGGTTGAAGGCTCCGCCCGCGATTCCGATGAACATGACGACGATGCCGAAGTGAACGATGTAGCCACCATAACGGCGAGTGTTCCGGCGTACCAACAAGATGGTTGAAGCGAAGAGGTTCTTGCCCGTCTGGGTGCGTACGACGCCGGCTCCCCGCAGGAACTCTGCCGCGATCGCCGTAATGACACCCGCGGCGAGAGTGAAGGTGATCAGCGAAAAGATCTCCGCCTGCATATCGTCACCTGCGCTCCATGGCCGAACGCCGGATGCAACGCAGACGGCAAAGGACACAGCCATTGCGATTCCGGGAAGGATAAAGTTGCGGCGAATGGAGCGAAGCGAGGTCGAACGCCAGGCCAGCAGCGGCCCGATGCCGGTGAGGAAGAGCAGAAAGATGCCGATGGGAAGATTGACCCGGTTATAGAAGGGGGCGCCGACCGTGACCTTCGATCCCTGTACATACTCGCTCAGGACAGGGAAGAGCGTACCCCACAGCACGGTGAAGCAGGCCACCAGCAGGATGAGGTTGTTGAACAGGAAGCTCGATTCGCGGCTTACCAGCGACTCGAGCTTGTTCTCGCTCTTGAGATGGTCCTTCTGCTTGAAGAAGGTGAACAGGCAGATACCGAAGACGATCAACATGAAGCCGTGAAACCAGCTTCCGATCGAAGATTGTGCAAATGCGTGTACCGAACTGACCAATCCAGAGCGCGTGAGATCAGTTCCTAGAAGTGTCAGCAGGAACGTCGAGAAGATCAGCCAGACGTTCCATGTCTTCATCATGCCGCGTTTCTCTTGCATCATGACCGAGTGCAGAAAGGCGGTGCCGGTGAGCCAGGGCATCAGTGAGGCGTTCTCGACGGGGTCCCATCCCCAGTAGCCGCCCCAGCCGAGCACGCTGTAGGCCCAGTGTGCGCCGAGGAAGATACCGCAAGTGAGGAAGAGCCACGTCACCATCGTCCAGCGGCGAGTGATGTGGATCCACTTCTCGCCGGGATAACGCATCATCAGTGCGCCCAGTGCGAATGCAAATGGCACAGAGAAACCGACATAACCGAGGTACAGCATCGGCGGGTGGATCACCATCTCCGGGTATTGGAGAAGGGGATTGAGACCGTTTCCATCTTGCGCGAGCGGGCCGGGTTGAATGGCGAATGGCGGAGCCGCAAAGTTCAGCAGCAGCAGAAAGAAGATCTGAATGCCGGCAAGGATCGTCGAGGCGAAGGCCGAGAGACGGACGTCGATCTTGTGGCGCATCCTCAGCACGAATCCGTAGCCGCTCAGCAGCCATGCCCACAGGAGCAGAGAACCTTCCTGGCCGCTCCACAGTGCGGAGAACTTGTAGGCTGGATTCAGGTCGCGATTGGTGTGCTGAAGGATGTAGGAGACTGAGAAGTCGTTCGTGAAGGCAGCCCATACCAGAGCGAATGCCGCGCAGGTGAGAGCAATGAAGCTGGCGATCCCTGCCCTTCGGGCCGTCTCGCCGAGTCGTCCGGCACCATCGCCCCCGGCTGTGATGCCGGTTGCCGATCGTGACCGCCAGAGCGCAAGCGCTCCAAAGACCAGCGTGTACGCACTCAGCGCCAGCGCCAGCAGCAGCGCAAAACTCCCGAACTCGGGCATAGGATGGCTTCGCATGGGTTCCTCTCTGCAATTCTCTCAATTGCAGGGGGGAAACAGCAAAAGGCCCAGGCGAATAGCGCCCGTTTATCGCGCAGGAGGCAGCGGGGGAGCGGTATGGATCTCTTCGACAGGTGGTATGTCGCTGACAAGCTCATGAACGCATTCCAGGAGGCGTTCCGGGGGCAGGGGCTTCACGCGGAATTCCACATTCAAACCACGGTACTCCTCGACGGCCTCCTCCATCCCGCTGATGACCAGGATGGGAATCCTGGGGTGAAAGCGCCGGATCTGCTGGACGAACTCTTTCCCGCTCATCCCAGGCATGATGTGGTCGGTGACGACCAATTGGACCTCGGCGGGAAAGTCGCCATTACGCAACTGTTCGAGTGCCCGTGCCGGATTCAAGGCTGTGATGACGAAGTAACCGGAACGGCGCAGGATGGTCTGCCGAATCGCAGCCTGAACAGCGTTATCGTCCACCAACAGAATAGCCATGGGTGAGGGCATCAACTGCTCCAACGGAGAGGCTGCCAAGTTTGCGTTCCTCCTGCACTCTTCTCCAAATAAGTTTGCCGAGTGAGTCGGAGAAAAGCCGATCCGCAAAATAGGTCCCCGGGCAAGCAGATTCAAATTCGTTCACTCAGAAAATCGTGATAGCGGATTTGAATAAATGGTGATGCCGATTGAAAAACAATCGCCAAATAGAAACACTCTAACCTTCATTCTGTCGAATGTTCTTATTTAGCTCATCTGATGCTACTTGTGGAACCGGGAGTTTTCTTCCCACAGCAGTAGAAATGCAAAATTTTCTACCGGCCATCCCACTTTGGTAGAGGTTAGGTCAACGGCGGCTGGCGTGGACCGGAGACGGCAAATGCGCTAGACGAAGGAAGATAAACGATTTACAGTTGCCCCAAGCAAGCTAAACGAACGCATTTCTGAAGGGGAATCGTGAACCTTTCCATCGTCGACTGGCTGATCATGCTGGTCTATTTTTCCTTCGTTCTGGGCATTGGCTTTGCCCTCAAGCGCTACATGCGCACCTCGAACGACTTCTTTCTCGCAGGCCGGTCCATTCCGGCATGGGTCTGCGGACTGGCCTTTATTTCGGCAAATCTCGGCGCACAGGAAGTCATCGGCATGGGAGCGTCGGGCGCCAAGTATGGCATCAATACCAGTCACTTCTACTGGATAGGCGCAGTGCCGGCGATGATCTTCGTCGGCATCTTCATGATGCCGTTCTACTACGGTTCCAAGGCACGTTCGGTCCCCGAGTACCTGCGAATGCGCTTCGACGAGAAGACGCGCGCTGTAAATGCCTTTTCGTTTGCCATCATGACGGTGCTTTCTTCGGGCATCTCCATGTATGCGATGGCACTGCTCATCCAGACCCTCGGATTGTTCCATGGCATCATTCCGGACCATTACATCTTTCACGTCTCCATCATTCTGTCTGCGGTCATCGTGCTGGGGTATATCTTCCTGGGCGGGTTGACCAGCGCTATCTATAACGAGGTATTGCAGTTCTTTCTTATTGTTGCCGGGTTCGCTCCGCTTGTCTGGATTGGGTTGAAGAACGTTGGAGGGTGGCAGGGCATCAGACAGACGCTTCCCGCGGCCATGACGCACTCATGGCGGGGAATGGCACATGCCAGCACGAACACGCTTGGTGTTGAGTGGGTGGGCCTGGCGATGGGACTTGGCTTCGTGCTCTCCTTCGGCTACTGGTGCACCGACTTTCTTGTCGTTCAGCGGGCCATGGCGGCCGACTCAGAAGAGTCCGCACGGCGCGTTCCGCTGATTGCGGCGATCCCGAAGATGTTCTTTCCGTTTCTGGTGATTCTGCCCGGCCTCATTGCAGTGAGCATCACCTCGCACGTAGCTGCTGCCCCTTCGGCTGTCGTTGCGGGACCGGCAGCCACTGCTCCCCTGGTCGATCAGCATCCTCATGGAATCATTCCGCAGAAGACGAACCCTCTGAATGGACAGCCCATCGTGGATAGCAAGGGAGAGCCCGTCTATAACTACGACCTCGCCATTCCGGTTATGCTGCTTCACTTCTTCCCGACGGGCATTCTTGGGCTGGGACTCACGGCACTGCTGGCCAGCTTCATGTCGGGCATGGCCGGCAATGTGACAGCCTTCAATACCGTTTGGACCTATGACATCTACCAGGCCTATATCAACAAACGGGCGACGGATGCGCACTATCTCTGGATGGGACGAATGGCGACGATCGGCGGCATTCTGCTGTCAATTGCCGCAGCGTATGCCGCCACCAGCTTCAATAACATCATGGATGCGTTGCAGCTTGTCTTTTCGTTTGTTAACGCTCCGCTGTTTGCCACCTTTCTGCTGGGAATGTTCTGGAAGCGGACGACTGGCCACGGCGCATTTGCCGGACTGGTATCGGGTACGCTGGCGGCTCTGCTGCATCATGGACTCACGATTCCAGTGGACGCTATGCCCGGCATTCACGGAGGCTGGATCGGTATCGTCCATCGCTACCCCAGCGACATGGCGCAGAACTTCTGGACGGCGATCTTTGCGTTTTCGGTGAACCTGATTGTCACGGTTGTTGTCAGTCTGATGACCAGGCCTCGAGCGGAATCGGAACTAGTTGGCCTGGTGTATTCATTGACGCCGAAGCCGGTAGAGCATCACCTTCGGTGGTATCAGAAGCCAGCGACTCTGGGATGGTGCGTTCTGGGACTGCTGGTGATCCTCAATCTTATCTTTGCTTGAAATGTTCGAGGCCAAGATCATCTCTAACGATTAATTAGACCGACGTTCGAGTGCTTTCTTCGGAAGTTGAGGATTTAGATGCAGCAGCCATATGGTCCCGGGTTAGAGATCGTTCCCGATAAGCTGGGAGCAAAGCTTGCCTGGGCGATGAAAAAGGTCATCAGGAAGGCCGACAAGACTCTACTAAAGCCACTCGACAGCATCGGTCTTGAAAGGCTGCGTGTGACACATCTGATCGCGGCCAAGGACCGTTTCGGGAAAGAGGTCAACGATCTCCGCGTTTTTCATGAAGCGAGGACGGTCAACATCGCGCGCCCCGGTGATGGGGCATTTCTTGATTTTGCCAAAAATTACAGCTCCGGCGATATCAAAATCCCTGAGGTGTTTGTCTGCAATGTCTCCCAGGCCTTGTACTACCCCCATCTTGGGTTGGTCGCGAACAAAGACTTCGAGGTCTTCTGCGACTCGGTCCTGTTGCCGCACCGGTTTCAGCTAAGTCCGGCCTATCGCAGTTTTCGTCCGCGACAGGTTGCACACCGCGCCGGTACATGGTCAACCATCCAGCGCATTGATTCCTACAGCTTCTGGCACTGGTTCGCCGATTGCCTTCCTCAGCTGCTCACGCTTGAAAGATATATGGAGGGCAAGCCGCTTACCTTGTTTGTGACGGACGATCTTGGCCGGTTTCAACGCGAAACTCTGGCCCTTATGCTGCCTGCCAATATGTCGATCGAATCGGTCCCGGGCAAAAAATGGATCGGCGTTGATCATTTCATTCTGCCTTCTTACCTGTCGGGAAGGTGCAACGGTTACTTGCCTGATGGCTATTACGACGAGATACGGCGGCGCATCACGCGAGGGTTCGGCCTGCCGGAGAATGCACCCAAAGATCTCCGAATTTATCTCTCCCGGTCCGGGGCCAAACGACGGAGGATCGAAAATGAGGTTGCTCTGATGGAGATGCTGACTGCGTATGGTTTTGTGTCCATCAGGCCGGAGACGATGAGTTTGCGCGATCAGGTGGAGATGTTTCAACGGGCCGAAGTGATCGTTGGCCCCCATGGAAGCGGGTTGGGAGGAATTGTATTTTCTCCGGGGGCGAAGCTGCTGGTCTTTTATTCCGAGCCACGGCCAAGCGAATACTTCTACACCATGGCGCGGTGCATCGGAGTCGAACACTATGGCGTGATACACCCATTCAGCTACGATGAGGACTGTGCGGACGATTTTCCAGTCGATCTGGAGCGTATTGAAGCAACTCTGTCCGGGCCAATGGGATTGAGTAAAAGGTAAGATTGGTTTGCATGAGGGCTGCACTGGGAAGAGCAGTGCGCCAGGTAAGGAGAAGCATGGGTCTCGATATCCGTGTTCCGCTTGGACTGATCTTCCTGATCGTCGGCGGCGTCATGAGTGTTTATGGAGTCATTACGCGGCACTCGGCCATCTATGAGCGATCGCTTGGAGTGAACCTGAACCTTGGCTGGGGTCTGATCATGTTTGCGTTTGGCGTCATCATGTTTGTTATAGGTCGCCGCCAGAAGTGGCACGATGATCCAGTCAATCCGCGCCCCTGGGAGCGTGAGGGCGGGAAGCGCCATTAGTACGGGTTTCTGAAACCGGTGCAGGTCGAAATAACGCGGCGGCAATCTTCCACATGCAACTCCTTGCAATAATGGAGCCATGAAACGCCGTGTCATCGAGCAATATGAGCTCGTTCGCAAGATAGGTGCCGGCGGTTCCGGCGTGGTCTATCTCGCCAACGACACGCTTCTTCAGCGGCCGGTTGTGTTAAAGCTGCTGAAACGCGGCAACCTTACCATTGAGCAGATGCGTGCTACGCAGCTTCGCGAGGCCCGTCTTGCCTCGGCGATCGATCATCCGAATGTCTGCGCGATCTATGAGGTTGGCGAGGCTCCATCCGAATCTGGCGACGGAGCTGAAGCTTACATCGTCATGCAGTACGTCCCGGGGAAGTCGCTCGACAAGATTATTGCCGAAGGGCCATCCAGTCTTGAACTTGTACTATCTGCGGGAATCCAGATTGCGGACGGCCTCTCGGCGGCGCACTTTCTGGGTATCTTTCATCGCGACCTCAAACCGGCGAACGTCATGCTGACGGACGGCGGCCTCATCAAGATTCTTGATTTCGGGCTGGCCCGCAGGCTGGCGCTCGACAAGACCGATTTTGACCCCTCCGGCCCTGCCGACAAGCGCAACCTGCCGCCGATAGGAGCGACCTATACCGCTCGCGGCGGAACCATCGCCTACATGGCGCCGGAGCAATTTGTTACCGGACAGTCTAGCGTTCAATCCGACATCTTTGCCCTTGGTTTAATCCTCTTCGAACTTGCCACCGGAAGGCATCCGTTCCACCGCCCGGATGCTCCCGACTTTCAATCTATTCGTGCGATCCAGTTTGCGGACCCACCGTCTATCCGGGAGATTGCGCCGCAACTCCCGGTCGAGCTTGAGAGCGTGATCCTGCGCTGCCTGGAAAAGCAGCCGGCGGCTCGCTTTGCCGCCGCTGCCGATATTCGCGAGTCGCTTAAGACGATTATGCGCTCCATGCAGCTTGATGCCGCAGCATTGATGACCAGCGGTGAGTCGCTATCGTTGCTGCCTTCGCAGGGAAGGCTGGCCCTCGATACGCCTGAAGAAGAGAAGCGCACGACCGGGATCCTCTCGATGCTTGCTGAGCGCTTCCGCGAGTCCGGATCTTCTTCAGGAAACAAGCAGACGAACAGCATCGTGGTTCTGCCGTTTGTTAACTATGGTCCCGCCGATGTGGCGCCGCTGTATGGCTATGCTCTGGCCGATGCTATCGCCGCCCGTCTTGCTCGTATGCCGTCGCTGGTGGTTCGCCCGTCGAGTGCATTGATGACGGTGCCTACGCAGCAACTCGATCCACTCAGCGTAGGCAAGAAGCTGCTCGCCGACTATGTTCTGACCGGAAATTTCCTTCGCTCAGAGAAAGGCTTCGACCTCAACTGGCAGTTACTCGATGTCCCCGGCCAGAGCGTTCGAGCAGGTGGCTCGATCAACGTTGCGTCTTTCGACTTGGTCAGCGTGCAGACCGAGATATGCAACGAGGTCTTCAGTACCCTGCAAGGTGTAGGACGGCTAGGCACCCTGCCGGAGAACAGCCGCGCAACATCGCTGACGGACGATCTCTCGGAGGAGTATCTGCAGGCGCGTGCGTTGCTTTCATCATTTATGACGCGCACCGGCAGCCGCGATGATCTGGACCATGCTCGCCGGATATTCGAATCAGTGGTGAAAAGAAACGAAAGCTATGCGCCCGGCTGGTCCGGTCTCGGCATTACGCATCTCCAATACGCGCGTCACGGTCTCGGCGGACAGATGCATGTACTGGAGGCCCGTCGCGCGTTCGACCGCGCGCTCGAACTCGACCCCGGCTCAGTTGAGGCAAATCTCTATCGCGTCTACATGTTGCTCTCGCGTGGTGAAAAGGAATCGGCGCGTCATGGCATTGAGCATCTGTTGCAGACGGCCGGCAATGATTGGAACGTCCGCATGGTCGCCGGTCTTACCCTGCGCATCGATGGTATGTACGAGGAGGCGCTCGATCAGTTCAATGCTTCGCTACGCATGAACCCATCCAATGCCGCGATTATTTATAACCACCGCGCACGGGTTTACCAGTATCAAAACCAGATGGAGCTTGCCGCCGACGAGATAGAAAAAGGATTTATGCTTGAGCCGCGTCAGCCCTTGTTGCGTATCTCGCTTGGCTACCAGCAGATGCGTACCGGCAACCTGGCTGCTGCCATTGAGACGCTGGAGAATGTCATCCGCGACGAAAAATCGCTTCGCATTGTGTTTCCCACGATTGCACTCTGCTACGTACAGCTTGGCGACAGACAGAAGGCTGCGACCTTCATCATCGACGAGACGCTGGCTGCCGCTGAGGCCGACAGCGAGATGGCCTACCGGCTTGCGACCTATTTCGCGGTGGATGGCGACGAGAGCGAAGCATTGCACTGGCTGCGGCGGGCGATCTATCTCGGCAATGAAAACTATCCGTGGTTTTCAAAGAACCCGGCATGGAAAAGACTGTCAGGACATGCCGATTTTGAACGGATTCTCGAAGACCTCAAGAAGAGCTATCGTCGCAACCAGAAGAACTGGAGACGCTTGCTCGCACAGGTGCGCAACTAGCTTGGCAAACTAAAAGGCGGGCACCGGCCCGCCTTTTGGTCTTCTGCGAGCAGAAATTATTCGGTGACACCGGTCCTTGAAATTGTCCCGGCGCCGGTATCCCTTCTATCGATCGAGACTGAATGAATCGGTTTGAGAATCAGCGGGGTTGTCAGGCTGAAGACGAGCCGTGAATCCTTGACCAGCGTTGCCTGACGTTCCTGCTTGAGCCACATGACTGTCGTAGCTCCCGCGCCGATGCCTGCGCCGACGACAGCTCCTACGCCACCGCCGAGCATCGCGCCCGCAACAGCTCCGCTGCCCGTGGTGAGGGCTGCGACAGCCAAGGTCTCCTTGGCACGGTCACGGCGCTTCAGAGTGCCTTCACGGTCTACGTTGAAGCTGCTCAGCGTTGTATCGATCAATTGTGCATGGATGGTGTACACCGTACCGTCAGGCAGAGTAATCGTGCGCGGCTCAAGGTGCAAAGACGCCGCGCCAGAGATACGCCTGCCGCTATGCACCTCAGTGACCTGCCCTTCCAGCACCGAGCCTATCGGGATGATCACCTGACCATTGTTCGTGACGGACTCCATGATCTCGCCGGTGAAGCGTGCTCCGGGCTCTGTCGTGGACGTCGAGAGCTGCTCGCGCATCCGCACACGGAGCAGAGTACCTTCATCGATCTCTCCAACTTTCTCCGGGACGCTGGTGACAATCTGTGAGTCAACATCGGCCGGGACCGCCTGGGGTGCGGTTACAGCAACTGCACCGGGTACAGTTGGCCCTTGATAGGGGACATAGGCGCCATAAACTTCTTCCGGCTTTGCCGCTGAGGGCTTGGCTGGAGCAGTGCCAGGGGCCGCCGCGGGTGCTGTCTCTGCACTGGTCGCGTCGATCGTAACCGGATCGGGATTGGAGACGCCTGTTGTCTGCGCAGCCAGTGGGAGGGCGGCAAATGCAAATAGCGCGGCAGTCGTCATGCGTGTCTTCATGGAATAGTCCTCCGGGGCTTACCTGATGCTTTCCCCTTGTAAATAGGCTAAAGCTAGAGAATGTGGCGACGAGAAATTCGATAGCAGGGAATCGACCCTGTTACTACATCTCTGAGTACATCCAGCGCTCTGTGGGGTCAACATTTTAGGCGTTCATGCGTCGCCCCTCTCTAAAGGTCCAGCGCTTTGCTAGAATTTCAATGGTGAAATCTTCTGGCGCCAGTTCTGGGCATAACTTCGTTCAAACCATCGTCGCGACCGGCGGAGCGTCTGTGCCCGTCGATCGAAGGCCGAAGCTGAACGAGAGGCTCATTCATCGCGTCGTTCAACAAAACTCTGCATCATCCAGCTACAGGAGCAACATGACTGAGATTGTCTCTATCCATGCACGTGAGATCCTCGACTCCCGCGGTAATCCTACCGTCGAAGCAGACGTCGTCCTCGATGGCGGAGCCCGCGGACGCGCCGCCGTTCCCAGCGGGGCCTCCACTGGCGAACACGAGGCCGTCGAGCTGCGCGACGGTGATAAGGAGCACTATCTCGGCAAGGGCGTTCTGAAGGCGGTTGAGAACGTCGAGTCGATTCTCGCCCCCGAACTTACAGGTATGGACGCCTCCAACCAGCGCCTGATCGACGCAACCATGATCGGGATCGACGGCACGCCGAACAAAGGCAAGGTAGGTGCGAATGCTATCCTCGCCGTCTCGATGGCTGTCGCTCGCGCGAGCGCAGACGCTCTGAAGCTGCCGCTCTATCGCTATCTCGGTGGCGTCAATGCTCGCGTTCTGCCTACCCCGATGATGAACATCATCAACGGAGGCTCCCATGCCGACTCGAACGTGGATTTTCAGGAGTTCATGGTCATGCCCGTCGGTGCGGAGTCCTTCTCTGACGCGCTGCGTTGGGGGACTGAGACCTTCCACACGCTCAAGGGCGTGCTCAAGAAGAAGGGCTACAATACCGCAGTAGGCGACGAAGGCGGCTTTGCTCCGAACCTCAAATCCAATGCCGAGGCCATCGAGCTGATCCTCGAAGCCATCGATCTGGCAGGTTACAAGGCCGGCGAAGATATCGCCATTGCGCTCGACCCTGCATCGAGTGAGTTCTACGACAAGGCCAGCGGCAAATACATCTTCAAGAAGTCCGACAAGTCTGAGAAGACATCTGCGCAGATGGCGGAGTTCTGGGAGTCATGGGTGCGTCAGTATCCTATCGTCTCGATCGAGGACGGCTTGGCGGAGGATGACTGGGACGGCTGGAAGCTCCTCACCAAACAGATCGGCGACTTCACTCAACTCGTCGGTGACGACCTCTTCGTTACCAACGTCGAGCGTCTCCAGCAGGGAATCGACCAGAACGTCGGCAACTCGATCCTGATCAAGGTCAACCAGATCGGCACGGTCTCCGAGACACTCGATGCGATCGAGCTTGGCCGCCGCTACGGCTATACCTCAATTATCAGCCACCGCTCCGGCGAGACGGAAGACACCTTCATCGCCGACCTGGCAGTGGCCACGAACGCCGGCCAGATCAAGACCGGTTCGGCCTCGCGCACTGACCGTATTGCAAAGTACAACCAACTCCTTCGCATCGAAGAAGAGCTTGGCCAGTCTGCGGAGTTCCTTGGCATCGAGAGCGTCAACTTCGGTGAATAACCGTTGATTGATTCACACACAATGAACCCCGCTTCGGCGGGGTTCGTTGATTTTGGATGCTGTGTAACGAATTTCACAGAACGACGGGTACGACATAGACTGGAGCGTGCCGTTCAGGAGGCTTCGTGCCAGACACTCAGTCGTCTAAAACTTCCCCTGCACCTGTACACTCTGATGCTCTGGTCTTCTTCGGAGCCACAGGCGATCTTGCTTACAAAAAGATATTTCCAGCCTTGCAGGCGATGGTGAAACGCGGCCATCTTGACGTGCCCGTCATTGGAGTGGCCAAGGCGGGCTGGACTCTCGACCAACTAAAGGCCAGAGCGCAGGATTCACTTGAGCAGCACGGAGGACTGGATCAGGCGGCCTGGCAGAAGCTTTCTTCGCTCCTGAGATACGTCGATGGCGATTATGCCGATGCCTCTACCTTTACCGAGGTTCGCAAGCAGCTCGGTTCGGCCCAGCATCCTGCGCACTACCTCGCGATTCCGCCAGCGCTCTTTGAAAAGGTTGTAGAACAACTGGTCCAATCCGGCTCAGCCAAAGGCGCTCGCATCATCGTGGAGAAACCCTTCGGGCACGATCTTGCTTCGGCGCAGGAACTCAATCGCATCCTGCTCTCCGCCTTTCCGGAGTCCTCGATCTTTCGTATCGACCACTACCTGGCAAAGGGGCCGGTCCATAACATCGTCTCTTTTCGTTTCTCCAACTCGTTTCTTGAGCCATTGTGGCACCGCGATCATATCGAGAGCGTCCAGATCACCATGGCCGAAGACTTTGGCATACAGGGTCGCGGCGTCTTTTATGACCAGACCGGTTGCATACGCGATGTCATCCAGAATCACATCTTTCAGGTTATGTGCAATCTCGCAATGGAGTGTCCTGCGCGGCACGACAGCGAATCGATTCGCGATGAAAAAGTTAAGGTCCTGAAGGCCATTCCGCCAATTGATCCGTGCAATCTGGTTCGAGGCCAGTTTAACGGCTATAAAAATGAAAAGGGTGTTGCATCCGATTCCACCGTGGAAACCTTTGCCGCATTGCAGCTCGAGATTAAATCCTGGCGGTGGGATGGCGTGCCCTTCTATATCCGTGCCGGAAAGGATCTCCCCACGACCTGTACGGAAGTCATCGCGCGCCTTCGTCGTCCTCCACAGACGGAGATGACTGAGGCAGCGCCGCAAAACTACATGCGTTTCCGTATCAGTCCTGAGATGACCATCGCTCTCGCCGTCTCAATCGCCACGCCGGACGAGAAAGGCCAGCGTTCGCTGATTGAGCTTGAAGCCTGCCGCCATCCGCGTCCGGAGGAGATGGAGGCCTACGAACGTGTGCTTACCGACGCCATGACGGGGGATGCCACGCTCTTTGCGCGGCAGGACTATGTCGAAGAAGCCTGGCGCATTGTCGATCCCATCCTCAAAGCGCAGACCCCCGTTTACAACTATCAGCCGCAAACGTGGTGGCCATCCGAAGTACCAGAACAGACTCGCGCGAACGTCACGCCGCCAGGCGGCTGGCAGTCGCCGGTCTCAGATTCTGCCGACGATCTCCACATTGTTTCTCAACCAGCCTGAACCCGATACGATGAAGTTGCTATCTACGGATCGTCTCTTCGTTCTTACGGGAGCAGGTATCTCTGCCGAAAGTGGCCTTGCCACGTTTCGTGGCTCCGGTGGCTTGTGGAACGGCTACCGCGTCGAGGAGGTCGCGACTCCCGAGGCATGGGACGTCGACCCTGAACTTGTCTGGCGCTTCTACTCCATGCGCCGACGCGATGCTCTTGCTGTCAAGCCCAACGCTGCACACAGCGCCCTTGCCGCACTCGAAGCCAAACTTGGCGGCCGCTTCTATCTCTGTACACAGAATGTCGATGATCTTCATGAGCGGGCCGGCTCACGCAATGTCCATCACATGCACGGTTCTCTCTTCCAGTCACGTTGCGTGCGTTGCGATAGGCCTTTTGCCGATCGGTCTTTTTACGAAGCCGCGTCAATGCTTCCCACATGTAAAGATTGCGGTTCTCCCGTGCGTCCGCACATCGTCTGGTTTGGCGAGCTACCGCTCAATCTGGACGCAATCTATGCAGAACTTGACCTGGCTACGGCTCTGCTCGTCGTGGGCACCTCCGGCTCCGTCTACCCTGCTGCTGGATTCGTCCATATCGCGCGCCAACGCGGAATCCGTACTGTCTACATTGGCCCAGAAGAGCCAGCCAATGCTAAAGCTTTCAGCGAAGTCATCCTCGGCACAGCTACCGACGTTCTTCCTCGATTCACCCTCGACGATAGGTAACTCTTGATATCCTGAATGACAGAAAATGCCTAATAAACCGATTGTCCTCACCATCCTTGACGGCTGGGGCTACCGCCCCGAGACCCATGGCAACGCTATCGCACTGGCGCGCAAGCCCATCTATGACAAGCTGCTCGCCAACTATCCGAATACGTTGATCCGAGCCAGCGAGCGCTTCGTTGGCCTCCCGGAAGGCCAGATGGGCAACTCCGAGGTCGGTCACCTCAATCTTGGCGCGGGGCGGGTCGTCCGCATGGATATCACTCGCATAGATTCTGCCATCACCGACGGCAGCTTCTTCACCGATCCCACACTGACACACGCTGTTGAACTGGCGGCGAGAGAGAACCGTGCCCTCCACCTCTTCGGCCTTGTTTCCGATGGAGGAGTTCACTCGCAACAGCGCCATCTCTACGCCCTGCTTAGGCTTGCAGCGCAGCACCGTCTCACGCGCGTCTTCGTCCACGCCTTCATGGATGGTCGCGACACGATGCCGACCAGTGGCCTCGGCTATCTTGAAGCGCTAGAGCAGCAGATTCAGGAGATTGGCGTTGGCCAGATAGCCTCTGTTTCGGGCCGCTACTTTGCAATGGATCGCGATCTCCGATGGGAGAAGGAACGCCAGGCATTCGACGCCATGGTGACCGGACATCCTCAGGGAGGCGCCTACGCCGATCCTCTTGCTCGCGTCCGCGAACTCTACAATAACAACATCACCGATGAGTTTGTTCCGCCTTTCACCGTTGTCGATCAGCATGGTAAGGCAATCGGACCGATTCGAGACAACGATGTCTGCATTTGCTTCAACTACCGTGCGGACCGCGTTCGCCAGATCACCCGCGTCCTCGGCAGGAATATTCCCGGCGGACTTACGGCTGCAAATGCGCTCGACCTCCCCAAGGCATCCGAATTGGATCTTGAAATTCCCCGCGCCGACGCACCGCAGAATATTCACTACGTCTGCATGACGCAGTACGACAAAAACTTTACGCTCCCTGTCGTCATTCCTCCAGAATCGATGGACAACCTGCTCGCAAATGTCATGGCTAATGCGAACCTACGCAATCTCCGTGTAGCTGAAACCGAAAAGTATGCACACGTCACTTATTTTTTTAATGGGGGAATTGAAAAGCCATTTCCCGGCGAAGACCGCGCATTAGTGCCTTCGCAGAAGGTCGCCACGTACGATCTGGCACCCGAGATGTCCGCTGGAGGCATTGCCGATGCTGTCGTCAAGGCGGTCAACGACACAGCCTTCGACGTTATCATCGTCAACTTTGCCAATGCCGATATGGTTGGCCACTCAGGTAAGCTTGAGCCCACTATCCGCGCCGTTGAAACAGTTGATACGGAGTTGGGGCGCATCTATAACGCTGTCAAACAGCGCGGCGGAGCTCTACTGGTTACAGCCGATCACGGAAATGCCGAGTTGCTCATCGATCCGGTAACCGGTGGCCCACATACGGCGCATACGACGAACCCAGTGCCTTTCATCCTCGTCAGCGACGAACGGGATACAAGCCACCACTCCATCCTGAGGCCGGGAGGAAGTCTGCGCGACATCTCGCCGACGATCCTCAAACTCCTCAACCTTCAGAAACCGCCAGAGATGACGGGAGAAGACCTGAATCAGTAACAAGTACTGCTTTCAGGAGTTTTGGCGGCACTTCTATATTTCCCGCCGTCCTTCCATCGCACGTGTCATCGTCACCTCGTCCGCATACTCTATGTCGCTGCCCGCGGGAACGCCGGTTGCGATGCGCGTCACTTTGATGCGAGGCTCTGCGCGATGAATCTCGTCGACAAGATATCGGGCCGTGGCCTCGCCTTCCGTCGTAGGAGAGGTCGCAAGAATTACCTCGTCTGCTTCAGGAAGCCTTGTCATCAGGTTTGCGATTCGCAGTTGCTCGGGACCAACGCCTCCAATGGGCGACAATGTACCGTGCAGCACGTGATAAACACCGGGATAACTACGGGTCTTCTCAATAGTGGCAATGTTTGTTGGCTCTTCGACAACGCAGATCAGCCCTTGATGGCGAACTGAGTTTGTACAGTAGCTGCAAGGGTCGACATCGGTAATGTTGTTGCAGATTGAGCAAAGCCGCAGGCTGTCCTTCAGCCCACGAATAGCGCCGGCTAGTCTCTCGGCGTCCTCTGGTGAAGAGCGGAGCACATGAAATGCCAGTCGTTGCGCGCTCTTAGTGCCGATGCCCGGCAGCTTCCGCAGTTCATCGATCAACTGCGTCATAGGCTCTGCGAATCGTGCCACTAGGTCAACCCCGGGATATTCAGGCCGCCCATCATTCCGGCAACGTTTGCCTTCATCGCATCGTCGGCACGGCGTCCGGCCTCATTGACCGCCGCTGCGATCAGGTCTTCCAGCAACTCCAGGTCGCTGCCTTGGCTGCTGATAGCTGTAGGCTCAATCTTCAGGCGCAGGACCTCCTTTTTGCCGTTCATTCGCACCGTGACGATGCCGCCTCCGCTTGACGCTTCGACGACAGTTTCCGAGAGCTTGCGTTCCATCTGCTCCTGCATCTGTCGCGCCTGTCCCATCATCTCTTTCATCTTGCTCAAGTCTGAAAGATTCATATCTTCAATCCTTGTCTGTCCATCCTGCTAGTCGTTGTCGCGAAGGTCAATGACATTGCGAATCTCTGCGTTGAACAACCGCTGCGCCTGCTGTACCACGGGATGTTCCAATGCCTTCGCTTGTGCGCTGCCAGTCCTTGCGGGCTTCGCTTTCTTATTTGCCGTGGAGCTTGGCGCCCCCGGCAACAATACCAGCTTCAGTGAACCGATCCCGGCACCGCGCAGCGCAGCGCGGATAACGCGGTCGGCGTCCGGATTGATCACCATCGGCAACATCGTCCTGGAGAGGCCTGTCTGGACGCGAATCTCTCCGTCCCCGATCGTCCACTCCGAATCGGCAATAGCATCCGCGGCCGATCCCTGACTCTTCGCTGCCGACAGCGCTTCAGTCGTCAAGCGCTGAAGCTCGTCGGCCGATAGCTCGCCGGTTGCTGAGACGGCTGGTTCCGGGGCCTTCGTCTCCGGTTGAGGTTCCAGCTGAGAAGCAGCTTCTGAGGGTAGAACAGCAGATTGTGGCTCGCGTTTGATTGCCGAAGTTCCCGCATTCACGGGGATAGCCTGCTCCGCAGCCTTCGGCGGGGTGTCTGCAGGGGTCGCAGGCAGAGCAGGCTCACTAAAAGATTTACGGCTACTATCTGCCGCAAAGGGAGAAAATGCCGGTTTTGCCACTGGAGGAGAAGCGCTCGCAAGCGTGGACTGAACTGGAGGTGCAGATGAAGTGGTTGCTCGCGAACGCGACGGTTCTGCGACGCCTGCCGGTTTGCCAGCGACAGGGAAGCGGCTGAGCACTTCTTCAAGCGGCAGCAAACGGCGCAGATGCACCAGTTTCAGCAGGCCCAACTCAAAATGAAATCGCTGCTCCTGCCGGTAGCCAAGCTCGTCGAATGTTTTCAACATCACCTGAAGGAAGCGTGTCAGCTCTTCTTCGGTGAAGAGCGCGGCCGAACGCGCCGCCCGCCGCTGCTCATCGGCGGAGATCTGCAATAGCTCGGAGGCAGCCCCGTCCGGCCCGGAACCCTCAGGGCCCACACCTGCAATCTTCGCTATGACGCAGTTCCTCAGGTAGCGCACGCATTGACGGGCGAGTTGGGCGGGACTGTTACCCGCATCCAGCAACTCATTGGCGACGGTAATCACATCGGCGCTGCGGTTCCCGTCAACGGCTTCGAAGATGCGTTCGAAGACTGCGTTCGGAACTGTTCCCATCAGGTCGCGAATCTGTGTCACATCAAGCCGGGGCTTGCCATCGTCTACGGGAGCGCTGGCAATCGCCTGGTCCATGATGGAAAGCGCATCGCGCATGGAGCCATCACCAGCTTCGGCCAGCAGCGCGAGTGCCGCATCGTCCGCGTCGATGCCTTCCTGGTTTGCGATCTGGCGGATCTGGCCGAGAATATCGACCAGCCTTACCGCATGAAAGCTAAAGTGCTGGCACCGCGAGCGCACCGTCTGAGGAATGTCCTCCGGCTGCGTCGTCGCCATCATGAAGACGATATGTTCCGGTGGTTCCTCAAGTGTCTTCAGCAGGGCGTTGAATGCCGCATCGGTGATCTGATGGGCCTCGTCGAGGATGTAGATCTTGTACTTGTCGCGGGCCGGACGATAGCGTGCCGCGTCGCGCAGTTCGCGAATCTCATCGATGCCGCGGTTCGTCGCAGCGTCAATTTCGATGACGTCGACGGCATTGCCGGCACGGATCTCGGTGCACGATTCGCAGACTTCGCAGGGTTCCGCAGTAGGCCGTTGGGCGCTGCCGATGGCGTTGCGGCAGTTTAGAGCCATCGCCAGAATGCGCGCGATCGTCGTCTTTCCAATGCCTCGGTGGCCGCTGAAGATATATCCATGCGCAATGCGGCCCTGTGTGAGCGCATTCATCAGCGTTACCGTTACGTGATCCTGACCCACGACATCGGCGAAGCGTTGAGGGCGGTATTTTCTTGCTAAAACCTGATATGCCATAGCCTGGTGCGGTTCAAACGCCGCATCTCGCTATTGTATCGTCCACGGGAGACTCAGGCTTTCGCGGCCTGTGATTTGCGGGCCTTTCTGGCGCGCCGCTTGACCTCGTCATCGGAGAACATCGTCCCCCTGCATTTTGCAGTGCCGCAGTAGCAGTCAGCATCGTCATCGTCGGAGTCATGCAGGTTGTACTCGTAGGTCAGTTCTTCTCCCGCCGCGATATCGCGAGTCGCTACAACCCAGATTCGGCCGTCGATATTTTCTGTCTCACAGTTCGGCTCGCAGCAGTGGTTGAGAAACATCGCCGTACCAAAGCCGTCGATCACTTCGCCGCCGTTCCCTGTGCTGAACAGGTAGGTGATGAACCGGTCCTTATACCGTTCATCGGCCTCGTCTTTACTGAACCGCGGTCCGTCATATTCGACAACCGGCGTACTTTTTTTTATGGGTAGCATTGTGTAGCAGCCCGCTGCATGGATGGACGAAGAGCGAATCACAAGTCCTGAAAGCATGAAGATATGTCCGGATGGAATGAAATTTGCGTGGTCGATGCAGTAAATTCAGCATTGTGGGGCAACTTCCATGCTGCCCCACCCCGTCGCAAAATCGACTATAACAAACCGGCGCTTGTGAGAGTCAAAACATTGCGGGTAAGCCTAAGAGCAAAAGCGCGTACTCTAGCCAGAACATGATGATTCGTCGATCAACCCGGTTGGCTCCCGTTCTTATCGTGCTAGCGGTAGCAATGGAGCCGCTTGGTGCGCACTCCCAAGCTCAGCCGGCCTCCCCCTGCCAAACAACGAATTCAACCAGCAAGGCTCCAAAGGAAGGCTCGGCAAGCCAGTCCATCCGAAAAGCGGATAAGGCCTCGATTCCATGCTCCCAGGAGCCTGCGAAAGAACCCTCCGCAGCCCAGAAGTTCCCATTCCCGGGCGGGGCAGCGCCACCGCCAATGCCCGGTTCGTCATCATCCGTTCCCGATGCCCCTGCCACTCCTGCACATCATCCCTCGGCCGCTGAAGAGCACCCGTTTCCAGGTTCTGCTCCGCCGATGCCAGACGGCTCCAGCAGCAGTTCCAGTAGCAGTTCTTCGAGTTCAGACGATAGCGTACCTCCTGAGGGCGGGTCTCCCCCGCTTGATGACAAGGGAGACAACCCTCAAGCGTCTACTCGCCGGCGTCTGCCCAAAGTACAGAAGTTGCAGTCTGATGAGGATCGCGCCGCGGAAGATTTGAACGTTGCAAAGTTCTACGAACAGAGCGGTGATTTGAACGCTGCTTATCTGCGAGCGAAGGATGCCGTAAAGTACCAGCCTTCAGATCCGGATACCCACTTCGCCTTGGCTCATCTGGCCCAGAAGCTCGACAAACGCGACGAAGCTATTGCAGAGTACAGCGCTTATCTGCAACTTGCTCCCGATGGTTTGCAGATCAAACAGGCGCAAAAGGCCCTCAATCTACTCAAACGCTAATCCTTCACTTCAGATAGTCGAAGAGGTTGACCTTGTTGAGCGTACTTATCACACCCAGCAGTGCCTGATATTGCGTCTGGTTCGACTTCAACTGTGTCGCGACGGAAGCCGGATCGGCGGCTACCAGTGAGCTCTGCTGCGCTTTCATCTGTGCTTCCTGTGTCTGCGCATACGCGCTTGTTGATTTCAGCGTGCTCAGCGAGCTGTTAAGTATGGAACGTTGAGTGGAGACTGTAGTCAACGCTGCGTTGAGAGTAGTGCTGTCCGCCGCGATAGAGGTCGAAGACGCGCCACTGGAGAGGTGGTCGATAAGTTGATTCAAAGCGGTCAGAATACCTGTTGCCCCCGAGCCAAAGATCGACGATCCTGGCAGATTCATCTGAATCTTTTGCCCCCCGGGAGTCTCAATAAACTGCACATTCGTGTCGCCGGCATAGTTGGCTGTTGCTGGAGAGGTTGTCGTATCCAGCGAAAATGGGGCTGTTGCGCCCTGGCTTCCAGCAAACAGGTAGCGCCCCTGGTAACTGGTGTTGCTCAAGGCCAGTATCTGGTCGCGGATTCCTGTCGCCTGTTGCAGACTTGCCTGGAGATTCGCAGCATTCAAGGTTCCGTTCGCTGCCTGCACAGCAAGAGCGATCGCCGAGGTAAGCTGCGCAACGACTTCTCCCAGAGTCGAGTCCGTTACCTGGAGCATCGAGGTCTCGTTCGAAGCGGTCTGTATGAACGTGTCGATCTTTGCAATCTGGCTGCCCATCTGCACGCTCTGTGCAGCAGCCGATGGATCGTCGGAGAGAGATTCAACGCGTAGCCCGCTCGAAAGCTGGCTGGAGAGACTGTTCGCCGTAAGCCCTGCATTGTTCAGCGACTGTGTAAGGCTGTTGATGTAGTTGGGATCTGCCCGCATTGCACGCTCTTTTCCGATGTGTGATGAATGTCTCTGCTACGAAACCGATGTGTTTACTCCAAGATTGAGCGCACTTGACATGATTTCATCGGCAATAGAAAAGACCTTCGCGGCGGCCTGGTACGCGCGCTGATAGCTTGTCAGGTTCGCGGCCTCTTCATCGAGTGAGACACCGGACAGTGCATTCCGCTGCGATGTCAGTTGTGTCAACATCGTCTGTTGTGCGGCGTTGTCTGTCGCAGCTCCCGATGCAGCGCTTCCAATCCGCGCCAGCAGAGAAGCGAAAAAGCCGGATGCGGTTTGTCCGGCAACTAAGGCCGCTCCCGACATCTGCGCCAGCAGCACCGCGTTACTGTTGCCCGTTGCGCCTTCTCCTATGGCAGCAGCTGCAATCGCTTGAGGATCAGATGTGGCGAGACCAATCAGTCCTGCAGCGTCGGCCGTCGAGGCAGGTAAGGTAAAAAGAGCCTGACCAGGGTTGCCATTGCCGTCGAGGCCCTGCGCGTTCACCTGATTGATCTTTGCCCCCAACGAATAGGCGAGGTTGTCGAGAGCGCTCTGAAAGGCCGGTATCTGCTGATCGCGTGCTGCCAGTACGCCGCCAAGCACTCCTCCAGTAAGCCCTGCGGTGACGTTCTGGCTTGATGGACCAGCAAGGAGATGGGTAACTCCGGCAACCTGCGCCGTGCTCATTGCATAGGATCGATCGCCGCTGACAAGTACAGCGCCATTAGTTGTGGTTAGAGTAATTCCATTGGCTTCGTTCGTGATCTGGTTCAGGCCGATATACTGCGACAGTTCTGCAATCGCTTGCTGTCGCTGGTCTTCAAGCACTCCAGCATCGCTGTCAGGTGATGTGCCGCCAATCTGTTTGTTCAGCGCCGCGATAGTCGATGTAAGCGTATTAATGCGGTCGACATATCCGGCGGCCTGCTTGTCTAGATCGTTTGATACCTGTGCAATCTGATTCGACGCCGAGTTGAAAGCATCGGTCAGGCTTTTTGCTGCTGACAGGACAGCTTGCCTAGTCGTCACATCAGATGGGTTTGCCGTCAGAGAGGATAATGAGCCAAAAAACGAGTCCATCGCTGAGCCAACCGCAGTCGTGCTGGCTGAGCTCGACGTTGAGCTGAGGCCAAAGATGTTCTGAATCTGGTTCAAGGCTGAGCTGAGCGCCTCACTCTGCGATTGCGCTTGTGTCTGCTGTTGAACACGTTGTTCAAGAATGCGATCGCGCTGCGAGACCCCCTGTGAGCTCACGGCGACGCCCTCACCTACAGTGTAGGTTCCAATGGTGACGCTGTCCCGCGTCTGCCAGTTGACTACCTGCCGTGTGTAGCCGGGGGTATTCTGGTTGGCGACGTTGTTTGAGATAACTCCCAATGCCGCCTGGTCGGCCATCAGCGTCTGCCTGGCAAGGTCCATCAATGAGTTCACTGTGCCCATGGATCACTCCTTCGCTTAACGAAAATCAGTCAGCTCAATCGAGAAGCGATTGAATAATCTTTCCCGCAACTTCTGCAGACGGCACGTTGTAGGTACCGTCGGCAATGGCTTGCTGTAACGCCGCAACTTTGTCGGTCCGTACATCGGAGCCGCCAAAGACCTGCGCGACCAATCCGCCAGCCTTGCTTAGGTTGGCAGCATCAAGCTGTGATTCAGGTAGCCTCAGCTCTCCATGGGCAGTATCCTCTACGCGTCCCACCGCCTGCGGCGTTGTTGCCGGAATGATCGCGCTCAGGGCCCGCTTCAGATCGCCTATTCCATCCCCAAAACTCATTGTTGTCCTCCGTCTACTTGAGCTTATCGGCGCGAGTTTGGGAAACTTTAGTACTCGACTCCGTTTTCACCGAAGGAAGAGTGTTTTCACCGGGATTTTCTTGCGAGAGTTGCTGAATAATCTGCCTCGCAATGCCCACGCCGCCACTCTTTGAGATAGCTTTGGCAACGGACTCTGTTCCAAAGCTGGCAATCGTATCAAACGAACTATCCTCGCTCTTCTCCCCGCTCAGATCGTCTTCACTTGAGCGCATCGGCTTCAGTAATTCCTGCAACATCATTGCTTCAAATTGCTGTGCCGCATCGGTCAGCTTCGAGCGCTTCTCTACGTCCATTTGTGGCGCACTTCTATTGATGCCATCCAGAGTGATTGTCATTGAACTTCGATCTCCGCCTCAAGTGCACCGGCCGATTTCATTGCTTGCAGAATCGAGATAACGTCGCGTGCCGATGCTCCAATTGTTTGCAGACTGCGGACCAGATCGTCCACGGTTGCGCCCTGCTTCAATTCGATTCGGTTTACTGGTTTGTCCAGCGCATCCACGCTCGTCTGGCGCACGACCTTTGTGTCTCCTCGACCAAAGGCATTGGGCTGTGAGACCTGAAACTCGCTGACGATGTTGACGGCGAGGCCGCCATGCAGGATCGACACTGGCTGCAGAACAACTGTCCCGCCAATCACGACTGTACCGGTTCGTTCGTTGACGATCACCTTGGCCCGAGGATAGACCTGGACCTCGACCGATTCGACCTCAGCGAGGAATGCGGGCACCTCTTCGCCTGGGCCGGCTGCGAGAGTGATTCTTCGGCTGTCGACCACGTGTGCGGCACTGCGGCCGAGTGTGTGATTGATCGCTCCTGCGGTGGCCTCCGCGCTGCGAAAATCGGCATCGTTCAGCAGCAAGGAAAACTGACTTTGTCCAGCAAAGTCCAGCGGAACCGCGCGTTCGACGATCGCACCATATGGGACACGGGCGGTATTGGGGTGGTTGACCTGTTTAAGGTTTCCGTTTGCACCCACCGAGTATCCGCCAACAACGAGAGGACCCTGCGCCTGTGCGTAGATCTTGCCGTCGGCGCCGTAAAGGGGAGTCATCAACAACAGGCCGCCCTCAAGACTTCGTGCATCGCCGGCAGAGGAGACCGTGATATCAAGTTTCGTGCCCGAGCGTGAGAAGGGAGGTAACGTAGCTGAAACGAAGACTGCCGCCAGATTCTGGACTCGAATCGCTGATGCCGGGACGCTCACGCCCATGCGCAGTAAGGTAGAGGCGAGCGTCTGAGTGGGAAACGCGGTCTGCTGGCTGTCCCCGGTGCCTTGCAGTCCAACGACAATCCCGTAGCCGACCAGTTGGTTGTCGCGTATCCCTTCGATGCTTGCAATGTCCTTCACCCGCGCCTGCCGCGTAGCCGACGCGGTCCCGTCAGATGCAAAGGACGCTGTGTCTGCGAGCCCACATATTAAAAGTGCGATAGAGATCGCCCAGGCTGCCTTTCCGGAAGTAAGTGCTGATTGGTTCATATAATCGCCGCCCATGCCTAGAAGATCAGTGCGCGCTGCAAGAGCCGTATCAGGACATTCGGCCGATGCGTGTAATCGGTGATGATGCCTTTGCCGCGAACCTCCAGCTCAAGGCTCGATATGGCGGTTGACAGGATTTGGTTCTGCTGCGAGATGTCCTCTGGTCGCACGATTCCACGTAACACGATCGTCTGGGTCTGCTGGCTGAACTCGACCTGCCGTGCTGCTTCAATGACCAGCATCCCGTTTGGGAGAACTTCAATGACCTGCCCTCCAAGGGTGGTGCTTAGGCTGGAATTTGTGGCACTCGTGCCCTGGGCATCGAGACCTGCGGCAGAACTTTGATTGACAAGGTTCTGAAGGGTATTGCCGGCATGCAGCGCTCCGAAGAGGCTCGACACCTGGGAGTTTGCGTTCGATGCACGCGAATTCTTCACAGTTCCATCCGTCGAAGCCGCCAGGTTCTCCGAGACAACGACAGAGATCAGATCGTGCGGACGCATCGCACGAACGTCGGTCATCATTCTCGTAAGGCGCCCGCTATCCATCCAAATCGATCCCGGCGCGGGCTGCGCAGAGTTGTACGTCCGCACTCTTTCAAGGTAGTTCTCAAGCGAAGTGGCGGCCGGACTTGGCTTTTGGCGCAAAGGGTTCTTGCTGCCAGAGCCTTGCGGATAGCTCTTGATCGTTGCAAATAGGGAGAGCAGTAAGACAAGCGCGGTTGTTATGGCAAAGCGATAAAGCACAAAATCATATGAAGGTGGTTCAGGCAGGGGATTGGACATAGCTGGTTCGTTAGAACCCGGCCACTGCTCAAGGAACCGTCTGCGAGTCAGCCTCTGGGTTGAGCGTTTCATGGTTCGATCTCCACGTTGTGGGGCCCGCGTACGATGCCGAACAGCGTCTCGGAGCTATCGGAAACCACAAGCCCATCGCTGCTTGATAGTGAGCGTATCGTGCGTATCCGGATGCGGTCTCCTATTGCTGCGCTTCCTTCGGCTACACCAGTCACCTCAATCCGGACAAAGGGATCCTGGCTCCATGCGCGAACGACATCTCCATTGCGAACAGCAGGTGGTGAGAGCTTGATTACGCTTGCATATCTGTTGGGGACTTTGAGGGCCAATGGTGGCAGCTCGGGATGGGTGCATGAGACGACGATGGCCCACTGCTGTTGCAGGTATGGGTCCCAGCGTATGTTTGCTACGCGAAAGCCTTGAGCGGGCTCATCGGTATGCGTTGACGACGGCTTGAGGGCCTCTTCAGGCGTCGCGCGACAGCTGGAATGCAACGGTAAAGCTGCAACCGCACTCGCCGCAAGAAGTCCGGCGGCGAGAAGCAAGAGTCTCGAAGGCAATGAGGTGATTCGCATTTCAATCCTCCGCAGTCACTAGCGAACCATATTATTGATCTGCGAATACATGTCGTCGGCTACATGAACGACCTTGGAATTGCTCTCATACGCGCGCTGCGCCAGGATCATCTGAACGAACTCCGCGACCACATCGACATTTGAGTTTTCGAGATATCCTTGCTGGAGCGTTCCCATGCCGGTGCTTCCACCGGGGACATCGGTGATCGCATTTCCTGACGATTGCGTCTGCTCAAACAGGTTGCCGCCGACTGAGTTCAATCCGCCGGGATTGGCAAAAGTAGCGAGTTGAATGGTGCCGAGTTGAGCGGGGGTAGTCTGGCCCGGAATCTTTGCCGAGACGACACCATACTGCGAGATGGTGATGTCGGTCGCATTCGAGGGAATCGTGATCGAAGGCAGCACGGTGTCGCCTTCTGTTGTGACGATGGTCCCCTGGTTGTTGCGATGAAAATTTCCGGCGCGCGTGTAAGCGATCGTCCCATCGGGCCGCGTCACCTGGAAGAAGCCACCGCCTTGAATGGCGAGATCGAGGTTGTTGCCGGTCTGGTTGAAATCGCCCTGTGTCATCACCATCTCGGTTGCAGCAGAACGCGTACCCAGTCCAATCTGCAATCCCGCGGCTGTCGTCTGCTGGCTCTCGGGCGAACCCGGGGTAATCATGTTCTGGTAGATCATGTCTTCGAACTGAAGCCGGCGCCTCCGAAAACCCGCTGTCGCGGAGTTGGCAAGGTTGTTGGCCACAGTATCGAGGTTGGACTGCTGCGCGCTCATGCCGCTGGCTGCTGTATATAAAGCTCGAATCATGATTGCTCTCCTGTTCGAAAATGAAGTTCGCTATCGATCCTGAGGGTCTGCTTCAGACTCTTGGCAGGTCTTCGGCAGCGGTCTTGTCAAAGTCGTTGTTGAAGACGCTCAATGCCTTTTGCATCATCTCTGCCTGCCGCTGCACCAGGACAAGCTGCATCGTTCCGTGAATCGCGTCCTGGTTGGCTCCTTCGACGGCGCCTTGTTGAATGGACGCACTCGCGGCAATAGGTTTTGAGTCACCGGCGGTAAAGCGATTGACGCCTTCAGCGGTCAACGCATAGCGATTTGTAAAATCGAAGATTCCAACCCGGGCGACGAGGGCACTCCCGTCCTGATTGGAGACTGAGACGCTGCCATCAGGTGAGATGTGAATCTCTCCACTCGGAATGGTGATCGGCTTCTGCTTGATATCGAGCACAGGCTCGTCCTGTGCGGTTTGAAGCACGCCGGCAGAAGAACGCTGAAATGCGCCGTCGCGTGTATATCGAATGCCATTGGCGGTCTGAATAGCGAAGAATCCCTGACCTTGGATGGCAAGATCGAGAGGGTTTCCAGTCGCCGCCAACTGCCCCTGTCCCATGTCCAGCGTGTTGCCGCCAAGAATGCCGAAGTTATTGACTGTCTGTCCGACCTGCGACTGTGCGAGCGAGTCGTAGCCGAGACCTTCGACGAGCACCCCGCGAAAGTAGTCGCGTTGCGCGCGAAAGCCATTCGTTCCCGAATTGGCAATGTTATTGGCCGCCGTATCGAGCGCCTGCGTACGTGTCGCCAATCCCGTATATGCCGCGTAGAGTCCACTGTCCATGCCGTGGTCTAAAGCAAGCCGCGGGCCAAAGTAGCGGCAGGTTCGCTTAGAGGAAACTTAGAGGCGTTTTCTGATTGCTGTGCTTGGCAGAAGACGTCGTCATAACTGAGCCGCAGGCGAAGAATCCCGGTATTTTGCTTGTAACTGCGCACGCGTTGACGATGAGAAGCACTAGACCAATATGAAAACCGCCTTAGTTTCCCTGATTAAAGAAAATCTTCCGGGCAGCCGATAGACCGCAGAGAGCGACGATTGTGGAGGGCAGGTGCGAGCGTTAATTATCGATGATTCAGCGGTCATGCGTAAGGTGATTGAACGGGCGTTACGTCAGGCAGGTCTCGAGCTGAGCGATGTCGTTCAGGCCTCGAACGGCGAAGAGGCGCTGGAGGCGCTTCGTGCCGACACGGGAAGCGCCACGAAGATAGGTCTCATTATCAGCGACATCAATATGCCGGTCATGGATGGCCTCCAGTTCCTTGAGGCCAAGCGCGATCAAAAACTTGCAACGGGAGTTCCGGTGGTCATGATTACGACAGAGGGAAGCGAACCCTTTGTGCTCCGGGCAATCGCTGCCGGAGCACAAGGCTATATCTGCAAACCTTTCACCGCCGATCAGGTGAAGGCGCGGGTCGTTCCGCTGTTGCAGGCAGCCTAGTTGTTTCAAGCGGGTGAACGTTAAAAGAGGCAGCTCATCCGAGTTGCCTCTTTTAGTCCTGCTTAGCTTGTTGCTACTTTACTTGACGACTGATTGAAAGAGCGGAGAGCTCAATAGGCTGGCAAATTGGCCGTCTGAAGAGGAGTAGGAGACCGTCAACGTGCCCGAGTTCGAATCGATCGTCGTATTGTCGAGGGCTGATTTCTCCAACGGGTTACCCTGCGTCTTCTTCAGTAGAGAGACTCCCTTGAGCAGCGTTGCGGTGGTCGCTGCTGTCATCGTGTCGCTCATTACGACGGCCATGTCGAACTTCACGCCGTTCTGGAAGTCCATCGTGTAGCGGGAGCTCTTCATCCGGTTGCGGACCGTGTCATAGTCGGCCAACTGCGCTGCTTCGCCAAGCACGGAGCGCATCATCGTCTGCGTGCCTTTCTGGTCGAGCAGGCTCCAGACGGCACGCTGTTCGACCGCGAGCATCTCGTTGGTCATATCGCCATTGGCGAGGAAGTTCTGCGCAAGACCGTCGCGAGCATCGAGCGCGGCTTTTACAGCTTCGCGATCGCCGAAGACCATCGTCGTCTGGTTCAGGAAGGCGACGCTCATGCCATTCTGGCCCATCGGGTAGATGTTGTTGTTGCGTAGAGCCACTGGCTTGGTCTTGCTCTTCACGAAGTTCGCCATGATCTCGCGAGTGTGAAACTGACCCTGGGCGACGCCAACGATACGCGTACCCTGCGTTCCTTCACGGAAGGCGGCAAAGGTGAGGACATCGGCGTCCTGGTCAACCTTGAGCCCCGAGGTCTTTAATGCGGTTTCGAGACGCTTGAGCTCAGGCGGCAGCACGCGGTCTTTCAACTCCATAGCAGCCGGGGAGTTCTGCATGGCGCGATAGTCGACAACAATAATCTGCTGGATATCCTTCGGGATAGCCGCTTTCGCATCGCTTGACAACTGCGCCGCCGGAAGCAGCGTGGCTGAGAGAGCGAGGGTCGCGATGGGGAGGAAGGGCTTGAGAATCTGCAATGAAGTTGCTCCTTGAGCGATCTTTAGCTCAACATTTCTATTCTTTCGTGATTGGACGATGACGGGCAAGCCCCGTTATCTGCCACTTTGGACGTACGAAGCGGCCATTGGTCATGGATGTGCTGCATTCTCAGCCGGTTATCCAGTCAAGAGGGTTTTCAAGCCGCTGCTCGATCACCTTCAGCTCCGGGTCGAAGTTGGGTATCCGCTTGATCCACTCCGCCTCCGGCTCATACACGGCCTGAGGAATCAGTCCAATCAGCTCACTATCGTCAAGCTCGGCGCCATGGCGCTGGGCAAGTTCCAGCGCACGGGCATACACCTTTGGCATTGGCGTCGTGAGGTAATCGGTGATGTTCATGGTCACCTGCGCACGTCCATTGGCGAGCACCCCGAGGGCCTTCACTCCATGCAGCCCTCCGTTGGAAGCGCGGATGTCGCGGGCAATTGCGCGTGCGGCAGTGACGTCCGCGCGGCGAAGATGGATGTTATAGGCGATAAGAAAGCTGCGCGCGCCGACAACGGAGGCGCCAGCGGTCTCATGTAACTCCGGCCCGCCGATATCTGGACGTCTTGAGGCGTCCTTGTGGACTGCATCCCGAAGACCCTCGAACTGGCCCCGCCGTACATCTTCCAACTGAACGCGGTCGGGGCGTGCGGCTGCCGCACCGTAAAAATAGACAGGCACGCCGTAGCGGCGCCATATATGAAGTCCGGCCTGGCGGGCCAGCAGAGCGCACTCTGCCAAGGAGGCCTTGCTGACCGGGATGAAGGGAACAACGTCAGCCGACCCAATTCGCGGATGCACTCCGTTCTGCTTGGTGAGGTCGATCAGCTCAGCCGCTTTTCCCGCTCCACATACGGCCGATTCGACGACAGATTCGGGAGGACCGGCAATCGTAACGACAGAGCGGTTGTGCGCGGTGTCGAGCGACCAGTCGAGCAGGCTCACGCCTGGCACCTGCATCGCCGCGACGATGCGGCTGACCTTGCTGATGTCCGTTCCTTCAGAGAAGTTGGGGACACACTCGATAATGGCTGCGGAGTTCATAAGGACAGGGAAAAAGTTGTAGGGAATAGGGAATAGAAAGCGGTTCTCATCACTTCCACCAGGTGTAGCCGACTGAAAATTGTACGCTCGCGTTTACGCCAGGGTTCTTATCTCCAAGCGATGCCGATGAGATATGAATGGCGCTGGCGCCAAAGTCGAGCGAACGGTTGGGTTTGACAAAGTAATGCAGCCCCATCCCGAACTGTGGAGTGAAGTTCCAGACGCTGGTATTGGCAGCGGGGCCATCATTGTTGACGTTGTACGGCGGGCCTCCGAAGGGAGGGTACTTGTGGTTTGTCCAGATGATGCCGCCGCCACCCTGCGCCCACGGAACCAGTTTGCGGTGACCCGATCCGGTGAAGTTCCACTTCAGCAGAATGGGTGTGATCGAGACGCCGCTAAATGTCCCGCCCACGGTGTATGGGGCGGAGCAGATGCCGGGTGCGGTGCACATGCGGCGCTCGAACCTTGGCGTGTACGACTGCCAGAAGGGGAAGACCTCGACGCCGTACTCGAAGTTGCCGCGCAGCAGGCCGGGGCCGAAGTTCGAGGTAAGAACCTTGCCGGCGCGACCGCCGAGCATCAGGAACTTATAGCTGCCGCGGTCCTCAGTTACACCAAAGCCGCCCTGCGCCAGCACTCCGATTCCAAGAGGGCGGTTCGTCGAGCTGAACGGCGTCGGTGAAGCCGGTTTCGCCTGCGCGGACGAGAGCTGCGGAAGCGCGAAAAGCGTGAGTGCCAGGGTGCATGGTCGTGCGATGCGTCGGATTGTTGAAATCACTCTTTTCTAGCTCCGCTTAACTTCGTACTTCGGTTTGCAGAAGAAAGGCCGCCGGAACCGGCGGCCACTGAAAGTAGTAGACCGCTTCGATTAGCCTGCGACAGGCGCCTCGTCCATATCGAAGTTCGAGTAGACGTTTTGCGTATCGTCGAGGTCTTCGATCGTCTCGAGGAGACGAATCATGGCGTTGGCCTGTGAGCCTTCGAGCTTGGTGTAGGTCGAGGCAATCTTGGTGACCTCAGCCGTCTCCGCCGCGATGCCAGCAGCCTTGATCGCGTTCGAGACAGCCTCAAAGTCCTTGGGGTCGGTCAGGATCTCCCAGTTCTCGCCCTGGTCGGAGAGATCTTCCGCTCCCGCGTCCAGGACGATCTCGGTAAGTTTGTCTTCGCTGGCTGCCGACTTGGTCACAGTGATGACACCCTTTGTGGTGAACATCCACGACACCGCGCCTTCCGCTCCGAGATTGCCGCCGTTCTTCGAGAAGGCGTGGCGAATCTCGCTGACGGCGCGGTTCTTATTGTCAGTGAGGACGTCGACGATGATGGCAACGCCGCCGGGGCCGTAGCCCTCGTAGGTGATCTCTTCGTAGCTGGCGCCTTCAATCTCGCCGGTGCCGCGCTGGATGGCGCGCTTGATGTTGTCGTTCGGCATGTTCTCGGCCTTGGCGGCAGCGATGGCGCTGCGCAGGCGGGGATTGCCGTCGGGATCGCCTCCGCCGAGCTTGGAGGCGATGGAGATTTCCTTGATCAGGCGGGTAAAGATCTTGCCGCGCTTGGCGTCGAGGGCGCCCTTCTTATGCTTAATTGTCGCCCATTTTGAGTGGCCGGACATGTACAACCTCAATCGGAGATTTGCTTCGCCTGTCGAGAGAACGCAGGGTCATGCGACCTTGTGATTTTAGCACGTTGCGGAGGAGAGCCTCTCCCCGCACCCAGTTGCATAAATCTCCCAAATACTCGGTTTAGCGGGATGGGTTTCTGGAGCAGTGAGGTTTGCGTCAACGATTGCTATAGATCCTTTGGCCCTTCCGGAATGTGATCGGGAATGGATCTGTCGGAGGTCGCCAGGAGATTGTGCAGGTTGAGCGGACGGGTGTACATGGCGAGTTCTCCTGAAGAGGTGCGTGGCCATGCGTCTTGAGGGCGGTCCCAGTAAAGCTCGACGCCATTCTGGTCGGGATCACGGAGATATAACGCCTCGCTGACGCCATGGTCGGCGGCTCCGTCGAGCGGAATTTTATGCGCGATCAAAGCTCTGAGGGCATCGGCCAGCGCTGCGCGGGTGGGGTAGACGATGGCGAGATGGTAGAGGCCTGTCGTTCCGGGGGCAGGGGGAGGGCCGTCCTTGCTCTCCCAGGTGTTGAGGCCGATGTGATGGTGATAACCTCCGGCGGAGATGAAGGCAGCCTGCGAGCCGAACTGCTGCATCAGGTCGAAGCCGAGGACGCCGCAGTAGAAGGCCAGGGCGCGGTCGAGGTTAGCGACCTTGAGGTGAACGTGTCCGATGCGGGTGCCTGAGGGGATGGACATGCGTTCAGTATGGCACCGGCTGGGCAGTTGTGGATTAAGCTGGCTTCCTTGAGGCCCACATCTGGCGATGAAGCTGCCAGATAGGGTACCTGGATTTTGCGGTACTAGAGCAGTTCAGGTGCAAGCTGATCGCGCATGGTTTCGCGGCGGCGGATCAGCTTTGCTTTTGTGCCGTCGATGAGGACCTCGGCGGCGCGGGGGCGGGAGTTGTAGTTGGAGGCCTGGGTCATGCCGTAGGCTCCGGCGTCGAGCAGGGCCAGGAGTTCGCCGGGCTTGACCGGTGGGAGCGCACGGTCGCGGGCGAAGAAGTCGCCGGACTCGCAGACGGGGCCGACTACATCCACTTTGTTTTCTGCTGTCTTGCTATCGGTGATGGTGGCCTTGCCGGAGGGCTGGCGGACGGGAACGATCTCGTGGTGCGCGTGGTAGAGCGCGGGGCGGATGAGGTCGTTCATGGCGGCGTCGGTGATGACGAAGGTCTTCGCGCCGTTCTTCTTGGTGACGAGGACGCGTGTGAGGAGCGCGCCTGCCTGCGCCACGAGGAAGCGTCCGGGTTCGAGGAGCAGGTGGGCATGCTCGTTGGCGAGACCTTTGGCGAGTGCGGCGGCGTAGCGCTCGACCTGGTGGGCGGCGTCGAAGGGGGCGTCGGAGTAGTCGATGCCGAGGCCGCCGCCGGCGTCGATATAGCGGATGTCGTGGCCGTCGCGGCGAAGGTCGGCGACGAGCGAGGTGACGCGGTCGAGTGCGGCAGCGAAGGGGTCGACCTTGCGGATCTGCGAGCCGATGTGGACGCTGACGCCGGACGCGTCGAGCCACTTGGACTTCGTAGCCCGGCGATAGATGGTGCGGGCCTGGGTGATAGCGATGCCGAACTTGTGTTCGCTGAGGCCAGTGGAGATGTAGGGGTGGGTTTCGGCGAAGACGTCGGGGTTGACGCGGAGGGCGAAGCGGGCGCGGATGCGCAGCGCCTGTGCTCTAGCGGCGAGGAGGTCGAGCTCCTGCTCGGACTCGACATTGAACTGGAGGATGTTGGCTTTGAGCGCGGCGTCGATCTCCCAGACCTGCTTGCCAACGCCGGAGAAGACCACTTGTTTGAGCGCGGGCTTGTGGGCGCGGCGAACGCGCTCGAGCTCTCCGCCGGAGACGATGTCGAACCCCGCGCCCTGCTCGCCGAGGAGCTTGAGAATCGCAAGCGAGGAGTTTGCCTTGACGGCGTAGCAGACGGTGTGAGGCCGTGAGGCGAAGGCTTTTTGAAAGAGCTGGAAGCGGTAGGAGATCTGCTGCGCCGAATAGACGTAGAGCGGGGTGCCGTGTGTATCTGCAAGCGCGGTCAGGCTGATGCCGTCGCAGTAGAGGGAACGGTTGCGGTAGAGGAAAGGGCGTGCGGCAGGCGATGCTGCGGCGGTCTTCAGGGCAACTTTCTTAGTCAAAACGCGGATGCTCACTTTGAGATTTTGTGGCGTCAGCGGAGAACCGCAGGTCCTTCGACTGCGTTGGACGCGAGACGCGCGCGTCCAGCTTCGCTCAGGATGACACATGAATCATCTTAAGCCAGTTTGATCCCTGTCAGAGGTCTAGGGCTAGATGCCGTTGGTGGGCAGGGCGTAAGGCTCTTCGGGAATGAGGATCCAGGCGATGATGTAAGCGAGTGCGCCAGCGCCGCTGAGGCATACGATAGCTGTGATGATGCGGACGATGGTGACATCCCATCCGTACTGACGCGCAAAGGCGGCGCAGACCCCGGCGATCATGCGATTATTGCGCGGGCGCATAAGATGGGGCGCTGCGAAGGGTTGCTGTGGGGGGACCGCAGAAGCAACGGGAGCGCCACAGGCAGGGCAGAAACGGGATGTTGGTTCCAACTGATTTCCGCAACGGGTACAGAACATAGAGTCCTCCAGGAGACTCAAGGCGCCTTTTATTTTGTCACAACTTCGGTGCAGCGCCCTGCGGGAAGTGATACGGAGGGCAGGGGGAAGAAGTTCTCGTGGGAAAGAAAGATGGATGGCCGGGAAGCAGCCTCAGCTTCCGGTGTAGGGGCTCTTAAGATACTTGCGGGCGGTATCGGCCTGGGACTGGTCGCCGCCTCCGGCGGAGGCTTCCTTGTACTGTTCGATCGCCTTGTCGCGCTGATGCAGGAGGTCAAACATCTCGCCGGCGTTGAGCTGGGCGCGGCGCTTGAGCCATTCGCTGCACTTGGGTTGGGCGGCGGCGTTGAGGTAGTTCTGCGCGGCGTCGGCGATAAGGTTCTGGCCGCGCTGGGTGTCGGCGAGCCCGAAGTAGGTCATCTGGAGGCGTGGATCGGTGAAGTAACCAGGCTTGCGGGCGTCATCGAGGACGCGCTTGTAGGCTGCGATAGCGCCGGGGCCGTCGCCCTTGTCCTTGGTGAGATTGGCCTCTTCAAGCCGGAAGAGGTAGTCATGCGGGTATTCGGCCGCAAGGCCGTGTTGGACGGCGAGGGCCTCGGGATACCGTCCGTCGTGGCGCAGGAAGAGAGAGAGCGCGGTGCGGCACTCGATGGGATTGACAATGCCTTTGGCCGCGCATTGGCGAAGAAGGTCGAGGCCTTTCTCCTTGTTCCCTGTGACGCCGGTAATTCCGATCATGATGCGCAGGATGCGAGGCAGAGAGGCAACGGCAAACTGCTGGATGCCGACGGCCATCTTCGCGTCGGCGTAGTCGGGATCGATGCGGAGGGCCTGTTCGCTGTCCTGGCGGGAGCCGAGGCCCTGACGCGCGGCGCCTACATAGCTGTGGTCGACAAGGGTGATGAAGGAGGCGTGCATGCCCCGTGCGTATCCGCGGGCAAACCAGGCGTTGGCGTTGTTGGGATTGGCTTTGATCTGCTGGTCGGCCTGCTGGATGGCCTGATTGGTGAGCTGCTCAATGCGGTCGCGTGTGGCCTGGGGGACCGGAACGTCGCGCTTGGAGAAGATGAAGGAGTCGTGTGCGTAGTAGGTGGTGTCGAGCAGGTCCTGGTGATAGAGCTCTCGAAAGACGAGCGTGTAGAGGACGTAGTTGGTCGCCATGGGGTTCTGCGGGTTGGCGCGCTGGATGGCTTCGAAGCGGGAGAGGGCGCCCTCGTAGTCCAGGTTGTAGAAATGCACATGTGCTTCGCGGACCTCGGGGGTAAGGTTGAGCGGATCGGTGTGCTGGTTCGATTGCGCGCTGAGCGGAGCCGCGAACGCCACGAGCGCAAGAAGCAGGCTGAGCACTGCGAGGGGTCTCGGAGAGATGATAGAAGTGTCAGGGCGGCTTGTCGGCATCATGCAATCGTCGAGTCGGTGTATAACTCGTCTTATGTTAGACGTTCGTTGCGCGGAACCATAGCGCGGCGGTCGAAGCAATTGTTACAGCTTACTTGCATACTTGAGTTGAAGGACTCCAATGACACGGTTTGAGTTGCTTCAGTTGCTGTTGGGCCAGGCTCGGACGAATGGTTTCCAGTTCAGAAAGTGGTATGTGGGGAAGCTGGGGCTGGAGTGGGTCGATTCGCAAAAGGCGATCGAGACGCTTGCTGTCGAAAGGCGCTACTACGCGCTGTTGTTTTCGCATGAGTTTGCCGCGCACTTCTGGAAAGCAGGCGAGCTGATGACCTTCGAGGTGCCGACGCAGACTTTCAAGCGGCGGATGGCGGACGGAAGCATCGGCACGGTTACGCGCAAGGCTTATACGCGGCGAAGCGCGAGAGAGGATGCCTGGCGATATCACCTGCGGGAGCTTGCAATGGCCGAGGAGCCGCTGCGATATATGAGGCGATATCTGCGAGTCGAAGACGAGCTTACCGAAGAAGAGTAGAGCTAGAAACGGCGCGCCTGCCTGATTGCCATGATCTGACGAATGTGGTGGCGGCCATGCGAGAGATGAAAGCGGCTCCACTGGGCGGGGGTGAGTGGGCCGAGCGCGAAGTGGCTCTGACAGGGAATTGAGCCGAAGATGCTGGATGCCTGGTCGAGGATTGTGTCGAGTTGAGCCAGGGCTTCGGAGGCGGATTCGGCCAAAGCATCGCCGGCGAGAGCAATATCAGGCCATATTGGAGCGACCTCCGGCGGAGCTTTGCGGCGTCCCGGCATCTTCCCGAGCGTGACAACAACAAACTGTGCAAGGCGCTGGCTGAGCGTTGGCCGTGATCGCGTTGGCGTGCCCTTGGCGATGCGCGACTCGAACGCGGTAATGGTGGAGCGGTAGGTGAGCAGAAGGTGCTGGGCGATCTGGTGAATGCTCCATTGCGAGGGATCGTTGGAGAGCCGGAACTGGGTCTGTGCCGAGGTGAGCCCGCTGAGCGATGCAGCTAGTTCACGGTCGAGTGTGGCGAGCGCTGCATTCATGGCTTCTCTATCCGGTCAAGGTTACACTGAAGAAGATGATCGAGGGGATACGGTTTCTGTGGTGTGCGGCAAAGGGTCACCGGTTGCGTCCATGGCGTAGCCCTTACCTGAGGTGGCGTCTGGAGACTTACTCCGGAAAGTGGGCTGGTACGGTGGGTCTGAGGGACTTCTGGGCGCTGGCGTGGGGAGAGAAGCGTCAGGCCACGCGGTTTTTGAGGTGGCTTGGCGAGATGCGCGAGATCGCCAGCGGGAGGGAGAAGGGGTGATAGCGCAGATCGCTTCAGGCGCTTTTATCTCTTTGCTTTAACGGTCGTTCCATTGCCCACGCGGGGCTGGCGATGCTATTCTTTTAGGAACACTCAAGTGGATTAGAAGAAGATCAGGAGTAAACAAAAGCTGTGCTAGCACCTGCCAAGAAAACAGACATTATTGCGAAATTTCGCACACACGACTCAGACACCGGGAGCCCGGAGGTTCAGATCGCGATTCTGAGCGAGCGTATCGGCGAGCTGACCGAGCACTTCAAGGCCCACAAGAAGGACCACGGATCGCGCCGCGGGCTGCTGATGCTCGTGAGCAAGCGCCGTCGTCTGCTGGATTACCTGAAGAAGTGCGATGCCGACCGCTATCGCGAGGTCATCGGCAAACTGGGTATCCGCAAGTAACCGCATCCCGGAGACATCATTCAACCATGGAAGTATGCTCGGACGGTTTCATTCCGGCTGCTGATTCCTTGCAAGGCGCGGAATGGCCTTGTGGCTGGCCGGTCATGCAGAGCTATCCCATGAACGATTCAATCGAGTGCAGTTTACCGGCGGTCTGAAGAGACCTCCGGTAAACTGCGCTTTTTCGCGCCTGCAAGGCAGATGACGCGAGATACAAGTTCCCAAACGACGTAGAGAAAAGAGAGACACACTATGAAGCAGGACGTAACCGTAGAGCTTGCAGGTGGCAAGCAGATCAAATTCGAGACAGGGCGCATGGCCAAGCAGGCCTCCGGCGCCGCGCTGACGACGAGCGGCGATAACGTGGTTCTGGCAACTGCTGTTGCCGCTCCCGACCCAAAGGAAGGCATCGACTTCTTCCCTCTGACAGTGGAGTATCGCGAGTTTACCTATGCCGGCGGCCGTATCCCCGGGGGGTTCATCAAGCGCGAGGGACGCCCAAGCGAGAAGGAGATCCTCACCAGCCGTCAGATCGACCGTCCCATCCGCCCACTGTTCCCCGAGGCCTTCCGTAACGAGACGCAGGTTGTTGCGTTCGTGTACTCGGCCGACAAGGAGAACGATACCGACGTGCTGGGCATCAATGGTGCAAGCTGCGCGCTGGCCCTGAGCGATATCCCGTTCGGCGGTCCTGTGGGTGCGGTGCGCATCGGCATCGTCGATGACCAGTTCATCGTGAACCCGACCTATGCGGAGCGCGAGAAGAGCACGCTGAACATCATGGTCGTCGGCACCAGGGACGGCATCACGATGATCGAGTCGGGCGCGAAGCAGATTGGCGAAGAGCGCGTTGTCGATGCCATTGAGTTCGCCCATGGCGAGATCAAGAAGATCTGCGCGGCGATCGAGGACCTGGTCTCTCGCGCGGGCAAGACGAAGCGCCTTGTAACGGCGGTTGAGATCGACACTGAGTATCTGGCTGCCCTGAAGAACAAGATCGGCGCGAAGCTGGCCGATGCCCTGAACACGAAGAAGTACCCGAAGTTCGAGAGCTACGCAAAGGTTAAGGAGCTGAAGGACTCGCTGAAGGCGGAGATTGCGCCCGAGGACACGGATGGCGCGAAGAAGCTGAGCAAGTACTACGAGCTTTTGCGCGAGACCATCTTCCGCGAGCAGGTGCTGAACGACCGCATTCGTCCCGACCATCGCGCGTTCGATGAGATCCGCGCGATCTCGATTGAGGTTGGTGTGTTGCCTCGCGTGCACGGCTCTGCACTGTTTACACGCGGCGAGACGCAGGCGCTGGTCTCGGCCACGCTGGGTACGACGGACGATGCGCAGCGCATCGAGACCTATGAAGGTGAACAGAAGCGCCGCTTCATGTTGCACTATAACTTCCCGCCGTTCTCGGTGGGCGAGGTGGGCAGAATGTCCGGCGTCGGCCGTCGCGAGATCGGTCACGGCGCTCTGGCTTCGCGCGCCATTGAAGCCGTGCTGCCTGGTGAGGACGAGTCTCCGTACACGCTGCGAGTGGTCTCGGACATCCTGGAGTCGAACGGCTCGTCGTCGATGGCGACGGTCTGCGGAGCTTCACTGTCACTGATGCAGGCGGGCATTCCGCTGAAGGGCGCGGTCGCCGGTGTGGCGATGGGACTGGTGAAGGAGGGCGACAAGTACGCCGTTCTGACCGATATTGCAGGCGCTGAGGACCACTATGGCGATATGGACTTCAAGGTTGCCGGAACGCGCAACGGCATTACGGCCCTCCAAATGGACATCAAGATCATGGGCATCACGCCGCAGATTATGCGCGAGGCGCTCGAGCAGGCACGCCGCGGACGTATGTTCCTGCTGGACCAGATGGATGCTGTGATCGCAGGCGCGAACCAGGAGAAGTCGAAGTTTGCTCCGCGTATTCACACGCTTCAGATTCCGACAGACAAGATTCGCGACCTGATCGGACCAGGAGGCAAGGTCATCCGCGGCATCATCGATGCTACGGGCGTGAAGATCGATGTGGACGACACTGGTCGCGTCAATGTGGCTTCGAGCGATGCCGATGGACTGGCGCGCGCGATCCAGATGATCAGCGACCTCACGGCGGTCCCCGAAGTTGGCAAGACCTACCTGGGCAAAGTCGTTCGTCTGGCGGAGTTCGGCGCCTTCGTCGAGATATTCCCCGGCACCGATGGACTGCTGCACGTCTCAGAGATTGCTGAGCATCGCGTGAAGGAAGTGAAGGACGAGCTTCGTGAAGGCGACCAGATTCTGGTGAAGGTGCTGGCGATCGAAGGCAACCGCATCAAGCTGTCGCGCAAGGCTGTTCTTCGTGAGCAGCGAGCCAAGCTGGGTCTGCCGGAGGTTGCTCCGCAGGGTGGTGAGGGCGATGGCCGTGGACATGGTCAGCAGGCTCCCGCGGAGCTTCAGGGCGAGGGAGCCGATGACGACGACGACTTCGAGGACGGCGACGATGAGGGTGCAGAAGAGCCGAACTTCAATCGTGCTGAAGGTGCCCCGGCTGGCGGAGGCCCGCGTCCCGGAGGATCGGGCGGCCCTGGTGGACAGCGTCGTCCCGGCGGACGGCGCCGTCGTGGTGGGCGCCGTGGCGGTCCAGGTGGCGGTGGTTCGGGTTCATCGCACCAGGGTGGCGGAAACCACTAATCTCGAAGCAACGATAGAAAGGGGCACGCGTTTGCGTGCCCCCTTTTTTTTGCGGTGCAGATGCTTCTCGCGACCGGGACGAGCCTGAAGATGCACTTTTTTTCACATGAGGGCGGAGCGTAAACTGCGGACAATGGCTGCTTCGATGTACATCGTCGTTGAGGGCGAAGATCCCGGGTTCGACATTTTTGTTAACGGAAGAGCTCTTGCGCGTAATGAGGACGCGGTGGAGAAGCTGGCTTTGCGACTGGGTGTGCGCCCGCTGATTGAGTTCTTCTCGGCGGATGAGAACTCGATGTCGCTCTTGATCGAAGAAGGCGCGGGGAACAGGGACTTGCTGCAAAGGCTGCCGCCTCCACAGTGGTATCTGCCATCTGAGGGGTTGGCGACGGTGGAAGCAATGGTATTTGCATTGGAAGATGAGCCGCAACAGCTAGGTTCAGAGGGCGAGCAGGTACTGGCTGAGTTGGTGGAGTACCGGCGAGTTCTGAGGAAGACACAAGATCGTCAGTTGCGCTGGCATCTTGCCGTGAGCTGGCGCTAGGGATTGGTAAAACTTTAGAGGCTTACTGAGTCCGAGGCTGGGACGTAGCTATCGGAGGGGTAGTGTGTTCCGGTGACGGTCAAGCGCTCGATCTCGTCTACACCCTTGATTCCGCCCCGCGCTCCGACTGCGGTGCAGTTGAGTGCGGCGGCGGCGCAGGCGAAGTCGAGCTGGCGATCAAGCTGCCATCCGTTCAGCAGTCCGTAGATAAAACCGGCGTGAAAGATGTCTCCGGCACCTGTCGTGTCAGCTACAGGGACGCGATATGCGCTGGAGTAATGGAAGTTTCTTCCATCCCAGGCGAGCACGCCTTCATGCCCAAGTGTGGCGGCCGTAAGCGTTGATCCGAAGCGGGTCTGCATACGGCGAAGCGCGGATTCGAGGCTAGGCTCGTTCATGAGGCGGCTCGGGAAGTCGCGGCTCACGATAAGATAGTCGATTTTTTCGATGAGCTGTTCAACCCCAGGGTATATCTCGTCGAGGTCGGCGATCACGGGGATGCCCGCCTCGCGGGCCCAAGTGGCTGCAAGAGTAGCGGCAGCAGTATCCCAGCCATCGACGTGGAGTGCGCGGGCGTTGACGATCCACTCGCGCTTGAGGTCGTCCGGATGAAGCGAGAGTGCATCGTCGTGGCGGTGCAGCACGGTGCGTTCGCCTTCTCGATCGACGAGAATGAAGGACTGCTGGCTGGCGCAGCCGGGCACGGTGAGCAGATGGGCCTCGACGCCGGTGCGCACGAACTCTGCGCGGTGCAGGTCGGCGGCGCTGTCGTCGCCGATCTTGCCGACGTAGCGCGTGCTCAGGCCCCACTGCTGGCAGGCGACGACGGTGCTTGCGACCTGTCCTCCGGGGAGAATCTTCGCTGCGCCGAACTCGACTTTGGAGCCCACGGCGGGAAAGTGGGGAAGGGGAATGACCGTGTCTGTGGCATTCAACCCTACACCGACCAGGTCGACCTTCGACGTATTGGCCATATCTTTACTGTAAATGAGATTGGGTGGGTTGTGTCGCGGCGGCTTTGATGGCTTCCTATTGGAGCTTTGTCTGCTGTTTTTGTGCGGTGAGCGCCCACGCCGCTGTAAGCTGGGCACTGCCTGAGACGTGACGAGCTTCGATTCCGATTATGACGAGGTTGCGATGGAATACACCTTTGATGCCATCATCGTTGGCGCGGGCCAGGCTGGGCCGTCGCTGGCTGGACGCTTGACCGGAGCCGGGTGGAAGGTAGCGCTCGTGGAGCGAAAGCTGCTCGGAGGTACGTGCGTAAACGCAGGTTGCACTCCGACGAAGGCGATGGTGGCCAGCGCCTACGCAGCTCGCGCGGTACAGCGTGCTCAGGAGTACGGACTTCCAGCCCAGACATTGACTGGAGTCGATCTTGCACAGATTAAGAAGCGTAAGGACGGCATTGTGGAGCATTCGCGTGCGGGGCTCGAGAAGTGGCTTGCCGGCATGGAGGGATGCACGGTCTTTCGTGGAACGGCCAGGTTTGCCGGGCCAGCGACGATGCGGGTGAACGACGATGTCCTCCACGCGGAGAAGGTCTTTCTGAATGTGGGAGCACGGCCATCGGTTCCGGAGCTTCCGGGAGTTCACGAGGTCCAGTACCTGACGAGCACGACGATCCTGGAGTTGGAGACGCTGCCGGAGCACCTGCTTGTTGTGGGAGGAAGCTATGTCGGGCTGGAGTTCGCCCAGATGTTCCGCCGGTTTGGCTCGGAGGTGACGGTTGTGGAGCGCGCACCGCGTCTGGTGAGCCACGAGGACGAAGATGTCTCCGCCGAGGTGAAGAAGATTCTTGAGGCAGAGGGCGTCCGAATAGAACTGGGATCCAATTGCATTCGCCTCGATCAGAAGAGCGGCAGCCCGGTCATTTATCTGGACTGCGATGGCGGGGGGCGTCAGGCGATTGGAAGCCACGTCCTGCTGGCGATGGGTCGCACGCCGAACACAGACGACCTGGGGCTGGACATGATCGGTATTACTCCGGACAAGCACGGCTTTATTGAGGTAAACGACAAGCTGGAGACCTCTGCGTCGGGAGTATGGGCGCTCGGAGACTGCAATGGGCGCGGCGCATTTACCCACACCTCTTACAACGACTACGAGATTGTCGCGGCGAACCTCCTGGACAGCGATCCGCGCAAGGTGAGCGACAGAATTCCGGTGCATGGGCTGTACATCGATCCTCCGCTGGGTCAGGTTGGCATGACGGAGAAGCAGGTGAGGGAGCGAGGAAGGCCGGCGTTGATGGGCATCCGCCCAATGACGAAGGTGAGCCGTGCGGTCGAGAAGGGAGAAAGTCAGGGCTTTATGAAGGTGCTGGTGGATGTGGAGTCGAAGCTGATCCTGGGGGCGTCGATCCTCGGAACGGGCGGAGATGAAGCTGTCCACTGCATCCTGACCGCGATGTATGCGAAGCAGCCTTACACGCTGCTGACCCACTCAGTGCATATTCATCCGACCGTGGCTGAACTGATTCCCACGGTCTTCGGGGAATTGAAACTATTGGATTAGTTTTTGTTCATTACTTCTTGAATTGATATGGCTTTGTGTCGATAGATTGGTTATAGCGGATATTGCTGTAGATGGTCGTGCGGTAGTCCTCGGACGGGGTGAAGAACTGCTGCTTGAGGGAGATGCCGCGAGTTGGGTCTACCCAGATAACGATGTGCGTAAACATATTGCGCACGTTCGGATCTTTTGAGACGAGATCGAGCTTGGCCGTACCGATTGATGTATTGCCGTCGGAGAGCACCTCTTTGCCCAGATAGGTGACGGTCCAGGCCTTTGCGAGCTCGCTGCCGCTACCGCCGAAGCCGAGGGTCAGGAAGCTCTCGTACTGGGCGCGGTTCTTGCCGGAGGCGAAGACCTTGAGGTCGTGGGTGCCGGGATCGAAGACGGAGAGCTTGCCGTCCTTGAAGGAGAAGAATTTGGCTCCAGGAGGGACGATCTTTGCGCCCATCTCCAGGTTGGCGCCGTTCTTCTTAAAGTAGATGCTCCCATGCTGCGTGGTCGTCTGCTTGACGACGCGCTCGTAGAAGTCCCACTGAAAATCGGCCTCAGCGGATTTGAACTTTGTGCTGGCGGCGTCCATCTGGCGGAGCACGGCGTCGAGTTCACCGGGTTTGACCTGGGCGGGGGTGGTGAGCGGAATGGCGAGCAGGAGGAACGCTAAAAGTGTCTTCTTCATTCGACAGTTACTCTCCGGCATCTTTAGATGCAACCGAAGCGGAATGGTTCGGGTAAATCAGCGGGTGATCCAGGCGTCGTACGCGATGATGTGTCCCTGAGCGTCGCGAACGGGTTCGTAGCGTTCCAGCGTAATCTCGCCGGCGATGGGTTCGATGATACGAATGATTGCAGCCTTCAGAGCGGAATCACTGGCGTCGCCGTCGATTGCTTTTTGAATATCGTCGGCGCGGATCTGATAGATGAAGCGGCTCGAATCATCGCTGGAGCCTGCTTCCTTGACGAGTACTTCAGAGGAGTTAATGGCTACGGTCTCAACCGGGCGGTCCTTGAAGTCGATGAAGCGGGGGCCGAGGAAGAGAAAGAGCAGGATGAGCGTGACCATGACGTCGTAGTGGAAGCTGCCGCGATCATAGGTCCACCAGAAGTAGGAGCGGATGGTCTTGAGCATTAAATCTTCTCCTGCTTCGCGATAACTGTTTGGCCGTTCATATAGGAGACGAGGGCTTCGGGTACTTTGATGCTGCCGTCAGCCTGCTGGTAGTTCTCGAGAATGGCGAGGTACGTGCGCCCGACGGCGAGGCCGGAGCCGTTGAGCGTGTGCAGATACTCGGACTTTTTTGCTCCAGCGGGGCGGTAGCGAATGTTGGCGCGCCGGGCCTGGAAGTCCTGAAAGTTGGAGCAGGAGCTGATCTCGCGGTAGAGGTTCTGACCGGGGAGCCAGACCTCAAGGTCGTAGGTCTTGGAGGAGGCAAAGCCCATGTCGCCGGTGCAGAGGAGCATGCGGCGATAGGGGAGTCCGAGAATCTCGAGGACCCGCTCGGCGTGGCGGGTGAGTGCCTCGTGCTCTTCGTTGGACTTCTGCGGCGTGGTGAACTTGACCAGCTCGACCTTCTGGAACTGGTGCTGGCGGATCATGCCGCGGACGTCTTTGCCGTAGCTGCCAGCCTCGCTGCGAAAGCACGGAGTGTAGGCGCAGAGGGAGATGGGGAGCTGGGCCTCGTCGATGGTCTCATCGCGGAGGAGGTTGGTGACGGGGACCTCGGCGGTGGGGATGAGCCAGTGGTCGCCGTCCTGAAGCTCACCGGGAGTGTATGGACCCTTGTCGTCGCAGTGGAAGAGGTCTTCGGCGAACTTGGGGAGCTGGCCGGTTCCGAAGAGGCTCTTGGAGTTGACCATGTAGGGAGGAAGGACCTCGGTGTATCCATGCTCGCGGGTGTGGAGGTCGAGCATGAAGTTTGCGAGGGCGCGCTCCAGGCGGGCACCGGCACCGTAGTGGACGACGAAACGGGAGCCGGAGATCTTGGCGGCGCGGTTGAAGTCGAGGATGTTGAGCGCCTCGCCCAACTCCCAGTGAGGCTTGGGGGTGAAGTCGAAGCTGGGCCTCGCGCCCCAATGCTTTTCGGCGACGTTGCCGTGCTCGTCGGAGCCGACGGGGACGGACTCCTGCGGTAGGTTGGGGATGATCTGGAGGATGGACTGGAGGCGCTCATCGGCGATCGAGGCGCGGGATTCGAGGGCTTCGACTTCTGCCTTGAGCGACTTGGTCTCCTCGGTGACGGCTGTGGCGTCCGCTCCGGATTTACGAAGCCGGGCGATCTCTTCGGTGAGCTTGTTGCGGCGGGCCTTGAGGGTTTCGACCTGGGTAATGGCGTCGCGGCGCTCACGGTCGATGGCGGCGAAGTCGCCGAGGGCGGTAGCCGGATCCATGCCTCGGGCGCGAAGTTTCTCTTCTACAACGGGCAGGTTGGCCCGGACGAATGCTAGATCGATCATTTGATCTTTATTTTATCGTCTTCTAACGGTAAGGGGCCGGATCGGGGGGAACGGTAAATGTAAGAATTTGTAAGAATTGAAAGCGGTACTCTAACAGTATGCGTGCCTGTATAGCTCTTCTTCTCTCGCTTGCTCTTCTCGTGCCCGGGTCTGTGCCCGCGCGTGCCGATGCGTATCATGCGACACCGAAGCTGGTGGTCGTACTGGTAATCGACCAGTTCCGCGGCGATTATCTCGACCGCTACCGCGACGACTTCAAGACTCCGAACGGGTTCAACCTGTTTCTGAAAAAAGGCGTGCACTTCACCGATTGCTACTACGACTACGCCAACCTGGTGACGGCGGCCGGGCATTCGACGATCGGCACGGGAAGCTATACTGACGGGCACAAGATCCCGATCAACGAGTGGTGGGAGCGGGACGAGAATGGAAAGCTCGAGCTGGTGACGTCGGTCAGCGACCATCGGTACAAGCTGGTGGGCGTTCCGGCCGGTGGCGAGATCTCTCCGGGGGCTTCACCTCACCGCGAGGCTGCCTCGACCCTTGGAGATGAACTGGAGTTGGCGACACAGGGACGAGCCAAGGTGTTTGGCGTCTCGTTCAAAGACAGGGCGGCGATCCTGACCTCGGGACACGCGACCAAGGGAGCCTACTGGACAGATCATGATTCGGGAGCGTTCATCAGCTCGACGTACTGGATGAACGAGCTTCCTGGCTGGGCAAAGGATTTCAATGCGAGCGACGAGCGCGCGAAGGCTCGTGCGGCGGCGAATATCCCCTCAGGGAATTTTTATGAAGAGGTTGGGAAGACGCCGGCTGCCGTTCAATACATGATCAATTTTGCCAAGGCTCTGGTGAAGAACGAGAACCTGGGTCACAACGAGGTCTCGGACCTGCTGACGATCTCGATCAGCAATACGGACATACTGGGGCACAAGGTTGGGCCGGATTCGCCCGAACAGCGCAAGATGATTGATGCAGTGGACGTCTCGCTGAACGACTTCTTCACCTTCCTCGACAAGCAGGTGGGGCTTCAGAATGTGATTGTTGCTCTATCGGGCGATCACGGTGTCGCTCCCACGATGCGTGCGGCGAATGATGCGCAGATGCCTTCGGTGGGGATCAAGAGCGCTGCGGTCTTGAAGTCGCTGGAGGCAGCTCTCGACAAGAAGTGGCCGATCAAGAAGGGCGACAAGTATGTGTTGGGCGGTGAATTTCCGTACATTCAATTGAACCAGCAGGCATTTGAGGCAGCCCATGTCAGCGAGCTGGAGGCTGAGACGGCGGCTGCCGAGGAGCTTGAGGCTCTGCTGGCAGCTTCAAATGCGAATTACGGCGTGAAGAGCACAAAGGCCGCGATTCCTGCCGACCGTGTGGCCGATCCGGTTGGGCTTGGTTCTGTTTACCCGGTGGCGAAGATGCGCGCGGGCGAGATTCCGGATACTGAGCTCGGGCGCCGGATCATGCACAGCTACTCGCCTTACGTGGGCTGGGCGATCTGGCTGAACTTCAGCGCATTCCAGTTCCCGGGGTCGGAGATGGGAGCGACGCACTACTCGTCGTTTGCCTATGACCGTCATGTGCCGCTGGACTTCTATGGCGCAATGTTCGTTCCGGGGACGTATCACGATCGCGTAGCTCCGGTGGATATTGCGGCAACATTTGCCTCGATTTTGAGGGTGAATCAGCCTTCGAGTATCGAGGGACATGTGCTGACTCAGGTACTGAAGCCTGATAATGGAAGCATGTCAACAGCACATGTCACAAAGAGAGGCACTGAGAAGTGAGTTCTAACACGCCCGATATGCGGGTGAGCTTAGCGGGTGTGGAGCTAAGCTCACCGGTCATTGCGGCAAGCGGCACGTTCGGGTATGGCGTGGAGTTTGAGGAGATCGTCTCGCTGGAGCGCATTGGTGCGTTCGTGACGAAGGGCCTGTCGCGGGAGCCGATGCAGGGAAACCCCACGCCCCGGATCATCGAAACAGCGGCGGGGATGATCAATGCAATCGGGCTCCAGAACATGGGAGTTCGGCCGTTCGTCGGAGAGAAGCTGCCGAAGTTGCGCACAATGAAGGGCGCAGTTGTCATTGCGAATGTCTTTGGCTATACGGTGGAGGATTGCCTGGAGGTGATCCAGGTGCTGAACGATGCCGAGGGCATCGCGATGTACGAGTTGAACGCAAGCTGCCCGAATACGAGTCACGGCGGAATTGCTTTCGGCGTCGACCCCAGTCTGCTGTATGAGCTTGTGTCGCGGACACGAGGAGCTTCGCGAAGACCTCTGATGGTGAAGCTGTCGCCGAATGTAACGAGCATCGGGCAGATGGCCCGGGTAGCAGCGGATGCCGGCGCGGATGCGGTGTCGCTGGTGAATACGTTTGTGTCCTTGGCTATTGATATAGAGACAGCTAAGCCTCGAATTGCGAACGTGACCGGGGGGCTGTCAGGGCCTGCGATCAAACCGATTGCCGTGAGGATGGTTCACGATGCCGCAAAATCCGTTCGTATACCTGTAGTAGGAATGGGTGGGATTACGCGCGCCGAAGATGCTGTCGAGTTCATGATGGCGGGTGCTACAGCCGTTCAGGTGGGGACGGCGAGTTACGCGGATCCGCGAGCTGTGGAAAACATTGCGAATGGGATGAGGAAGTGGTGTGCCGGGCATGGTGTGGAGCATGTGAGCCATTTGACTGGGGCGGCGCAGTTGTAAGGTTGCAAGTAGGACACCTCTACAGCGGATAAAATATAAGGTAATGACCTCACATAGTGCTCCTGCCTCTGTCTCTGTCGATCTTCGTCCCGTTCGCCGTGCTCTTCTTTCTGTAACCGATAAGACCGGCATTGTTGAGTTCTCCCGCGCTCTGGCAGGGCATGGCGTGGAGCTGGTTTCGACCGGCGGAACCGCTAAGGCGCTGCGCGATGCTGGCCTGAATGTTAAGGACATCAGCGAGTTGACGGGCTTCCCGGAGATGCTCGACGGCCGCGTGAAGACGCTGCACCCGAAGGTGCACGGCGGGATTCTGCATATGCGCGGGAACGCCGAGCACGTCGCGGCGGTGCAGTCGCACGGCATCGAGCCGATCGACATGGTGGTAGTGAATCTGTACGCCTTTGAGAAGACTGCGCAAAAGCCCGGGGTGGCGTTTGCGGATGTAATTGAAAACATCGACATCGGTGGTCCGTCGATGGTTCGGTCAGCAGCGAAGAACTTTGAGGATGTTGCGATTGTGACTTCGGTGGCGGACTATACGGCGCTGGCCGAGGAGCTTGCGGCGAACAAGGGGAGCCTTAGCCGGTTGACGCGGTGGAGGCTGGCGAAGCAGGCGTTCGCGGTGACGGCGGCTTATGATTCCGGAATCGCTACTGCGCTTGAGAGTATCGAGGTGCCTTCAGGCGCGGCAGCGTTCGCTCAGGATGCCTTGCCGCAGACGGTGCGCATTATCGATCCGCTGGCCCAGACGTTGCGTTATGGAGAGAACCCGCACCAGAAGGCGGCCCTCTACGTCGACGGCAGCGGTAAGGGAGTTGCGGCAGCGGAACAGCTTCAGGGGAAGGAGCTGAGCTACAACAACCTGGTAGACCTGGATGCGTGCTGGGAACTGGTGAGCGAGTTTGATGCTGCGGCTGAGGCTGCGGTGGCAATTATCAAGCACACGAATCCGTGTGGGGCTTCGACGGGCGCGAATGTTCTGGAGGCTTATAAGCGTGCGCTTGAGGCAGATCCGGTGTCGGCGTTCGGCGGTGTGATCGGCGTGAATCGCGAGGTGGACGGGGCTGCAGCAGAAGAGATTGCCAAACTGTTTGTGGAGGCGATTGTTGCGCCTGGATTCACAAAGGAAGCGTTGGAGCGGTTTGCGGCGAAGAAGAACCTGCGGCTGGTGAAGATCGTTCCGGCAGAGACGCCCCGAGTAATTAAGCAGGTCTCTGGCGGGCTGCTGGTGCAGGACGCCGATCGGTTGCGCATTACCGAGGCTGAGTTGAAGGCGGTGACTGACCGCAAACCGACTCCCGAAGAGATGCGAGCGCTGCTGTTTGCGTGGAGGGTTTGCAAGCACGTGAAGTCGAATGCGATCGTTTATGCGCGGTATTCGGACGGACATGGCCAGACGGTGGGTATTGGCGCCGGGCAGATGAGCCGTGTTGATGCTGCACGGTTTGGCGCCATGAAGGCCGTTCTTCCGCTGGCCGGGACAGTAGCGGCTTCGGATGCGTTCTTTCCCTTTCCTGATGGTCTGGAGACGATTGCGGCTGCTGGTGCGACGGCGGTGATTCAGCCCGGCGGGTCGGTCAAGGATACCGATGTGATTGCTGCGGCAAACAGATTGGGCGTGGCAATGGTACTTACGGGGGTCCGCCATTTCCGGCACGGCTGAGGAAAAGCCGGATATAATCACGGCCAAGCCATCGATGGTTCTCCTATCTGGGCGGGTTTGAAGCCTATTGGGCCTCGGCATCGTCTAAATGGAAGGATTTTCTGCTGACCGGTGTCTTTTAAATCTCGGTGGCACAGGAAGTTATAGAAGATGACGTCAATTTTGCGTGCCTCCATGTTCCGGTTTATTCTTGCTGCGGCAATACTGGCTGCGGCGCAGATGTCGGCGCAGACATCGACCGGAACTGCTACATCTGCTCCATCTGCTCCCGGAACGATTGATCGCTCTTCGGCCTACTATCACTATGGCCTAGCTCATATGTATGAGGATATGGCGGTCAATGCCGGGCGTCCCGACTATGCGACCCAGGCAGTGGAGGAATACAAGCTGGCGCTGGACGCCGATCCGAATTCGACGCTTCTACAGAATGGCCTTGCGGAGTTGTACTTCAAGATTGGGCGCATCCGTGAAGCAGTAAGCTCGGCCCAGGACCAGGTAAAGAAGAACCCGAACGATGTGGCCGCGCACGAGTTGCTGGGAAAGATCTATCTGCGCTCGCTTGGCGATATGCAGAGCCAGCAGTCGTCGCAGATGCTGAAGCTCGCAATTGGGGAGTATGAAAAGCTGGCGGAGCTTAAGCCGAAGGATGTCGAGACCCGCCTGTTGCTGGGGCAGCTCTATGGCTTGAACCATGACTCGGCGAAGGCCGAGGAGGAGTTCAAAGCTGCACAAAAGATCGATGGCGGCTCTGAAGATGTCGTGCTGAATATGTACCGGCTCTATACGGAGCAGGGCGATTACACGCGCGCGGCAGAGATCCTGAAGTCGATTCCAGATGCCGATCGCAGCTCGAGGATCGATTTTGCACTCGGCGCGACGTATGACCTTCTGCGCAAGCCAAAAGATGCAATCGCCGCTTATCGCAGGGCCCTCGACGATGACCCGGATAACGTGGATATGGAGCGCGGACTGGCAAACGCGTTACTCACGGACGGCCAGCTTGACGAGGCTTTGAAGATATTCACGAGCATCGTCGTGGCAGAGCCTCAGGATGCTCAGTCGCAGATCAAGATTGCCGATATTCAGCGGCAGCAGGGGCATTACGATCAGGCACTTGCGACTTTGGAAAAGGCAAAGCCCCTGGCGCAGGATTCCGTGGAGTTGAACTATAACCAGGCGTTGGTTTACGACTCGCTGGGAAGATACGACGATGCAATCTCGACTCTGAAGACGCTGCTCGCCGGGACTTCTCACGCCGATGGAAAGTATACGGAACAGGAGAAAGGCAACCGCGCAATCTTCTTGGAACGTATGGGGATCGTCTATAAAGAGCAGAACAAGACTGCTGAAGCGGTGGGCGCCTATAAACAGATGGTCGCACTCGGGGGAGAGTTTGCAAAAAACGGCTATCAGGGAATGGTCGACTCTTACCGTGACGCGCATCAATGGAAGGAAGCTACGGCTGCCGCTGCCGAGGCTGCCGCAGCCATGCCGAAGGACGCCAGCGTGCAACTGATGTACGCTGGCCAACTGGCGGATACAGGCGGTGCCAAAGAGGGAATTGCTTTGGCGAAGACGCAGCTTTCAGCTTCAGGGAATGGGCCGAACGACCGCGAAGCACATCTTGCGCTGGGGAATATCTACATACGGTTGAAGCAGTGGGCAGATGCCAACACGGAGTTGACTGCTGCAGAGACACTCTCGGCCAAGCCGGAGGAGAAGCTGTACGTTTACTTCCTGCGTGGCACTTTGGCGGACCGGCAGAAGCAGTACGATTCAGCCGAGACGCAGTTCCGCAAAGCATTGGCGATCGATCCTCAGAACGCGACGATCCTCAACTACATGGGCTACATGTTTGCAGACCGTGGAGTTCGATTGAGCGAGGCGTTGACGATGATTCGCAAGGCCGTCGACCTTGATCCGCAGAACTACGCTTACCTGGATTCGCTGGGGTGGGCGTATTACAAGACGGGGCAGTATGCGCTTGCGGAAGAAAACATCCGCAAGGCGATTGAGCGCAACAACGGCGATCCGACGATCCACGATCATCTGGGCGAAATCTACGAGAAGACTGGAAAGCTGAAGCTCGCGGTCGCCCAGTGGGAGCGTTCGTTGACGGAGTATGCGAGATCGCTTCCTGCCGATGCCGATCCCGAGGATATCGCAAAGGTGCAGCACAAGCTGGATAACGCTCGTGTCAAGCTGTCGAAGCTGAACACAACCCAGGTGAAGCAGCAACAGTAAGCACCCGGTTCAGGCGCGCTGTCCCTGGGTGGGATGGCGCGCTTTTGTTGTTTTCGGGGCAATACGCGCGAATCCGATACACTCAGGTTTGATGATGAAAGAAACTCTACGTTGTTGCGCGGTTGTTGGGGACGCAGGGGATCCGCTGACGGCGCGCATTTACCCTGCTCCAGTGCGCTCTGGGCGGTCCGCTTTCCAGCGCGATCGCGAAAGAATTGTGCAGTCGCGCGCTTTCAGACGGCTGGCAGGGAAGACGCAGGTCTTTACCAGCCGATCGTCAGACCATTTTCGCAGCCGGCTTACTCACACAATCGAAGTCGCGGAGATTGCGCGGGCCGCGGCATCGTCCCTGGGGCTGAATGAGGACCTGGCCGAGACGCTGGCGCTGGTGCATGACATAGGACACCCTCCCTTTGGACATGCGGGTGAAAGAGCGCTGGACCGTTGTCTGAGGCGTCACGGACGGAGCTTCGACCATAATCTACATGCTTTGCGTATCGTTGAGCACTTTGAACAACGTTATGCTGCACACCGCGGATTGAATCTGACGCTTGGCGTTCGTGAAGGCATCATCAAGCACTCTCGCGACTACAAGGCAGAAGAGCATCCTGAGCTGGCGGACTACTTTCTTGGAGATCGCCCCCCGCTGGAGGCGCAACTGATCGATCTTGCAGATGAGATTGCTTACCTGACGGCAGACCTGGACGATGGGGTAGAGTCGGGGCTGCTCGAGATAGGCCACATCTGCGAAAGTGTAGCTATTCTTGGTCGCTGCTATCGCATGGTTGAGGCGCGTCATGCCAACGTTGAAGAGAAGTATCTCTTCCATGAGGCTCTGCAATTGATGCAAAACATTCTTACCGACGATCTTATTGAAGATACCAGGAAGAATGTAGAGGCGATTGGCGCGAAATCTCTTGAAGATGTTCGTATGCACGGATCGCGGCTGGCTACATTCTCTTCCCCGGTTGAATCGGAGCGCTTGCAGGAGAAACAATATCTTTATGACACGCTCTACACTTGTAACGAACTGGAACGGGAGCACCATAAGGCTGAAGAGGTCGTGACGGCGTTGTTCGACTTCTGGATTAACGATCCTCAGGAACTGCCGCCAAGCTACTTTGAAGAGATTGAAGAAGAAGGGCTGGCGCGGGTAGTTGCAGACTATATCGCAGGAATGACGGACAGCTTCATTCTTGAACAGTATGCACAGGTGAAGCGGGCTATACGACTGTAGGGATTCGGGACTCGTCAGTTCAAAGATTGCTGTATAGAGGGGTAGAATTCCACCACTATGAGCTTTTCGCCAGCCAACATTGGAGCTCTCGTCATCGCCGCAAGTTTTGCAGGCGGGTTGAATATCTATGCCACTGTGCTTACTCTCGGCATTCTGGCCCGCACGCAATGGGTTGCACTTCCTCCTGGATTGGATGGCCTTGGAAATACATGGGTGATTGTGACTTGCGCGCTGTTGTTCGCGATTGAGTTTGTGGCAGACAAGATTCCAGGTTTCGACATGATCTGGAATGGGTTGCAGACGGTAGTCCGCGTTCCAGTGGCGGGACTTGTCGCGTATCATGCCAGCTCGCAGCTTTCGCCGCAGATGCAGCTTTTGGCAACCGGACTTGGAGCGGCAATTGCACTTGCGGCGCACGGCTCAAAGACGGCTGTACGCGCCGCGGTGACGCCGAGCCCCGAACCTGTCTCCAACATCGCCTTGAGCTCGACAGAAGATGCCCTGGCGATTGGACTGACCTGGTTTGCGACTCATCATCCCATCGTCGCGGCCTCGATGGCCATTGTCCTGTTGCTTGCGGCATTTTTTGCGGCGCGTGCTCTGCTTCGTGCAATTCAGAAGCCGTTACGAAAGTTGTTTCGGCCCGACCTGGAAGAAGCAGCGGATACTAAGCCTCCTGCCTGAGTAAATTGAGATTCTGAAGTAATGGCTGACGCATACCGCCAGCTTTCATTGCGGTATGGTCAGCCATTCGTGACATCGTGCGTGTACCCAACTAGAAGCTCAAACGCAAGGCAAGCTGGATCTGTCGAGGATCGCCAACTGCCGTTGCTCGTCCGAAGGAAGAAGATGGCGCTGTTGGGTAGATGCCGGTCCCAAAGGTGCCATTAGGAATGAGGTCATTGCGATGATTAAGGGCATTGAATGCCTCGGCGATGCCTTCAAGATTGATATGTTCGCCAAGGTGAAACGTCCGGCTTAGCCGTGTGTTGAGCGTGAACGAGTCAAATCCGGTGCCGGAATTCCGAGCAATGACGGTGCCTGGAAGAAGTTGTGCGCACGATAGTACATCTGGAACGCATGGGCGCATGGTTGTTCCCTGAACGCTGTTGGCTCCAGTCGTGATGTTGAAGGGTAGCGCCGAGTAGTACTGCAGGATTCCGCTGAGGAGGAATCCGTTGCGGAGTTTGGCCCAGGCACTCGCAGGAGAGCCCATGGATGTATGGACGACTCCTGAAAAAACGACGCGATGGCGCTGGTCATCATCGGAGCGTCCCCGGTCCTGCGAGATGTTGAAGTTGTTGATCGGGGAGCTGAAAAAAAACTCGCCAACGTCATCGATGGCTTTCGACCACGTATACGCAATGCGATAACTTCCCCAATGCGACGGTCTCTGGACAAGGGAGACGGACAGACCATCGTAGGAAGAGTCGGCGGCACCTCGATACTGTTTGTTGTTGCCATAGGTTGAATCAAGCCTGCAGCCGTTATTGTTGCCGCTGGCGACGCATGTCGGTGTGTTCTGATTTATCGATGCAATCAGCCTGAGGCCACGAACATGCTGGTAGCTGATGCTGAGAGAGCTTGTGTTGGTGAGCTGTTGCTCAACCTGAAGCGAAGCCTGGTGAGAATAGGCGTTTTGCATGTGCGGATCCATCGTGGTGAAGTTTACGAGGACACCAGAGGGAAGAGACGCAGCCGTGTTGGGAAAGGTAGGAGCTCCCGCCTGTGTTGGTGAAAGGTTGACGGTAACAAAGGTCGAAGCATTGATGTTGGTTGTATTGCTGCTGGATTGCAACGCGTTGGAAAGAGCGCGTAGAGGAACGCGATCGTAGAAGAGGCCGTAACTCGCACGGATGAGTGTGTGGTTGCCTTGAAATGGAGACCATGCAAAACCGATTCGCGGCGAGACATTATTCGTGTCGGTGACGATGGCCTTGAGGAACTGGAGATCGTACCGCAGCCCTGCATTGAGTGTGAAGGTGTGAGACAGCTTCCACTCATCCTGTGCGTAAAAGCCAAGGTTGGCGTTGCCTTGTGTAACGGCGGGGTTACCAAACGACTGGGTGTAACCCAAAGCGTTGTAGGTGCCTGCCAGGAAATTGGCGAGCGATGAGAAGGAGTAGCTTCCACGCGCGGATTGCGGAAAAGTAATCTTCAGGTCATTGTAGAGAAAATCGCCTCCTGCGCGTAGTGAGTGCGCGCCGGCCTGGCGTGAGATGTTGTTGACTGCTTCGTAGAGGTTGTTGAGGCGGCCTTGCGGGGAACTGGAGAGCGTGCCGAAGGATGCCACGCCTGAGATGCTCACGGCTGGACCGGTCGGATCGTTTGGTGGAGCAGTAAGCGAGCTGTGGATGAACTGTCCGCGAGTCTCGTTTACTGTATTTGACGAAAGAGTGATGATGTTGCTGACTGCAATGGTGTGATCGGTATCGTGAAGCGCTGCGGCGCCGCTGGTTGCGCTTAGGGCCCCTGCTCCTCGTGAGTTGTTGCTGTCCACCGTATAGAGGTTGTAGTGGATATTGAGCTCGTCACGCGGGTTGAATTGATGATCCAGTCTCGCGAAAACATTGTTGGTGCGGACGGGGTTTGGATAGATTCCAGTTGCAATCTGTGGTCCCGCGTAGTTTACCGCCTTCAATCGCGCATTGATGAGATTGGCGTTCGTCGGAGTCACTGTTACGAGTCCATTCTGGTTGAGCTGTTTTCGCTCGAAATTAGCGTAGAGAAAAGTTTGCTTGTGAATAATCGGACCGCCGATGCCAGCACCGTACTGAGCCTGCGTGAGTGGCAGTGTGCTTTGCGATAGCGCATTGGTCGCGTTGAATCGCTGATTGCGCAGGAAGCCGTAAAGATTGCCGTGCCATTCATCGGTCCCGCTGCGAGTGACCATGTTGGCATAGCCTCCGAGCGCTCTACCAAACTCAGCTTGTCCGCCCGACGTCACAATCTGGAACTCGCTCACAGTATCGAGGCTATAGAAAATTCCAGTCAGGCCTGCGGCATCGTCGTTTGCGGAAAGGCCATCGACAACGTAGTTATTTGAAAAATTGCGTTGACTGTTGATGGAGTAGCCTTGGCCTGGAACCCCCGATGTCTCGGCAAAAAGCTGGGTGCTAGCAGTGTTCGTTGGTGAGACGCCGGGAGTAAGAAGCGCAAGATCAAGAAAATTGCGTCCCAGCAACGAGAGATTCTGTACCTCATTGCGAGAGATGGTTTCAGCGATCTCGCTTCGGTTGGTCTCAACAATAGGGGGCGCTCCGCTGACCTCGACCGAAGTCTGCGCAGTTGAAATGCTAAGCGCAATAAGAAGCTGAAAGTCGGCCCCCACTGTTAGATTGACTTCCCGCTGAGCCGACGCGAATCCACTCTGCGCAACGGAGATGCGATAAGAACCGATTGCGAGATACGGAAAGCGAAATCGTCCCTCGGAATCCGTTGCAACGATGTGAGTGAGGTTGGTGGCAAGTTGTGTCGCTGTAACTTCAGCGCCTGCGACGCTACGGCTTTGCGGATCAAGCACGCGCCCGCCGAGTGTCGCATTGTTGATGGTTTGTTGAGCGTGAATGCAGATGTGCGGCGCTAGCACAATGGCTATCGCAATAGTGCCGAGTCCTGGGTATTTCAAGGCTTCCTCGTATACGGCAATGCGGCTGACCCTTTGGGGTCAGATGTTCTTCCAGGCTCAATTGACCAGCCTGCACGGTAGATCACGGGGATGTGAGCCCGCATGACAACAGGTAAAGCTGTTGAGCGAAACGATTAGAGGGAAGTCGATGAAGAAGGTGGTCCGCGATCATGCGTCGCGCTGCCGATACTAGAAGAACCCGATGCGGATAAATCAAAGGACGAAGCTTCCAGCTCAGGATGAGCATGAAGAAGAAGGGCGGAAGCGATTATCGCCGTATCGCCATGAAATACCGAGACAGCAGCGGCTGGATATGAGGGGCAACGTCCGCGGATTGCCTCTATGTGCGTCGCAGTTGAACTGCCCGCATCCGCAGGCATCATGGCAGAGCAGTGATGCGCTCCATTGCGCCTGCAGCAGGCTGGCAGCGATGCGTCTTGTCCTGCGGCAGCTACGACCAGCGGTGATACAAGGGGAAGACCCGGTATCAGCAGCAGGATGATGGCTAGCAAGCGGCGCATGACGCGATTTTAGCGCACAGCATACTGCAAACGTCTGACATGCGATACAAAATTTGCAATCAGAGTGATGCAAACCCAACGTACTGAACTGGATACATTATGTTTTGAGTCGAATAAAATAGGATAGTTACAGGGGAAAAACAAGGCATCACTCAGGATCGGGGCTTAGATGTGGATTGTTAAGGTAGCTCTCAACCGGCCGTATACCTTTATCGTGCTTGCGCTGTTGATTCTAATCGCAGCGCCGGTCGTGATTCTGCGCACTCCGACGGACATCTTTCCAAACATCGACATCCCGGTAATCTCGATCGGTTGGCAGTATACGGGCTTGAACCCAGAAGAGCTTGAAGGGCGTTTGACGACGCCTTATGAGAAAGCTCTGACGACGCTAGTCGACAACATACAACACATCGAGTCGACTACTTATAATGGCGTCGCGGTGGTGAAGATTTTTTTGCAGCCTGGCGCTTCGCTCGATACAGCGAATGCACAGGTGACGGCGGCGTCGCAGTATCTTCTGCGCCAGTTGCCTCCAGGAGTCCTGCCGCCGGAGATTATCAACTTCTCCGCCTCCAGCGTTCCTATTCTGCAGCTAGGCGTATCGGGGCAGGGGCTTTCCGAGTCGCAGTTGAACGACTACTCGACGAACTTCATTCGGCCTCAGTTGATTACGGTAAACGGTTCCATGCTTCCACTGCCCTACGGAGGCAGACAACGACAGATCAATATAACGATGGATCAGGCAGCGATGCAGTCGAAGGGAATTGCTCCTGGTGACCTGCTGAATGCCGTTGCACAGCAGAATGTCGTCATGCCTTCGGGGACGATCAAAATCGGACAGTCCGAATATGATGTGCGGACAAATGGAACTCCTCGGACGGTCGAAGAGTTGGCCAATATACCGCTGAAGCAGGTCAACGGCACGACGATTTATCTTCGCGATGTTGCCAGCGTCAATGATGGGTTTCAGGTACAGACAAATGTTGTGCGACAGGACGGGCATCGCGGCGTTCTTATATCCGTCCTGAAGAATGGGAATGCGTCCACGCTTGATGTTGTAAGCGGAATCCGGAAGATTCTTCCGCGAGTGTCGTCGACAGTGCCGCCGGAATTGAAGATAACGCCTCTCTCCGATCAAAGCATCTTCGTGCGAGGTGCTGTCGAAGGAGTAATTCGCGAGGCGATTGTTGCGGCTGCGTTGACCGCTGCGATGATCCTGATCTTTCTCGGCAGTTGGCGCTCGACAGTTATTATCGCCATTTCAATCCCACTTTCCATCCTTACCTCAGTCATTGTTCTCAGCCTGATGGGCGAGACGATCAATACGATGACGCTGGGAGGTCTGGCGCTGGCGGTCGGCATTCTGGTGGATGATGCCACTGTGACCATTGAGAACATCGAACGATTTCTGGAAGATGGCTTTCCTCTGCGCGAAGCAATTCTTGAGGGAGCAGCCCAGATCTCTGTTCCGGCGCTGGTCTCGACTCTCTGCATTTGTATTGTTTTTCTTCCAATGTTCTTTCTTGGCGGCGTGGCACGCTATCTATTTGTGCCATTGGCCGAAGCAGTCGTCTTCGCCATGCTTGCCAGCTACATTCTGAGCCGTACCCTGGTTCCAACTCTTGCAATGTACTTACTGCGGGAACATGGTCATGGGGCGTCTGGTACAGGATTCTTCGCGCGCTTTCAGCATGGCTTTGAGAGAAGTTTTGAGCGGATGAGGGCTGGCTATCACAGCCTTCTGCAGAGACTGGTGCTTCGTCGTCGCGTCTTCGTCCCAATTTTCATTGCGCTCTGTACGGGCGCGTTTATCCTCGCACCTTTCCTGGGAGAGGATTTCTTTCCCGACACGGACAGCGGTCAGTTCGTTCTTCATGTAAGAGGAGTATCCGGGCTTAGGATCGAAGAGACGGCGCGCCTATTCGACCTGGTCGAGGAGGAGATACGGAAGGAGATCCCTTCATCCGAGATTGACAACATCCTGGACAACATCGGGCTGCCGTATAGCACCATGAATACGCAGCACCTTACTAACGGGTCGATTAACCCCGCAGATGGCGATATCTTTGTCACGCTCAAAGAAGGTCATCATCCCACGGCGAAGTACGTGAGTGATCTGCGGCGCGAACTCCCGCGTAAGTTTCCGAACGCAACCTTCTATACGCTGCCTGCCGATATCACGACGCAAATCCTGAACTTCGGCGTGCCGGCACCAATCGATATACAGATAGAAGGAAATGATGTGGACACAAGCAAGGTCCAGGCCGACAAGATACTTGCTCAGCTACGGAATGTTCCCGGGCTCACGGACCTCAGGATTCAGCAGCCGTTCGATTATCCAACACTGCAACTTACTATCGACCGCACGAAGGCGGCGCAGGGAGGTTACACCCAGCGCGACGTAGCAACCAGCGTACTGAACTCTCTTAGCGGGAGTATGCAGGTGACGCCGATGTTTTTCCTGAACTGGAAGAACCATGTCAATTACTTCATCGTTGCACAGACTCCACAATACAAGATGGGCTCCATGCAGGACCTCGGGAATATCCCGATCAATCGGACGACAAGTGGTGTACCGCTTACTGGTACGGGAACGCCTGAGATATTGAGCGATCTCGCCTCAGTACATCGGGGAACAGAGATGGCTACGGTCAACCACTACAACATTCGCCGAGTTCTGGATATCTACGGCAATGTTCAGGGAAGAGATCTCGGCGCCATCAGCCGTCAGGTAGAGAAGATACTGGAGAACGACAAAAAAACTCTTCCCAGGGGAACCTTTATTTCATTGAAGGGTCAGGTCGAGACGATGCGCACTTCGTATATTGGGCTGTTAGGCGGCCTGGTCTTCTCGATAGCCCTTGTGTATCTACTGATCGTCGTGAACTTTCAGAGCTGGGTCGATCCCTTCATCATTATCACTGCGCTACCTGCGGCTCTTGCCGGTATCGTACTGTTTCTCTTTCTGACGCGTACGGCACTATCAGTCCCGGCGTTAATGGGAGCCATCATGTGTATGGGCGTCGCAACAGCAAACAGCATTCTGGTTATATCGTTCGCGAAGAGCCAATTGGAGCACCATGGCGACGCCGTTCAGGCTGCTATTGAGGCTGGCACAACTCGCTTTCGACCTGTGATTATGACGGCACTAGCCATGATTATCGGTATGGTTCCGATGGCGTTGGGTCTTGGCGATGGCGGAGAGCAGAATGCTCCGTTAGGACGCGCGGTCATCGGGGGGCTCTTATGCGCAACTGTTGCCACGCTGGTATTTGTTCCCAGCGTATTTGCACTGATCCACGGAAGAAATCGAGACAAGGGCGTCATTACCGCGAAATATCCAGTTGAGGAGCACGCATGACCGCTGGCAACGAAGAGCATCAATCCGGGAAAACCTTGAGCGGGAGCGAAGAGACTGTTCACGCCAATCCGGCCCAGACTCATACCGGGGTTGTGACGCCGGGTTCTGGCAAAGGTAAGGTTCTGCTTATTCTGTTCGCAATTGCTTTGCTGTTTGCCATTGCTTATGGACTGCGTATTCGATCGGTTGCCGAGAAGAAGCTGGAGCGTGCAACGGAAGAATCGGCCATTATGAGCGTTCGCGTAGTTCGCCCAACTGTCGGCTCTGCATCGCAGGACCTGGTTCTGCCTGGAAATGTGCAGGCATTTACCGAAACGCCGATCTATTCGCGTACGAACGGATACCTGAAGAAGTGGTATTTCGACATAGGCTCTCATGTTCGCAGGGGGCAGTTGCTCGCAGAGATTGAGACTCCTGAAGTCGACCAGCAGCTTCAGCAATCCCGTGCTGAACTCGAGAGGATACAGGCCAACATGGAGCTGGCCGGAGTTACCAGTAGCCGTTGGCAAAGTCTGCTCGCTAAACACGCGGTCTCTCAACAGGAAGCAGACCAGGCTCGCAGTAACTATATTGCAGCGCAGGCGGCAGTCGATGCGAGCAAGGCCAATGTCCGAAGGCTGGAGCAACTTCAGAGCTATGAGAGGATCGTTGCTCCTTTCGACGGAATCATAACGGCGCGCAATACCGATATAGGAGATCTGATTCAGGCAGGTTCCGGCTCCAATAGCCCGCGAGAACTGTTTCATCTCGCCGCTGTCGGAAAACTGAGAGTCTATGTTGCGGTGCCCGAGGTTTATGCAGATTCGATTCGTGATGGCGACAATGCGTACGTGACGCAGGATTCTAGTCCTGAATTGAAGATTTCAGGAAAGATCGTGCGAAATGCCAACGCGATCGATCATGCTACGCGCACACTCAATGTCGAAGTCGACATCGACAATTCCAAGAATCTTCTGCGCCCGGGGGCGTATGTCTTCGTTCACTTTGGATTACCTGCGGAAATGGATACGGTAACAGTTCCATCAAACACACTACTCTTCCGCTCAGAAGGTTTACGAGTGGGAGTTGTCCGTAACAACCATGTTGACCTGGTTCCAGTGACGATCGGCCATGACTACGGAAATACTCTTGAGGTCGTCTCCGGATTAACTCCCTCGGACAAAATCGTTCTTGATCCGTCTGACTCACTGACAAGTGGAATGGAAGTCAGATCGGAAGATGTGGCAGCGAAAGGGAAGCCATGAAGGAAAGATTCTGGCAGCCCGTGGGGAAACGATTGATAGCAATATTGACGATTCCCTTAATTTCTGCGATCGCTGGATGCCGCGTTGGCCCACAGTATGCTCGTCCTGCGGCGCCAACTGCCCCCGAGTTCAAAGAACCTCTGCCTGAAAATTTCAAAGATTCTGGCTGGAAGAGGGCTCAGCCAAACGATTCGCAGTTGAAAGGGGACTGGTGGACTCTTTTTAACGATGCGCGGTTGAACGATTTGGAAGCCGAGATTGAGCCGGCAAACCAGACGTTGAAACAGGCCGAGGCGAACTTCCGTGCGGCTCGTGCGGCAATTCACTTCTATCGCGCATCCAAAGCGCCAACGGTAGCCACTGTCCCGAGCATTGGTGTAGTTCGGAATTCTGTGAATCAACCGTATTTCAATCGCTCGCTTGCGATTGATGGGGCTGGTGATTTCACTCTTCCCTTCGATTTGAACTATGAGATCGATCTTTGGGGAAGGGTGCGCCGCAGCATTACTCAGGCTACGGAGACTGCCCAGGCATCTGCTGCCGATCTGGAGTCGGCTAAACTTTCACTGCATGCAGAGCTGGCCATCGACTACTTCAATCTGCGGTCTGCCGATGCTCAACGGAAGCTGCTCGACGATACCGTTCTGGCATACAAAAACGCCCTAAAGTTGACGGAGGACCGCTACGACGGAGGAGCTGCGCCGTTGTCAGACGTCACGCAGGCCCGCACGCTACTCCAGACAGCACAGGTTCAAGCGACTGACGTTGATATACAACGCGCAGACTATGAACATGCAATTGCAGTGCTGGTTGGCAAAGCTCCCAGTGAACTCTCGTTATCGAAGGCACCTGTTACCGTAGACACACCAGTACTCCCCGCAATACCGGGGATGTTGCCATCCGCTCTCTTAGAGCGACGGCCAGATATTGCCGCGGAAGAACGCCGTATGGCTGCTGCAAATGAGCAGATCGGTATTGCGAAGGCCGCCTTTTACCCAACGTTGTCACTTTCTGCCGTGGCGGGGTTCACTGGCACGTCTGTCATCAATTGGTTTACATGGCCGAGCCGCTTCTTCGCCGTAGGTCCGGGGCTGTCTCAGACCTTGTTCGACCACGGACGTCGCAGAGCGACATCGGATATTGCTTTGGCACAATACGACTCCACTGTCGCTGAATACCGCCAGACCACATTCACGGCCTTCCAGCAGGTCGAGGACAATCTGAACACATTGCGCCGGCTCGAGGTGGAAGCCGACCAGCAACGTCTTGCAACTTCTGCCGCACAGCAATCTCTCGATCTTTTCAATACCCGCTACGAAGGCGGCGTCGATACCTATCTGCAGGTCATTACCTGGCAGACGGCTTTATTGCAGAATGAGCGCAACGACATCGACATCACGCGGCGCCGGTTGGAGGCCAGTGTTCTGCTGGTTAAGGCATTAGGTGGCGGCTGGAATTCGAGCCAGCTTCCCCAACATCCTTGATCTTCAGAGAATAGACACGCTGCGGGAATGTTGTGACATATTTCTGCCATTTTTTTAGTCAGATGGATGGTTATGGAGTAAGAATTGCGCTTCGTCGGGGAAAAAGTTCTTCGCGAATGTCTCCATTGTTTGTGGAAATCATCAGGCCACGCAGTGCAAATATCTGCACGAGACAGTCTTAGCTGATTTGGCATTGAGATTGCACAGATAGTTAACAGTTTCTCAAATCTATTATTTTTGAGCACCCCCTCGCCTGCGTGGAAAGTTCCTGCGGGAATTTGCGGTCAATTATTTTTCTGACTTATTCACACTAACTTTCCAATACACGTTTTTTTTCGATAGCAAAACGGCCAATCTAAGTTGTACGAAATGCAAAGCTTTCCATTTTGCTTTCCGTTCCCACTTTCGTGGGATGGTTCAGCGATATCTCGGACTCTACAGTTGGTGCCAAGAGCAACGTCTGGAACACTGTCTTGATTTTGCAGTTCTGTAAGCGATGCTTCATTGGTCCTTGGTGAACCAAACCCGAGAGGTAATAAGCGATGATGGAACCGGCCAGCCACACAGTCACTGCATCAGGCGAAGCAAACGGCACAAGAAATTGTTATGGAGTTGTGAATCGTACGGATTCAACCGAGTTGATTCGGCAACTTTCAGATGTTGTTGACGGCTTTGCACGCCTCTCTGTCCCACAGGAAAACCTCGGATCTTGCACCAGTAACGGTAGCGGCTGGTCCCTTCTGGATCATGCCCACAAGTTGCTGTCGGTCACCGGAGCTCTAAGAGAAACTCCGGAACGGGTCTTGTCCCAGTAAGTCGTTCCCACAGCCCCTGGTTGCTCTTTCCAGCAGATGACCTCTATAGCCCGAGGTGTATCTCCAACGCCATTTGTCGAACAAAAGCGAGTTTCTGGTGATCAAAACTACCTCCCCCCGTACTAAATTCAGCCGATTTGTGCTCCTTGCAGCAGGTGTTTCTTCCATCTTTATTGCAGGTTGCGGAAGCGGTGTGCTTGGCACTGCAGCAGATTCCCTGGAGATGCAGGGAAGCGTACAAGGTGGACTGCAGCCAGTCTCTGGTGCTGCGATTCGATTCTTCGCGGCGAGCACAAAGGGCAGCAACACCTCTGCGACGCAAATGTCGACTGCGAAGATTTCGACCAGCGTCAGCGGCGCATTTTCGTTGCCATCGAATTTCAAGTGCATCAACGGTTCGGACCAGATCTATGTGGTTGCGACCGGGGGCAATCCTGGTGGCGGAAGTAACAGCAGCCTCGCGCTGATGTCGGATATTGGCACCTGTAGCAAGCTGACTTCGAAGACCCGTATCTATATCAATGAGGTGACAACGATTGCTTCAGTCTATGCGCTGGCGCAATTCATGAACCCCAACACCTTTGATGTGGCGTCGAGCAGCGGCGATGCCGCGACGGTTGCAGCCGCTTATTCAGCGGCTGGCACGCTTGCGAATTTGACCACCGGAGACGCGAACTCTTCAAGCCCTGTCTACAAAAAGTTGAATTCGCTGGCAGACTCACTTGCAACCTGCGTCAATTCCGCTACAAATTCGAAGGCTTGCAGTGCCTTCTTCGCGGCTGCGACCACGACGGGTTCGTCTGCTCCGGCAAATACGATTGCGGCAATTCTGAACATTGCTCTTCATCCGACGAACAATGTCGATGCGATCTACAACCTGGCGTCGGTGCTGCCATTCCAGCCCACGCTCTCCGCTTCGCCTGTGGACTGGACATTATTTGGTGCAACGGCTGGAGCAATCATTGCGACCGTTGATCCTGTAGTTAGCTGGTCGACGCCTGCTGCTGTTGTATACGGAACTCAGCTTTCAGCCGCGCAGTTGAATGCAACGGCTTCAGTGCCCGGAACGTTTACCTACACTCCTGCAGTCGGCACCGTGCTTTCCGCTGGCTTGAATACGCTGACCGTAAACTTCACGCCTAGTGACACCTCTCGTTACAACAGCAAGTCGGCATCGGCAACCCTTGTGGTGAACAAGGCAACACCAGCCGTCAATTGGACACCATCTTCAATTAGTGCAGGCACTGCGCTTTCATCCGCGCAGTTGAATGCGACTGCCAGCACTGTGGGAAGCTTCGCATACACTCCCTCGGCAGGAACGGTGCTTTCTGCGGGCACGACCAATCTTTCGGCCGTATTTACACCGAAGGACTCCGGGAACTATACAAATGCGTCGAAATCCGTAAGCGTTAAGGTTGGGCAGGGACAGCAGCAGACCCCAACGATCACATGGCATACCCCTGCGCCGATTAGTTATGGAACAGCCCTTTCGACGGCACAGTTGAATGCAGTCGCCTCAGTCCCGGGCACCTTCAGTTACAGCCCCGCGCTTGGAGCCGTGCCCACCGCCGGTAACGATACTTTGAGCGTAACGTTTACCCCCACAGACACCACGACCTATTCGACGGCAACTGCAACCGTTACCCTGGTTGTGAATAAGGGGAGCAGTGCAATCACGTGGGCAACTCCTGCGCCGATCGTCTATGGCACGGCCCTCTCTGCATCGCAGTTGAATGCGAGCGCCTCAATTCCTGGCACTTTCACATACAGTCCGGCGGCGGGAGCCATACCCGCGGCGGGCACCGATACGCTGAGCGTGACGTTTACTCCAAACGACACGGCGACCTACTCCACTTCAATAGCGACAGTAAGTCTTCAGGTCAATAAAGCAACTCCTGTGATTAGCTGGGCGACTCCAGCAGCAATTGCATATGGCACGGCTCTATCGTCCACGCAGTTGAATGCAACTGCTCCGATTGCTGGTAGCTTTACTTACACTCCCGCTGCGGGAACGACTTTAAGCGCCGGTAACCAAACCCTGTCCGTAACCTTTGCGCCGTCGGACACGAGTAATTACATCAATGCAACGCAGTCGGTCACACTCAAGGTAAATGGCGGAGCATCGCAAGTCACCTGGGCAACCCCGAATGCAATCACCTATGGCACGGCCCTCTCTTCTACACAATTGAATGCAACGGCCTCCATTCCAGGCGCCTTCAGCTACAGCCCAGCTTCGGGGACTGTTCTCGATGCGGGAACCCGGGCGCTCTCTGTAACGTTTACGCCAAATGACAGCTCTTATGCGACGCAGACCTCGACCGTGAATCTCATCGTCAACAAGGCGACGCCGGTCATTACCTGGGCAAACCCAGCATCCATTGCTTATGGGACGACACTGTCCACGACCCAGCTCAACGCGACATCCTCTGTCCCCGGAAACTTTGCCTATACACCTGCGGCGGGAAGTACCCCCGCTACGGGAACAAGCACACTGAGCGCGCTGTTCACGCCGACCGACTCAGCAAATTACAACAGCACGACCAAGACCGTGAGCCTCACGGTTGGCAACGGGTCGGCATCGATCAGTTGGCCAAACCCGGCGGCGATTACCTATGGCACGGCCCTATCGGCAACGCAGTTGAATGCAAGCGCGTCAGTCCCGGGAAGCTTCACCTATAGCCCGGCAATCGGCACTGTTCTGACCGCTGGAACACAGACATTGTCTGCTACCTTCACTCCGACCGACACCGCCAACTACTCGACGCAGACGGTCTCCGACAGCCTTGTCGTGAATAAGGCGACGCCGGTCGTTACCTGGGCAACTCCGTCGGCAATTGCAAACGGCACAGCATTGTCGTCAACACAGTTGAACGCAACGGCGTCTGTGCCCGGATCGTTTGTGTACAGCCCTGCAGGGGGAACAGTCCTTCCGGCGGGCACCAGCACACTCAACGCGACGTTTACTCCCACCGATACGACCAACTACGCGACACGGACTGCTACAGTCAGCCTGGTAGTAAGCGGTAGCTCGGGTACGACAACACCCACAGTCAACTGGTCAAATCCTGTAGCGATTACCTACGGTACGGCTTTATCGTCAACGCAGTTGAATGCGACGGCGTCAGTTCCAGGAGCATTCAGCTATAGCCCTGCGGCAGGAACTGTTCTTGCCGCAGGCACACGGACATTGTCGGTGACCTTCACTCCAACCGACACGACATACTCGCCGATTACGGCAAGCGTAACGGTGGTCGTCAATAAGGCAAACCCAACCATTACCTGGGCAACTCCTGCTGCGATCAGCTATGGCACGGCGCTCTCGTCGTCGCAGTTGAACGCTACAGCCTCAGTACCTGGAACGCTGACGTACAGCCCCGCCTTGGGCACCGTGCTTGGGACGGGAACCACCACGCTGAGCGTTAGCTTCAACCCGACCGATGCTTCGTATGCAACGGCAACGGCCACGGTTGCATTGGTGGTGAACAAGCTCGTACCCACCGTCACCTGGGCAACGCCTGCGGCAATTGCCAGCGGCACGGCTCTTTCGGCCACGCAGTTGAACGCAACGGCATCGGTTCCCGGATCGTTTGTCTACAGCCCCGCACTGGGGACGATCCTCTCCGGTGGGACAAACACCCTCAACGTCACATTCACGCCAACGGATACGGCTCACTACAGTACGGCGACAGCTTCTGTTTCGCTCAGCGTGACGGGAGGATCTTCTTCGTCGGTGACGAACATTGCCATTGGTACAACGGTTGTGCAGACTGGGATGAAGCGTCTCGGGATGAACATATCCGGACAGTCATATTACGATTCGGGTCAGATGCTTCGTAACCTCGTCTTCAGGAACCCGGGTTTTGAAGGGGAGCTTTGGCAGACGATTCTGAAGTGCGCCGCCGTTACTGCGACAAGCTGCACTGATACTAATACGTGGGCTCAGTGGCCTGCTAACTTCGTGCAGGGTGCTTCTTACGAATTCATCTATGGCGGGGCATCAGGTCAAACTGGTACCGTAACTAGCAGCACGGCCGCGACGTCATCTCAGGGAGTGACGATTAACTTTGCTCAAGGTAGCAAGACGCCAAAGGTAGGCGACTTTGTCGTCGTGAAGATGTCAGTTCCTGGCAATCCGCAGGCTGGTTGGTGGTCCAGTGTTTCGGGTGGCGCTACATTGTCGCCTGAGTACAGCGACCTTTCGCCCAATACCGTAGGCAAGCAGGCTTTGCGCGTTACCGCGGCCGGGTCGGGACAATCGGCCGACATCAGCTCATATTTCGATTCGTACGCCGGCCGTTCATTCATACAGCTCAACGGCAATTACAAAGTCGCGTTCAGGGCGAAGGGCGCAGGTGGATCGAATCAACTGTCAGTTACATTCCAACGTCTGACTAGCAGTAGCAGCGGAGTTTTCCTTTCCCAAACGGTTTCTCTAGGATCGAGCTGGCAAGATTATTCCTATACCGTTTCGGCCAATGAAACAGGAAATGCCATCGGTACGGTAAAGCTTGCGTTCGATGTGGCCGGAGCCAACGTTCTTCTCGACGACGTGAGTATCACTCCCGTTGCAGTTTCAAGTGGCAATTTGTCTCCATTCCGCGATGAAGTTGTCAACACATTGAAGGACCTTCATCCCGGTGTCCTCCGCTATTGGGACAGCGAGACCAGCGGTTCAACGATCGACAATCTCATTGCCCCTGCGTTTGCACGTCAGAGAGCCGGATTCAGTATGCAAACCAACGTGGCAGAAGATGTCACTCTGGGCCTTCATGAATTTCTTCAGTTGTGCCAGACGGTAGGCGCAGAACCATATTTCGATATGCCAGCTGGTATGTCGCCTACAGAGGCGAAAAACCTGGTTGAGTACCTTGGCGGTGATTCCTCAACTCCTTATGGTGCGAAGCGCGCAGCTCTCGGACAGGCTGCACCGTGGACTTCCGTCTTCCCGGTCATTCATCTTGAACTTGGAAACGAACAGTGGAACTCAGCCGTCTTTCACGGTGAAGCGATCGATGATCCTGTTGCCTACGGCCAGCGAGCTGCTGCTGTATATGCTGGCGCCAAAGCATCCTCGGGATACAACGCTTCGAGCTTCAACCTTGTACTCGGGAGCTGGGCAGGGGTTCCGTGGTGGACGCAACAGGAGGCTGCAAACAGCGCGAACTTCGACTCTGTTTCGGTTGCACCGTATATCTTCGATTCGCTGAACGATACTTCGTCGAATGAAGCGATCTTTGGACCGATGCTGGCTCAACCTGAAATGATCGACAGCGTTTCGACCGGTTACATGTATCAGCAAGCGCAGGCTGCAAAAGCAGCAGGGACGAAGCTTGTGATCTATGAAGTCAATCTTGGCGCGCAGACAGGCACTGCAGACCAAGCTACGGTAAACGCCGTTATGGGATCGGTAGCGGGTGGATTGGCTGTTGCAGAGCATATGTTGCTGATGGCCCGTGATCTTGGCATCACAACCCAGAATCTCTTTGCATTACCTGGATACAACAATATGTTCACCAATACTGCATCCGGCGGGTCGGAGTCCGTGCCGTTGTTCGGATCAGTAATTGATATGGGCGGTCAAACCAACTTGCGACGTCCGAACTTCCTGGCGGAGCAGCTGGCCAATACGGCTATTATGCCCACAATTCTTGCGACGACGCTTTCGGGGGCGAATCCGACCTGGAACCAGGCGCTTAGCTCAAATGACTCGATTCAGTTGAACGGTGCTCATGAGATTCAGACCTTCGCATTTACCGATGGCGGTAACAATCGAAGTGTCATTATGTTCAACCTGAGCCGTACAACTGCTCGTCCGGTAACGTTCTCCGGCGCCAACATACCTACGGGCACGGTGAATGTCGGACAGCTGACATCTGCTAACTTGACTGACAACAACGAAACATCGGGGAACGTCAAGATTACCAATTCAACATTGTCCAACTTCCAGCCTTCAACGTCTTATTCGCTGCCACCGTTTTCTATGACAGTTTTCACCTGGCAGCAATAAAACCAAATCGATTGGGAGGAGAGGGGCTGGGATCGGAAGTTGGATTGATCCCGGCCCCATCTCCATTTAAGGGGTCTGTTTAAGGCCGGCGGTTAGGACGGAAGTGCTATTTCCCGGAAAACGACCAGGGTATAGCTTCAAGAGATCGAGAAAACCATGTCATCCATGGAACCGATTATGCGGGGCTAAGCGCCTTCGGTACACTCAGATAAACTCCTGACGCCAGAGGGTATGAAACAACCGTGGGTTTAGAAACCGTGACTACAGAATCGTCCGTCGCACTTCGCGCACTGGAAAAAAAGGCGATACGGGCCTCTGTCTGGTCCATCCTGGAGTACGGATCAAACATGGGGCTGCGCATTGTCAGCAGCCTGGTTCTCACGCGTCTTTTAGCACCGGCGTACTTCGGCGAAATTACGCTCGTCATGACCCTGATCGTAGGGATCAATCTCCTCTCTGATTTTGGGCTTGCCCCCAGTGTGATCCAGTCTCCACAAGGTGACGATCCGGATTTTCTCAACACTGCATGGACCATCCAGGTACTTCGGGGAATCGGACTTTGGCTGATTGCTATCGTGATCACTTTGCCGATGGCTATTTTTTACCATGACCCGCAGCTCAAACTGCTGCTCCCAATACTTGCTTTAAGTACGTTGATCAGCAGTTTCAACAGCACAAATCTATTGACCCTTTCGCGGCATCTGGGGGTACGCCGACTCTTCGCTATCGATGGAAGTACAGCAGTTGTGTCATTGGTCGTGACGATCATCTGGGCTTATTTCTGGCCTTCAGTCTGGGCAATAGTTGCCGGTCAGATTGTCTCGACGACCTTCCGTCTGATTGTGAGCCATATTCCTGCACTCACACCCGGTATTCGCAATACATTTTGCTGGGACAAAAAGTCGCTCCACAGTATCGTGCACTTCGGGAAATGGATATTGGTTGGAACTGCCTTCTTCTTCTTTGCGTCGCAGGCCGATCGGCTGATATTAGGTCGATTGATTAGCCTTACGTTGCTGGGCGTATATGGCCTTGCCTATCAACTGTCCGACGTCCCACGGCAAATCATTCTTGCTTTGGGCGGAAGAGTGGCCTATCCGTTTATCTCTAAGCTCATCCATATGACGATGGAAGAGTTCAGGGCAAAGTACCTCTACTACCGGTTTTATACGCTGCTCCTTGGATCTGTGCTGCTTAGCCTGATGGTCGTTTGGGGGAATCTGATCATTTTGCTTCTTTACGATCGCCGCTATCATCAGGCGGCATGGATGATTCCCATCCTTGCCGTGGGATTATGGCATACGCTGCTCTATCAGACGACGGCCCCAGTGTTATTCGCTCTCGGAAAACCGAGATATAACGCTATAGGCAACGCAGGATATTGCATTGCAATGTTGGTTGGTCTTCCACTCGCATTCCATTTCTGGGGAATGACAGGAGCAGTCATCGCGGTTGCAGCGGGAGACCTGCCGCTCTACCTGGTTGTACAGACAGGTGCCACTCGCGAAGGAGTGAAACCGCTGCGTCAGGACCTGCAGATGACAGGCATCTTTATTGCTGTTTTGGGCGGTTGTTTCTTCATTCGGCACTTTTTCTCATAGCGTGAGCAGTGTGGCCTAGGTATAAACGCGTATGAGTGAATCGCGCGTCAACTGGGCATCGCGTTTTTCTACCACCGAATTCAAACGTCTAACGCCTCTGATCGATTGTGACCAGCCGATGAGGAGGAAGAGCACTTCATAGCTCTGCGCTCCAAGATAGACGGTGCCAAGCGTGAATGATATTCCCGCCACTACTGCAAGCATAGAGAAGATAAAATGGCGGTCGCGAATTGACTTGGTTCGAAATCCCTCGCGCATCAATGCGAAGGCCGCTTCTGCGAGTAGAAGAATGAAGGTGGTTAGCCCAACATAGCCTTGAGCCAGATAGGTTAAAAGGTATTCGTTATCGATTGAGACCTGGCCATTAATCCGCGGAAACCCTAGTGGCCCCCATCCCCATGCCCCGCCTTGTTGGGCGATCGGGATGTAATTGTCTATCAGTTCCGCGCGATATTGTGCGGTTTCTTTTTCGCTGCCATAATCGGTGCGACGACCCGAGGCATAATCCTTTCCAGCTATATAAGCGGGAATACCTACGGCAAACCCTACGACAAATACGAATAGTGCGCGGCGTTTGGGAAATCGTGCCAGACCTATCCATGCAATGGGTAGCGCTATGACAGTGCCGAGCCAGGGTCCTCTCGCCTGGGTCATGCCGAGAGTTATAAACAAGATGAAAGTCACAAGTTTTACATGTTTCAGCGTCACAGTTTGCAGGCTGACAATATCTCGGGAACGATAGCGCTTATGTCCAAGCCATAAGGTCAACAGGAGCCCTGTCAGCAGGATCATTCCAGCGAGTTCAGATTGTGCGTAAGGGCCTGCCACTCGACCGAACCCCCATCGAGTTTGAGTAATCCAGCCAGACCATTGGCCAGGATAGAAATGCCCCCAAAAATATTGAAATGGGTTCGATTCCTTTACGTACTCGTACATGCTGAAGATCGATGCAATACACAAAAGTGAAATGAATCGCTTGACGGTTTTGGCTCGAATCCCGTTCTGTTCGATCAGCAGTTTTCCAGCCATGTACGGTACAAGTCCCGTGGTAAGGACGATGAACCACCTGAAGATGGATGCGGTTGATTGTCCCATTCTGCGGTCGGCATATCCATAGCTGAAGATGTAAATAGCGAGCCATAGATCTGCTCGAGAAAAACGCCAGCGAGGAAGGTCCCGGATCAACATGCCAATCCCAAGAGGGAGTAGCACAGCGTCGATCATATTGAGCGGAGGAAGAGGCCTGATTCGGAGGTAGAAATCAACCGGAACGAGCAACAATACCGGCAACACGACATCGAGGAGAGCATCCTGTGTTTTGCTTCGCAACAGTACGATGATGCAGATTATGCCCGGAATGAGTGTGGCAAGAAGAGGCATGACGGAGAGGCAGTGAGCCTTGTGCTATCAAGGTATGGGGCTTGGAAAGAAAACGAGTCGTTAACCCCTTTGATTGTCAGTATATGGACAAGGGGATGTTCTGAGATAGAAAAAAGTCAGGCGAACGATACGAATAAGCTTTTTTCCGAAGCCGTTTGCACGGATATGGCGACGGAGTCCGTTGAATCATAGCGGTAGGGCTGAGAAAAGTGTCTGTTCATGAGCGTACCGCTTCTGCAGCTACCGCTTAAGGGTGATGTGTCCCCTAAGCCCATGAGATATCCTACTTGGGAGTACGGTCCAGAAATTGCAGAGAATAGTTTCAGGTTTCACGGGCGTCCTCCAGCGATGCCTGCAAGGAGTTTCATGAACCCGGTTATCTTCAAGCCGTCGCCTGAATCTTCACAGCAGGCTGAGTTTGATGTTCCACCCTCGCAACAGTTAAAGAGACTCAGAGGCGAGATCGTTCGCAGCTTTAAGATGCACAAGAAGCTTGCGTTCCTTGTCGGGGGGACGGTCTTTTTGCTTTTGTTCAGTGCGGGGTTCCAAAGGAAACCGTACTATCAGACGTCATCTTTGATCTATGTTCAGCCGGCAACGGCCAAGCTGATTACAGATCCAACGGGCGGAACATATGATCCGACACGGTACGATACCTATATCCAGCAGCAACTGCAGACGATCATACGTTCGGACATCTTGTCGGATGCATTGAAGTCCGTTCCGCCAGGGATGTGGAGCGGCCCAGGCGAGTCGGAGCAGAGTGCGGTAGCGAGATTACAGCACGAGCTTAAAGTTGAACGAGAGATGGGCAGCTATCAATTGTCCATCAGCTTAAGTGGCGGAAATCCTGTCGGAATCGCCAACGTTGTCAATGCGGTGACAAGCTCGTACATCCGCAAGGAGCGTGTTGATGAACTGGCGCAAACTCAACAACAGCTCGAAGTGCTCTTGCGTGAACAAAAGCGGCTTGAGACGGAACTCGCTGCAAACAGGCAAACTCAGGCGGGCTTGAGCTCATCCTTGGGAGTTGCCGATACAGCAGGAGACAACGGAAATCCTTACGACGTTCAGTTGGGGGAATTAAGGACTCAGTTGGCTGCAGCGCGTGGTGCTCACGCTATTGCAGAGGCACAGATCGCCTCTATTGCCAATCACGGCCCTGATTCGGCGTCGGCGCTGAAAGCTGCGTCAGATGAACTGATCGCCAGCGATCCCGGGCTCTCCAGTCTGAAACAATCCATTGCCACGAGGCGAAGCAAACTTGTGAGCGAGATGGCTGGGTTGACACCGAAAAATCCTCTCTACAAGCAGGACGAGGATGAACTTCAACGCCTGGATCAGTCAATAGAGAATATGACGAACCAGTTGCGCGAGAAGGCAGCGAGACAGCTCCAGGAAAGGTACAAGCTTGAATCCTCGCGGACTGCCGACATAGTCTCTCGTCTGCAAGCGCAGTTAGGGCAGCAGACCTCAATCGCTACCGGTGCCACCCCGAAACTGCAAAAGGCAGCAGATGTTGCTGCTCAAGTAACGCGACTTCAGGCCCAATTGACAGAGGTCGACAACGCGATCGGTGCGATACAACTGGAAAACCAGACTTCTGGTCTTGTACATCTTTTACTTCCTGCCGAGGTTCCGCTCAGACCGAAGCCAAGTCTGAAGCTGGTTATCATGGCGGCTGCAATACCTTTTGGTCTTTTTTTCGGCTTGGGAGCGGCTTGGTTGCGCCACAAAATCGACCCGAAAATCTATATAGGTGAAGACGTAGAAAATACCCTCGGCTTTCCCCCGATGGCTGTTCTTCCAGTTCCCGATGAAGTTGATGACAGGGTTCTGGACGAGTTCATGTTGCGTTTCGTCGGCGGCCTGGATCAGGCTCATTCGATGAGTGGAGCGAGGACATATGTCTTTACTTCCGCGTCGACAGATATGAGTATTACGGACCTTGTGGCCAAGCTCGCTGTCAGAATGGACAAACTTGGTTACAGGACGATGGTGTTGAAGGCTGCATCGGCACTTAAAAGGCTGTCGCAAAGTCCGGCTTCCGACGACGATGTCGAGAGTTCCTGGGGCGAACGCAGCCATCGATTGTCCGAGCCGCGTTCTTCGGAGACGGCATTGACAAAGTCTTCGGAATCTCGACTGGACCGCCCACGGCGTGAGAGCTATGTCGCGGAAAATCTCGAACGGCTCAAGCAAAATGTTGATCTTCTTTTCATAGAGGCATTGCCTCTTCGGTCTTCAACGGAAGCCGAATTTGCTGCGCGGCTTGCAGACGTTACCGTGCTGATTGCGGAATCCGGGCAAACGACTCGCGACGATCTGGCGGGAACGATGACAGTCATGCAGCGGCTGAACGTGATGGGGGTTGCGACAGTTCTGAATGATATCCAACTGCGGCACGCTGACAGAGACTTTTTGGCAGTTGTCCACAGCGTTGAGAGCCGCCAGTCAGAATTCCAACGCCGTTCATCTGCGTCTGCCGAACAAATTCACGATGAGTATCCACTGAGTATCTATGAAGAACCTGGAGGAAATACTCAAGAACAAACTTCATCGCAATTGCAAAGCGGCAAGTGACGAATAGAGTTCCGGATTCATCTGTCGATCTATTTGCTGAAGAGGACCCGCGGGCCAGCTTCAAGAAGAAACTGGGACATGACCACTTTCCATCATCCTCAAAAAGATAAGTGGATCTCACCACGCGATCGAATAGAGGGTGCTCGCGTCAGATTGTTCTGTCTGCCTCATGCGGGGTCAGGCGCTGTAACGTATCAGAGTTGGAAGAGAGAGCTGCCATCCTTTGTGGAGATATGTGCTCTGCGACTGCCCGGCCGGGAGATGCGCCTGTCCGAGAGGGTCAACTCGAACTGCCGTATTCTCAGCAAAGATATTGCAGAAGCTGTAGCTGGTGAGTGCGACCTGCCATATGCCATCTTTGGCCACAGTATGGGAGCGTTGCTTGCTTTTGAACTGGCTCGAAACCTCCGTGACAAAGGAGTGTCCCAGCCAAAGCTGCTATTTCTGTCCGGGAGGATAGGAGCTCACGTCGCGCTTCGAACATCTCCACTGCATGAACTTCCATTGGATCTGTTTCTTGCCGAACTGGAAGTTCGGTATGGCGCTCTTCCCAGGGAGCTTCTAGAAGATCGGGAGATGCTTGATTTTTATCTCCCGATCCTTCGTGCCGATATTAAGTTGGTGGAAACATACCAATACCAAACCTGCAATCCTCTCGATTGTCCGATATATGTGACCGCGGGGGAGGATGATAGGAGCGTTTGGGCCGAAGGTCTAAGCGCATGGAAGCAGCACACCACGGGTGACTTTGGGTTAACCATGTATCAGGGGGGGCACTTCTATCTGTCAGGTGACAGCAGAAAACCCTTTATGGACCATTTGCGCGCGAGATTGTCGGCGATCGCAACCGGAAGTCAGTAGCTGGCTGAAACAGATCCAGTTCGCATTTGTTAGTGCCTTCCGGTAAGTCAATGAGCCGCATTCCATCGGATGACTGTCATGGAGAAAGGTGGCAGTTGATATGACTTTCCGGGTGCGAAGGTCGCATCCGATTCATTGATGCGAACGTTATTTTGTGATTCGTTCGTATCTGTAATGTTTTTCGAGGTCAGTTGCCCGATCTGAACTGGTCCATTCGGGCTGTCTGTACCTGAAAATGTGATGGGCAATGTTTCTGTGCGGCTGAGATTGAAAACGATAACGCTGCGCTGTGTTCCTTCAGCGAATGCGAATGCTTGAATGTAATGTGCTTTTTCAAGTTCAATCCAAGCGTTAGCGCTCTTTTTCTGTCGCCATGTCGGATTGCTCCCGCTTACCTTGGTCGTAAGCATTGTAGGAAGAATCCCTCTATTCGCCAGTTGCTCAGCGATGAATTGCGGGCGCCGAAGATTCGTAGCTCCTCCCATATCGACGACTGTTCCAAATAGAGGAGTATTCTTTTTGCCGTCAACCGAGTTCCCATAACCGCTGAGCGCATAAACCGATTGTGTCTTGATTCCAAGATCACGCATCATCAGGAGCATATGGTCAACCAAAGCGAGCCCTGCACCCACTGAAGGAACAACACTGCTAAAGCTGGCCTGGTCCGCAGATCCGCTGGTCGTATGAAGGTTGACTTCGTAGACCACAACCTTTGCCGGCCGTTTCGCTTCTTTTGCTATCTTGACCTGTTGCGCCATATAGCCCGAAGGAACGCTGTCAATCATCTCGGGCTGTGCAAACATTGGACCGAATATCGCCTCATTGCTGCTGGCATCATTGAACTCGCTGAACAAATATGGAGCGAACGATATGCTGTCATAGTTATCGCTGTTCGCCAGTTCCTGTCCAGTCAGCCAGGTATTGACTGCCTGGCCCCCCAGTACGAAGTCAAACTTTCCGGCCTGGTAGCTTGGAGAGCTCTTTGCCGCGGCAAAAATCTGACTCGCTCTCTTGCCGTAGACCGCACCATCGGTGATGGACAGTCCCGGAAAGACGACACCATTCCATTGCTCATTGCCAAGTTCCAGATGAATGACCGGGAACACCGTTGTCCATGGTGCCGCCTGTCCCCGGGCCGCACGCTTGGCCCCGTATGGCGTCGACGGAGACCCCGCAAAGTATTCAATCAGGTTTTTAGCCTCTTCAGGCGACGTACCGGGAGGCATCTCGAAATACGGTTCTGCGCCAACAACCTGACAAAGCTGGAGAAATTCATGGAGCCCGATGGCGACATCCTCAGCGGTTGCGCTTCTGCTGCTGCCCCCCGCTCTCTGACGTGCGAATGCAGGAGCGATAAGATTGTCGATTGTTGAGCCACTGGTTTCGCTGTCCCAATAACGAAGAATACCGGGATGGAGGTCTTTCAACGCACTTACGACCTCGTCGCGAAATGCCGTCGGATTGCCGGCTGAGGTGGAGGCAAGGCTCACATCGTCCAGCAGGACATTGGAGTTGGCAATATCAAAGCCAAGGATGACGCTTCCAGGTTCATCGCTATTTTCAGTTGCATTGAAGTCGTAGCTATAGTCCGCCCACTTATTGGAAAGCTTGAAACTTTTGTCGAAGAATTTGGTTCCGTGCCTGGCTAAGCGGGCCAGCGATACATGCAATTGGCTCTCACCTGAAACTCCTTTAGCGCGAAAGCTCAAACGATAGGGGCCTTTCAGACGCACAAAAGAGTGGTCCGCCATGGACTCAAAGATGGACCTGACGCTGGCTGATCTCCCCGGTCCTTCAGCAGAGATACGCAATGCTTGTTTGCCTTGAGTTAAGGGGGAGAGATCAGAGAACTCGGTCGTGAATGTTGCTCCACCCGACGCATCTGCAAACCACGCTGTCTCTGCATTGCCCGGGATGGTCTTTTTTACGATGACGAAGTCGTTGGCGGAAGGGGGCCGTGTTAAAGGTGCGAAGCCAATGGTTACGCCCTGGTCGGGGATCTGAGGTTGTGCAGGCAGGCTCATCGTTACCTTTCCAGACTCGCCGGCAGCCGGGCCGGAAATAAACTCGAACTCTCCCCCTTCAAGGAAATTTGCCGGCCATTGGCCCCACATGTTCCAGTCAGTGCAACTCGTAGCGGTGGCCGCTTTGCAGCGGAGTATGGTCTGCCATATTTCGCCTTCAAATCCTGGGTTTCGAAATATCAGATTACGAAGCATCTGTCCCGAATCGTAATAACTCTGTGTCGTGATGTTGATGCCTAACCGTCGAACATCATTCTGGGCAACGGTGCCATCGATCGCTATGTTGGTCACAGCGCTTCCAGTGCCTTCGGTTGCGGCATTTCGTTGCGCTCCCGCATGATGACATCCGGCAGTTGCTGCGCAGGCCAAAACTCCGATGAACCGAAGAGGCTTTAATAAACCTGCCAGGCCGCGGCGAAAAGATGTCGATCCAATGCAGAGAGTGTTCATAGACCTTCACTTTCAGTGCACACGCCGGTAGCCTGGGCACATCAGCAATAGCTTAGCGGAAATGTCACGCTCGGGTATGCTTGTTCTCAGTTCGCAGAGGTTGATTCATCAAGCTCCGATAAAACCCCACGACCAAGCTAACAATGCCGAATGCCTGGAAATCCGTCGATCGTATTCCTCCGGTGGAAGAGGGGGAGATTCAGGTATGGCGTCTTGAGCTGGAAGGCAATGACAGCTTGATGGCTGCGGCCATGCCTTTCTTGACCCTTGAGGAGCAGGAGCGTGCTGAACGAAGGCGCGCAGGCAGGGTGAGGGAAGAGTTTGTTGTAGCAAGGGCATGTTTGCGGCTACTTTTAGGTAGCGCTCTTGATATCGAACCGCCCGGCGTCCTTCTTACTGAAGGTCTTTACGGCAAACCCGCCGTATTCCAGGATCGGCGAAGCATCTCCTTTAACGTCACTCATTCGCGCGGGATGATCCTCATCGCGTTGAGTAGAAGCGGCGATGTGGGAATTGATATAGAACGGATTGATTCATCGTTAGATATCATGGAAGTCGCCGAATCGGCATTTCACCCGGACGAAGTCGCATCGCTCCGATCAATTGATTCTCCTGAAACAAAGCGCCTGGCGTTCTATCGCTGCTGGACCCAAAAGGAAGCGATTATCAAGGCGGACGGCCGTGGTCTTTCGTTGCCGCTGACCTGTTTTAAAGTCCCGCTCTTGTCCTCGACGAGCCTTCCTATAGAGATCGCAGAACCATCTGGAGAGCCGGGTAAGAGCTATATTTTGAGCGATATCCCTCTTGATGCTCCAGTAGTTGGAGCGATAGCTACAGACTCACACGATTGTGGTATGAACTGGCTGAACTTTCCGCTTTCAGCGTTCAGCCGACGTCTGTAAAACTAAAGGTGTATAACCGTTACCCATCCACGACGTCACTCACAATGATGCGGAAAGTTTAAGGGATTGAGCGGTTCGCTATCATAAACAGGACAGGTACGTGTTACGGAGTTTGCCATGAGCATGAAGCTGACCAAAGAGAAATTAGGGTTGTTCCTGCTGGCTACATCTTTTCTTCAGGCTGGCCCGGCCTGTCGCGCCCAGGATACATCATCAGCGACAGAACTGAAGCAGAATCCCCTCTCACTTCTAAAGTCCTTTGAAGTGGCGGCAGACCAGCCCTACGAACTGGGCAGAGGTGATGAGATTACCGTCGAGGTTATCGGCCGTCCAGAATTGACCAGCAAGCATACCGTTGGCCCTGACGGAAAGATCACCATGCCAATTGCAGGGTCAATCATGGTTGCGGACAAGACCCGCGAGCAGGCTGCGACGGATATCCAATCTGCACTGAGCAGCTACTATTCCGGGGTGACCGTCTCCGTAGGTGTTGACCATTACACTTCGAACCACATCCTGCTTCTCGGTGCGGTGGAGCATCCCGGGCTTTTGACGTTTGACAAGACGCCAACCCTGCTGGAGGTCATCTCGCGCGGAGGACAGCTTCAGACTCCTTCGCCAATGGGGGCTGGCGCTGGCGCCGCGCCTGGAACCGCCGCTCCGATTCCGATGGGAGTTCCTGAAGAGTGCATGATCTATCGTGGCAATGCGACCATGGTGACCGTCGAACTGCGTAGCCTGCTTGAGGAGGGAAATCCCCTCGCAAATCTGCGCCTCAAAAGGGACGATGTCGTCTTCGTTCCCGGCCCGGACAAGTATGTCTCCGTCATGGGGATGGTTCTGCGGCCCGGAACGCAGCGCCTGGAGAAGAAATCAACCCTTCCCCAGCTTCTTGCCATGGCTGGAGGACCTACTGAGAAGGCAGGCCACTATCCCGATATTCAGGTCATTCACCGTGGTACAGACAAGGTCCCGGGCAAGACCCAGGTGGTCTCCTACAAGGACATCCTGGGCGCCAAGCCGCTTGATCTGACGCTTCAGTCGGGGGATATCATCTACGTCCCCGAGAGTGGCTTCAACCGCATGGGTTACACCGTTGAAAAATTGTCTCCGCTGGTCAATCTGTTTACCATAGGAGCACTTCTGCGATAGTGCAGTATTGGCCCTCAGCCATTCGACCCTGGAGCATTTGTGTTCGAGAACATCCGCGAAGACTGGCGCACGCACAACAGTCAGTGGAGTCGTCATGGCTTTTGGGTGCTGCTGATCTATCGCTTCGGCCGGTGGCGATACGGCATTCAATCCCGTCCACTTCGCCTCCCGTTTTCATGCTTGTATAAATTCTTGAAGTTTTTCTCAGAAATGCTTTTAGGCACGGAACTTCCATGCGAAGCAATCATTGGAAAGCGTTTTGTAATTGAACATATCGGAGGCATTGTCGTCAGTGGTGATGCTGTCTTCGGCGACGATTGCGTCATGCGGAACGGAGTGACTGTGGGGCTTCGCAATCGTGGCGTTCGCGGATCGCCCCGCGTTGGAAACCGCGTCGACATCGGAGCCGGGGCGAAGCTGCTGGGCCCAATCGTCGTTGGTGACGATGTAGCGATCGGAGCGAATGCGGTCGTGATCTCAGATGTCCCTCCCAATTCTATCGCTGTGGGCATACCGGCACGTGTAATACCCCGAAAGGTCAGTGAGCCCGTAGGCGCTGCAGATTGAAGCAATGGCCCGCCCGAACCTTAAATTGGATCGATGACGAACGAATCAAATTCCGGGCAGCTCGCCAAAAGACCGCTTGTCTCGGTTGTGGTGATCGGTAGAAATGAAGGCGAAAGACTTCGTCGCTGCCTCCGGTCGGTCTTTGAGATGGATTACAGCGGCTTCGACCTGGAGGTGATCTATGCCGATTCCGGCTCGATCGACGGGAGCGTCGAACTGGCCCAGTCGATGGGCGCCAAAACCATCGTGCTCCATCCAGAGCGCCCCTCCGCCGCACTCGGGCGAAATGCTGGCTGGCGCGTAGCAACCGGATCCATCATTCTCTTTCTCGATGGAGATACCATTCTGCATCCGCGTTTCGTGACTGATTCTCTCCATGAGTTTTCCGACCCTGAGATTGCGGTCGTATGGGGGCATCGCCGTGAGCTGTATCCCGAGCGATCGATCTACATTCGCACGCTGGATCTGGACTGGATCTACGCTGCCGGAAGGACCCCCTATTGCGGTGGAGACGCTCTCTTTCTACGCAGTATGCTGGAGCGGGTGAACGGCTTCGATGAGACGCTGATCGCAGGTGAAGAGCCCGAATTATGTAGAAGGATCGCCGCTCATGGCTTCGCCATCCTCCATGTAGATCGTCCTATGACAGGGCACGACCTGGCCATTCACAGGTGGGGCCAGTATTGGAAGCGATCGACCCGTGCAGGACACGCATTTGCCGAGGTGGCGGACCGCTTTCGATCCACAGGCCAGCAGTTCTGGACCGAAGAATCGAAGGCCAATAGGAACCGCGCTATCGCTCTTGTGGGATTCCTGCTGCTGGGTTTGGGCGGATCGATCTTTTGGCTCTCCCCGCTGCCTCTGGCGGCCGTCCTGGCATTCTTTGCGCTTTTGGCGGTTCGCTCGGCCTGGAAGGCGCGGTGGAAGACAAAGGACGTCCTGGCCCTGGCGCTCTTTGGCATTCATTCCCACCTGCAACAGGTCCCTATCTATATCGGTCAACTGCAATATAAGCTGAACCGCAGAAGAGGGAAGCGGGCGATGCTGGTGGAATACAAGCAGCTCTAAGGAGCCTCTGATCAAGTTCAAGGGCACGCGTTCGACTGCGGCTCAGGACAGGCTCTTCAGCCGTGCCAAACGGCATGCCGTCAACGTGGCTCTAGCCGTTGAGGGAATCTTTACGGACTTGATCAGACCTTCTCTTAACTGAATTGGTTCAGTCGGAGTCAATCTGCAAATCCACCACTCGTCTTGGCGGCCTGAAAAAGTGATAGATGCGCGTTGGCCACTGCCTTTCGGGCCACGGCCCTTGGAGTAGTTCGCGAATCAGTGCTGGTTCCTCCCATGGAACGTCATGGTGACCTGAGACGAGATAAGGATTCTTGGGGTTCAAAAGAAACGCCTGCGGAAAGAAGGCGATCGTATCTCCCTTGAGGGTGTCTAAGGGGATCGAGGGTTCTTCCTCTTTGAGTTTGCTGATAAAGGCCCCTGCCAGATCGCCTTGTTTGGCCAGCCGCAGATGTCCCAGTTGAGTGCACCGTGGATTGAGCTCGATGAGATACGCATCGTTCGTATCCTTCTCGAGAATAAAGTCCAGTCCGTGGAACCCGTGCAATGAAAGTCTCTTCGCCAGCTTGCAGGCTGCCTCGATCATCTCCTGGTGTTGAATCACCTGAACGACCGTGGCTGATCCTGTTGCGCCCTGACTGTTCAGCACCTCGACCGCGACGGCCCCGATCACTTCGCCTCTCCAGCAGGCGAACATGGCATTTGCCGGCCTGCCAGGGATGAACTGCTGTATGGTGACCCGGGGGGTGCCCGCATTCCTCCACGACCACAGCGCGAGAGGATCGCGATTTACGATAAAACGCTTCCATGAGAAGCCAGCACCCTTTGGTCTCGACAGCTTTTCGTATGCCTCCGAGATTGCGGCCGGGGAATCGGCGATCTCAACTCCCGTACCGCCCCAGCTACCATCCAGCTTTAAAACACCAGATGTCAGAGACCACCTTTGCAGATCGTCCTTCGACCTGAACTCCATCGTTTGCGGAACCCGGATTCCAAGCTCTGCTGCGACGCCAAGCAGATCGCCGCGACTGCGGATGATCTCGTACATCTCCTGAGGCCCTAACGAGGCTTCAATCAGCCCTCTCAATTCGGGGTAAATTGCATGAAGTGCATGGAGCTGCCAGACGACTCCATCGTCGCAGGGAACGATAACGTCAGCTTTCGATTGCAGAATCGCTGTCTTCAGGCTTTCCAGCGAATCGATGCTTTGATACGGATAGATAGCGCTGATTCCGCTGAGAACCCGAAGGGGATGTCCCGGCGGACAGACAGCAACGACCGTGCAATTCTGGCGAAGCAGGGCCATCGCCATGCGGGCCGACAACTGCCACCACGTAGTGGCGCCAATCAGCACTACCGGTCTGTCCATATCTCGCAAGTGTTTCATTTGGGGCGCAAATTCGCGCAATTTTCTTTCCAAAGACTTAACACACAGGGGCCATTAAAGCGAACGGTTAATTTACCAGAAAGAAAAAAGACCCCCAGTCTACTTTCTGACTGGATGCCTTCTTATTGAACATTGTCAGGCGAGCGCTTTTCATTCTCGTCTGTTAGCTCGGTATTTCGATGAGTTCGGACCCACGCATTCTCCGAGCGGGCATTTTTGAGCAGCGACGGGATCAGCATGATCTTCCACAGAACATAAAAGGGTGCGGCCGCCAGCGTCCCGAGGTCTTTCCAGCTTCCGCCGCCAACTACGATTGCCGCAAACAGATGGAGCAATACGATCGCTGCTCCAGCAAGGCCGATGTAGCGTGCTGCAGGAACAGGCGCCGAAATGGCCACGGCTAACAGGGCGACATGGAATGCTAATGGGAGCAGAAGCAGCTCCAGAAGCGGCTCAAGCATCGAGAAGCGTCCACGAAGCACGCTGAGTGCCAGCCCCGGACTCTTTTCGAGCAGCATCCTGAGCCGGCCGCCCTCCCATCGCGACCGCTGTACCTCAACGCCCTTTCCCCGAACCGGCATCTCGCCAAAAACTGTCGTCTCGTTGATGAACCTGACTCGTCGGCCCGACCGCACGAGCGACAGGTGATATTCCAGGTCTTCCACAACCGAGGCGGCCAGATAGGGAACTGCCCTGAGCGTTTCGTTCCGGAGGCCAAAGCCGTTGCCAAGAATCCCCGCGGAAAGGCCAAGGTTCTCCCTTCCCAGCGGACGAACCACGTTGAAGGCCCTGAGTGCCAGACCCATCAGCCGTGTTCGTGTACTCTCTTCAGGATTGCTAACCAGGTATCGGGCCTGCACCGCTTCAGCGCCGTCGCGCATGGCGCCTGCCGTCGCCTGAATGAAGTTCGGTGCAACCTCCGTATCGGCATCCACGATCAAAACGCAGTCATAGCCCAGCGGTTCCAGGGACTGAAAGGCGAAGTGGAGCGCATAACCTTTGCCACGTTGCCGTTCATTTGTTCGCGTCAGTACCCTGGCGCCTGCCCGCGAAGCGGCAGATGCCGTGGCATCGGTGCAATTGTCTGCGATGACATAGATGTCGGCATCGACGCTTCCATCAACTGCCCGCCGGAGACTTTGAACGCAATTGGCGATGCCACCTTCTTCATTGTGAGCTGGAACTACAACTGCGACCCGCCACGATGCCGGTGCCGTAGAGGGACCCGCTCGTCGTCGAGATGGCAGCAGCGCAGCAAGGCTTAGCGTGAGTAGTTCGACGGAGCCCGGCAGCGTAAACCATGCCGCTGCAACTCCCGCAACTCCCCAAAGCGCTGTGAGCGGTCCGTCGATCAATGTGCCCCCAGCCTCTTTTCAAAAACATCCCGCAGCCGGTCGGCGCTCGCCGAAATCTCATAGCTCTCCAGCACACGCTGCCGCCCGGCTTTGCCCAGGGATTCTCGCAATCCGTGCTCATCCATCAGACGCGCCAACGCCGCTGCCAGTCCATCCACATCGGAGGGCGCAACGAGCAAGCCATCAACGCCGTCGCGTATAAGCTCCGGGATGCCATTGATCGCCGTGGCAATGCAGGGAATCTCCATGGCCATTGCCTCCATCAGGACGACGGGAATCCCCTCCGCAAAACTGGCAAGGGCAAAGATGTCTGCCTGCCGGTAGAAGGCCAGGATCCTGTCCTGATTGATTGGCCCCTCAAAGCGAATCTGTGCCGCCAGCCCTTTGCCACTCACAAGATGCTCCAGCTCGCTCCTGTCCGGACCGTCACCAACAAACCGCAACTGAAAGCTCCTGCCCTGGCGGACTAGTTGCTCTGCGGCCTCGATCAATATGCGCTGGCCCTTGGTCGAAACCAGGCGGCCTACGCACAGCACCTCGAACGCCTCTGGCGACGTACGAAACGGCCGGGGGACGAAGTGAGAGCAATCGACACCCAGCCTCGCTATATCGAACTTCTCCCAGGCGGTTCCAGGAGACAGCTTCATCATCTGGCTCTGCGCAAAGTAGCTGATGCAGACGGCAAACCGTGCTTTTACGACTTTTTCTTCAAGAAAGTAGCTGTCCACGTCGTAAAACTCATCAGGTCCGTGCACCATCATCGAAAAATCGATCGGAGCAATTGTCTTGAGAATGAGGGCAACCGTTGCCGCCTGAGTGGCGAAATGAACGTGAAGGTGGGTGAGGGAACGCTCCTTCATCCATTGAGCCAGAATCGCCGCTTCGGCAAGGTAAAACAGGCAAAGCAGCGTACGACGTGGGGCCATGTGGCCAAGTTTGAACGCCAGACCAACCCCTGCAAAGAGTCTGCCGGGATGCCGTAGGCCCAACGTCGCGAGGGATCTCAGCGCACCAACTGCGCCTGCGCGTTTTACGTAGAAAGTGGAATCGGCTTCATCCCGTTCGGCCTGGGTCAGCGTATTGCGATCACCTGCCTCGTTGATCGAAGCCACTTCAATGGTGATCGCTCGTTGTCGTATCGCCGCAATTTCGCGAAGAATAAACGTGTGGGAGACGGCGGGATACTTGCTGATCAAATATCCAATCCGCAGCGACGATGACTTCGTCATGGGCAAGGCCTGAATTTGCAAGTGTTCGAAGAACAACACGAAGGAACAACGTTGTTGCCGAAGACAACGGCACAGTGTCGAAAGAGGATTCTACGTCTGCATGATCATGCGATATATGAGGTGACGGCCTCTTCTGAATTATTGAAAACTTCAAACACCCTGTGCATCCGCACGAGTTCAAATAATGCGCGGGCCGGTTTGCTTAGCCCAGACAGCTTGATCTCGCCGCCGTCGGCGTGCGCTTGCCGAAGGCAGGAAACCAGCGCGCCAAGGCCGCTGCTGTCGATGAACTCCACTTTGGAGAGATCCAGCACCAACCGAGCTCCCTGGGTCAGCATCGGTTTGATGGCGTCTTTAAATGCGCGCGCATTGCTTGCGTCGAGGGCCTTCGCATCGATCTTCCCAACCAGGACGCCCTCTTTTTCAGAACTCAAAACCTGCATTCTCTAACTCCAGAAATATCCGACTCTCAAGATAGGGGGAGGCTTCATCCCTGAATCGCTTTCTTGATGTATCACATCGCCCACATGTGACGAAAGGTACCCATCGTGATGTACTCCGTCCTAACTAAAGGATTGCACCGAATTTGGCGTTAAACCCAAATAAAACAGTTGTATCGCCCCGAGCGCATAGTATACTTCAACCCAAAATAAGTGACGATTTCATGCATAAGGGCAAGAGCACGGTCACATCCCAGGACAGCTTCGATTCTAGTTTTCCTGCAACAAGGGCCTAAACCCATCCCACGAACGCTGTACAGCATATCTCTCTAAAAAGAGGTACCTTAGGGGGTCAGTGGGAGGATGCGTGAATCAGAGGCATGTGCCGGTTTGTGATGGTGGCTCACAGAAGGGGAACCACGTGGGCGCCTCAAGGCTACATATCGATTTTGGCAGGAAATCTCTCGTAGACCAATTGTATCGGGGGTACGGAGATTCGTGGCACGCAGGGGGCCGTCTCCGTGCTTTCAAGGTTCATCTCAAGATGCTCAGCTGGGCATTTGTTGTCAACGGTGCCAAGTTTTTCAAGCGCGCAATGGATATTGTCATTTCGTCGATTGCACTTGTCGCGTTCTCTCCGCTGTTCTTTATTCTTGCAGCAATTATTCGCCTCCAAGACGGCGGTCCTGCATTATTCTGGCAGACGCGTGTCGGCCTGTGGGGAAGAGAATTCCGGTTTCCGAAGTTCCGCTCCATGGTTGTTGATGCAGAGAAGCTAAGATCGCAACTGGTATCTGAGAACCAGCATGGCGATGGGATCACGTTCAAGATAAAGCGGGATCCTCGAATTACATGGATAGGTGGGACTATCCGCAAGCTCAGTCTGGATGAACTGCCACAACTGTGGTGCGTATTGAAGGGCGAGATGTCCCTGGTTGGCCCGCGCCCACCCCTTCCTCGGGAGGTGGCCCGCTATTCGGTGAGTGATCGCAGGCGGCTTGAGGTGAAGCCGGGCCTGACATGTATATGGCAGGTTAGTGGCAGGAGCGAGCTATCTTTTGAGCAGCAAGTCAGGTTGGATACTCAGTACATTGACAGCCATAGCCTGTTTCTGGACATACTGCTGCTCATAAAGACAATCCCCGCGATTCTGATAGGCCGGGGGGCCTATTGAGAAAAATGGCGATGCGTTTCTAATTGATGACCCTGGATCGTAAGTCGTCAATGACGGCGGCCAGAAACCTCCACGAGCTGACGAAGTATCTGAGGAAAAGTCTCCTCGGTTCAAGACAAAACCGCCAGAACCACTCTAAACCGTATCTTTGCACCCACTGCGGGGCCCTTTGCTTGAGGCCGGCCAGCATATCCAGGCCAGCTCCAGCACAGAGAACATAGCAGTTTCCTAACTCTTCTCTATGCTTGTTCGCCCAAATTTCAGATTTGGGCGCGCCAACCCCGAAAAAAAGGTGTGTCGTGCGATGCTCTCGGATCCTTTGCAGTAGCCATTGCGTGTAGTCAGGATCTTTTTCGAACCCAAACGGGGGAACAACGGTTTCGATGGCCTTTTCGTCCAAACCGCGTCCGGCAAACAATTTCACAAGAAGTTCCGCGGTTTTTTCGCTGCTTGGAACGAAAAAACAGCGGCAGTCACATCGTGGCAGTTCCTGAGCGAGACCGAAAAGAAGGTCAGACCCGGTCACACGTTCCTGTACAGCCGACCCTCTAAAGCGCGCATAGAGATAAACCGGCGTTCCATCGGCAGTTACTAGATAGGCATTGCTGTAAGCTTCGCGAAACTCAGCATTGCGGCGGAGATTCACGATATGATCCAGATTTGCTGTAAAGAGCAGTCGCGGCCCCTTGCCGGCAGGAAGGGGTTCGCGGGCAATCCGGAGGCACAGTTCTTCGGTTGTTATCCGAGAGAAATGCATGCCGAATACATCAGCGCTTCCCACCCCGTACCTCCTCAAAGCAGTTGATTCGTAGTTCTATTTAAGATTAACTATGCGAAATTGACATTCTTTTTCTTGAAGTGAAGTCATTTTTCGAAAGATGGGTATTCTATCGCTACGAGAAAAGGTGCTGTTTTGAGGTTCTCTGTGGAGTATATCGCTTGTTGGAAGGACTATCGCAGGATGCAGCACAGATGTTTTCCCGGTAAAGCGTTGTTTTTCTATTGCGAAGCTCCAAACACCTCTCCTGTCCGCATAAGCTGCATGGGGGTGAGATGGTAGGTGTCATCGTTATCCCCAGCCGGTCAAGGAGCATGCACAGCCTTGATGCCAAGCGTTCGCTGGTGCTATTGCCGTTAGGGGACCGGCCGCTGCTTCAGCATATTGTCGAAAGCCTGGTGGCCCAGGGGATTGTAACGATAGAGCTTATCGTCTGCCACGCCCCTGAAGCCGTCGAGGCACTGTTGGGCAATGGCGATCGGTGGGGGTGCAAATTTCGGTATCATCTGGCTGCTCACCCTGAGCGCCCGTATCGTTCCCTGAAGATTATTCCTGAGATCCGGACACAGCCCTGGAGCCTTATACATGCTGAGAGTTACCCCTGTGTGGGGCTTGCCGATGCTGTTTTTGAGAAGCCAACGCTTTTTTATGGCATAACGGATCCTGTAAGAGATGCTCCATCCGCTGCCAAGCTGGAAGCATGGAAGGGAACTGCCGTCTTTGCCGCAGGAGCTGTGAGCGACAGCTTTGCAAACCAGACAATTGAGGAACTACAGGTCAATCTTGAGGGCCTTGCATCAAGCTCGGAGGCGAGAGTCATTCGAGTTCAGAAGTGGCTGGACGCCTCCACGCCTGCCTCATTGTTGGAAACACAAACAATGCTGCTGGGAGGCAGCCTCGACGGAATAAAGATCAACGGAATGGAGCGCGAGCCGGGAATCTGGATATCACGTAATGTCGTAATCCATCCTACCGTCGAACTCACGGCCCCTCTTTATGTCGGGCCTAACAGCCGCCTCAATCGAGGGGTAAGGCTCGGGCCGAATGCTGTCATTGAGGGAGAGTGCATCGTAGACACAAACACGACGATCGAACATTCTCTGGTTACTGCGGGGAGCTATGTCGGCGAAGGGCTTGAGCTGAATAAGGTGCTCGTCGACCACAATCTGCTCATCAATGCGCGTCTTGGAACAGGCGTCGATGTTGTCGAAAGCTTTCTTCTTGGGGGGCTGAATCAACCACGCAAACAGAGTTGGTTGATTCTAAGAGCTCAATCCGTTCTTGCGGTTCTGCTGATCCTTCTTTTTTTGCCTGTATCCATCCTGGCAGCCATCGTATTTGGCGTTCTCCGCAGGTTGTCCTATGTTTCGATACAGATGGTCCAATTGCCCTCGAGAGAGAATGAGATATCGTCCCGCGGGTATTCGCTTCTTTGCCTGGGCGCAGATGCGTGGAGTGTTCCCCGAAAAGCTGGCTGGCGTACATTTTTGCGCCAGTTTCTTCCGGGGCTCTTCGCTGTCGCAAAGGGGCGCATCGGCTTTGTGGGGCTCCCGCCGCGCACTCCAGAAGAGATTGAGAAGCTTCCCACAGATTGGCGTGTTTTGTATTTGGGAGGATCTGCCGGGCTGATTACCGAAGCTGCATTGTCGCTCAGTGATCCGGCAGATGAAACGCAGCGCTATCTGGCCGATGCCTACTACGTTGTACGGCGTAGTTTTATATACAATCTCAAGCTCTCGCTAAAATACTTTCTACGTTTAGTTTTTCCAGCAGACCTGACAAGTTGAGTGCTCTAGTTGTTTTGCAGGCCGACATGCTTTCGAATGGTCATATGGTTTCGTTGATAGTCGGAAGTAAGATCGATTGAGTCAACAATCTGCCGAACAATCTGCAACCCATGACCGCGCATGGGCCAGTCTTCATTAGGATCATCCAGCGGCGCCGGGTTTCCAGCAAGACGGTAAAGCTGGTCTTTCGGAAATGGGGGAGCATTGTCGCTCAGATCGATCTGCACCTCAGAACCTGTCACCTTCACCTTCACTTCGATAGGTCGATCCGTTGCACCGTGGTAGCCGTGTTCGAGAGTATTGTTGATGATCTCTGTTACTGCTAATTCAAGCGAAAAAATATCTGTTTCAACGACTCCCAGATGCTTCAGAACTCCAGACAACGCAGCCCGAACCAAACTGATTTGATTCAGTTGGCTGTCGATGGAAAACGAGATGGAGTAGTTTGTCTGGTCTTGCAAGACTGACTCCCGAATCAGCGATATCGTGATCATTGATGATATCCCTATTACCAAAGTGTATTACTTGCTCTCGATTATTAGCATAGAGACATCATCTGGAAAGTTCTTTCCGTCACACCATTTTTCAAGATCTTCTTGTACAGCCTCTAGAGCGGCCTTGGTAGAGAGCCCGATCGTCTGCTTAAGCAGCTTTTTCAACTGTTCCATGGAATATGGAATTCCTTCCGGGTTGGCGCAATCCAGAACTCCATCGGTGTAGAGAAGAAGACGATCGCCAGGTTGGAGCATTGTCGTCGTCTCTTCATAAGTCATGTCCGGCCAAAGTCCAACCGGAAACCCCCCATTGCCGATGGGGCTAATGGTTCCGTCGAGTCTTATCTGCAAGGGGATAGGATGGCCAGCCTGGCAAAATCGGACCTCGCGTGTCTTGGTGTCCAGAACACCATAGATCATGGTGAAGTAGCCATCGCCCTGGGGCTGGAAGCGCCGATTCAGCTCGCTGACAACATCGACAGGCGGAACAATACGCTTTAGCTCCAGATGCGGGTCGAAGCGGACCATGGGGCTCCCAGGCTGCGGAGAAAGAAGATGGTTCAGGGTTACCGAAAGAAGCGCCGATGGTATTCCATGTCCAGCAACGTCGAGCTGGTAGAAGATGAGGTACCGCTCTTGCATCATGAAATAGTTGAGATTATCGCCCGCCAGAAAGCTGCTTGGCAGTACCATCCAATCGAGCCGGAAGGAAGGATGGACCTCCGAGATTTTAGGCATCAAGCCCGTCTGTAACGCTGAGGCGGCCTGCAGGTCCGATTGGATGGTCTTATAGGCCGCACCAAGCTTTTCATTGAGCCGGTTGAGACTCGCATTCTGCTCCGCCAACTCCTGTCGAAGGGTCAGGATACGTTCTGCTGCGCGGATCCTGACTCGAAGTCGCCCTGCTTCCAGCGGGATGCTGATAAAGTCATCTGCCCCGGCATCCATGCCGGCCACAAAATCGAGCTCACCTGGCTTGAGCGTGTAAAGAATGATGTAGCAATAGGTCGGGCTTGGATTTTCACGAATCCTCCTGCAAAGAGCGAGCCCATCCAATTCGGAGACGGTCCAGTTGCTCAGAACGAGGTCGAAATCACGTTGTTCCAGCAAATTCAACGCTTCAAAGCCGTTTCCAGCGGTCGAGACCTTGTGATCCCATTCCTGCAGCCACCCCAGCAGCAGCGCCTGGGTTGGCAGATCGTTTTCCACTACAAGAATGTTCATGCAGATATCCAACCAGGAGAAAGCAGAAGAAACGGCATTAAAAATTCACTCTGATACGTCTTTCACGCAGGGTCTGCTAGGTCTATTTGTGAACCGAAAGTCTCCCAAGCAAGTCTACTCGACTATAAACGGCTGCGGGCAGCTTCTCAAGAATGTTAACCTTTTGTCCCGGAAAGTCAGATTGTGGGCTTTCCAAAGGGATTCGGTGTGACCAGCGGGGCCTGTGTAGAATGTTGACGATTACAAAAGAGTGCATTTCTTGTAGAGGGCGTGTTGCGACCATTTGAAGTTGCTCTGACCATTGCCTTGGTATTAGCCGCGTTGAATGAATATTTTTCCGGCTTTCGGAGAATCAGGACCCTTTTCACGGCGTTTTGTCTGGCGCTGCTGGCTATTCATCTGATTTATGAAGGCGGTCATTGGCAGATGCTTCCTGTGTATCTTGCCGTATTGATCCTGGTCTTTCGATGGAAAGCATCTGATGGCTCCAATAGCCGCTGGGTAGCCGCAAGCCTTATTTGTTTTCTTTGTGCTCTGAGCGGAGGTTTGTCCTACGCAATACCAATGTTCTCTTTCCCAAAACCCACCGGATCCTATCCGGTGGGCACCCGCATCCTCTATATGCGTGACGACAGCCGGAAAGAAGATGCGGGGACGGATCGCGGGCGACCCAGGGAATTGATGATTCAGGTCTGGTACCCTGCGGCACCTTCGAGAAACCATCTGGCTCCGTACCGACGATGGTCCGAAAGCAAGCTGAAGAACTCGTATCAGAGCGTGTTGTGGACCAATTCCCGTATGGATGCTCCGTTGGCATCGGATCGGGAGCCATTTCCCCTGATTCTCTTTGGACATGGCTGGGGAGCAACACGCATCTCCGATACCTTTCTAGCCGAGGAGCTGGCAAGTCACGGTTATGTCGTTGTGTCGACCGACCATCCTTATAACTCCGCACGGGTCGCGTTTCCCGATGGAAGAGTGATTAATGGAATCGACAATTCTCCCATCATCGATGTGGGGGTCGAATCGACTGACAGAACCGAAGCGCTCTGGAATATGGAGCTGCAGAAATGGACAGCCGATCAGCTTTTTGTGTTGAACTCGCTACAGGCCGCAAATCTAGACCCTCAGAGTTTCTGGTACCAGCACCTCAATACAAATCTTGTTGGAGCGTTGGGGCATTCATTTGGGGGATCTGCCGCTCTGCGTATTTGCAGTCTGGATCCCCGGGTTCGATCGGCCATCAATATGGATGGCTGGACATTCGATGGTATTCGGGATCGATCAAGTGGAAAGCCGATGATGTTCATGTACGAACCCGATGGGGACCCCCAGCTTATAAAGTTGCATTCGCCCATTCAAGCCGTTCGCGTGAACGCTGAGCTTGACATGCTGGATGCAAAAAATGTCCTGAATAGCCTGGAAAAGTTTGGGGGGTACAAACTTGTGATTGACGGAGCAATGCACGCGGATTTTACGGATCAATCGATGATCTCACCCTTTAGATGGGTTACGCATACCGGTCCAATCAAGCCAGCTCGAATGCATAAAATTGTGCGCGAGTACGCATTGGCTTTCTTCAACAAGACATTGCGAGAGGAAGGGTCGTCTTTGTTGGATTCAGGCAACTCCAGCCCATTTCCTGAGGTTCATTTTAAACAGTGGCCAGCGAAGTAAAGACGTGTTTGTTTAGAGTTTCTCACAATGCTCATAACAGACATTCACGCAGGCTTCTGACTACGCGCGGCAGATTCTCATTCGATAGGACCTGAAGGTGTGCACCGGGGATCTCAAAAACACGGACGGGTTGAGTTGTAAATTTGCCCCATCCGAGGTCCCTTGGACCCTTCTCGCGTGAAGCTCTCAGCATTGTTACTGCGCCATGGTAGGTCTTGGGAACATAGTTGACCACGGCAAAGGAATTGATGTGGTAGACGCTCCTGAGCCTGGATGGGATCGTCATGTTCTTCGCTGTGGCAATGGTGTAGAAGGTCCGCAGGATGGTGCTCTTGATTCCATCGAAGATCTCCATGGGCGTACATGGACGCAGGCGGTGAAAAAAAGGGCTCCATACGGCCATTACCTGCCGCGCAGCTTTTGCGACAATGTGATTGTTTTCGCGAACTGCATGTCTCCACACCGGAGTATCAAGCATGCCAACGAGTTCAACCTGTTCGCCTTCCAATTGAAGCTGGCACGCCATCTCAAAAGCTACAAAGCCGCCATAGGAGTAGCCGAGGAAGTTGTAGGGGCCGTTAGCCTGTATCTTTCGGACTTCCTTAATATAGTAGGCTGCGAGATCCTCAAGCCTGGTTAGCGGAATGGCGTCGGGCTGCAGGGACTGGGCTTCAATTCCGTAGATTCGATACCTTGACCCAAGGCTCTTTGCGAGATCGTAGAAGTTGAGCACATTTCCACCCACTCCGTGAACGACAAACAGAGGCGTGGAGGTGCCTTCTGGCTGGACTGGGACAATGGAAGACGGCACCGGCGGTGTAAACTGGCCACGAATGAGCGCGACAAGCTCAGCAATAGTAGGACAGTTGAAGAGCGTCGCAAGCCCCAGCTTTAGCGAATATGTTTTGTTGATCCTGGCGATCAATCTTGCAGCGACCAGGGAGCGCCCGCCAAGCACGAAGAAGTTATCGTCTGGGCCGATGTGTTCGATGTTCAAGGCCGATTGCCAGATGTTGGCCAGTTCGGCAGTCAGTGGGTCGTGCAGTATCGCTGCCGACTCGACGGCAGTTGCCGGGTGGCTTATAGCGGGTAGCGAGATTGAAGACTGGCGCTCCTGTTCCGATGCCAGAGGCCTTGCGATGTGCGGAGGCGCAGGCAGCTCACCGAGCTTGCGCTCTGGATCAGTGGCCATGACCTGAAGAAGCGTCTCGTAGTACCCCAGCCATTCCTGGATGGTTGATCGATCGAAGAGATTGGCATTGTATTCGAGCTCGGCTCTTACGCCTTCTTTCCTTTCAATGACGGCAAGCTGCACCTCGAACGGCATACCTACGCTTGTGCTTGGCAGAGGTGTAATCGTGAGGTCAGGTAATTCGCGTGCCTGGAGGAAGGCAGTCTGGCAGAAGAAGTAGAACTGGAACAAAGGACTTCTTCCTCCGACTGGCCGGACATCGAGCTTATCGAGAAGCACTTCAAACGGCACTTCTGTATGGCCTAATGCTTCTACAGTCTTGTCTCTGTTGGCCACGATAAGGTCGCGTATCGTCTGATTGTCCTGCATCTGGAGCCGCAGCGCTATGGGGCCTGCAAAGGGACCTATCAGCGGTTCGGTCTCGCTTCTTCGATTGACAACCGGGGAACCGATGATGAGGTCGTGAGCCATTGAGGCGCGCGACAGCAGCATGGAAAAGCAGGTCAGCGTGACGACATAGAGTGTTGTGTCGTTCGTCTGCGCGAGCTGCTTGAGCGATTGTGTAAGCTCGACTGGGAAGAGGAGGCTCTCAAGAGAACTTTTGGGAGCGCCTTGCTGGCTGGCTGGCTGATCGGTCGGGAAGTTCAGAACCGGCAAATCTCCTGACAGAGACTTCATCCAAAAATCGAGGTGATGTTGCGTTGCCTCCGATGAGAGTCCTTCTCGTTGCCAGATCGAGAAGTCGCCATATTGCAGGGCAAGAGGCTCAAAGTGGAATGCCCGGTCTTTGTCCAAACGCTCATAGGCCGTCCAGAGTTCGCGCTGAAAGACCTGAATGGACCAGGCATCGGCGATGGAGTGATGAACGCTGAGAACAAGGATGTGCTCAGCAGGCGACAGACGGCAAAGCGCGGTACGAAAGAGCGGTAGCGCAGAGAGGTCGAAGGGCTCACGGAGCATCCTTTGCACGGTTGCATCCAGCAGGGCTGTACGCTCGGCTTCTGGGGCCTCGTCAATGTTGACCTGATCGAGCGCGAACGCCGAGCAGTTGTGGATGACCTGCATGAGCTTGCCGTCGATATCGGAAAACGTGGTTCGCAATATCTCGTGGCGGTCTATAAGGAGACGAAAACTATCTTCGAGAAGAGTGACAGAGAGTTTGCCGGTGAGGCGTAGCGTGACCGGCATGTGAAAAGCAGGGTTCTCGGGGTCGACTTCTGAGAGCGTCCAGAAGCGCTCCTGTGCGAAACTGGCAGGGATTGCCAGCAGGTCCTGCGATGCCTCGGGGAGTGTCGTCTGGTTGCCGGCTTCGAGAGCGGAAGTCGAAGAAGTTCTTTTGAGAAGTGGCTGTGAATCGGTCAATGGAAGTTCGACGATCTTCGTGTGCGTATCGGCTGCGACGTCGGCAAGCAACTCCTGAAAGTGTTTGAGGAGACTGCCGGCGGTCTCTTTCGAGTAGAGGTCGGTCTTGTACTCGAGCGAGAGACGCCAGCCCACTTCGCGCTCGACAAGAAAAAAATTCAGGTCGTAGATCGCTCCCTGCGACTTCGACGGCAGCGTCGTCATGCGTGTGCCATCAAGCTCAAACTGGAAGGGGCCGCTGCGTCCGTATTCACGCTGGCAGACAAAGTTGATTCTGAACTGGCTCGATGGGGCGGTGTCCGGTTCGGCATAGTTCTGGAGAACGGTCTCGAAGGGCGCATCTTGATTGGAGAGCGCCGCCCACACGCAATCCCGAACCTTTGCCACCAGGTCGTGGAAGGTTAGTGCCTCGGACATAGTTGACCGAACGATGACCTGGTTGGTGAACTGGCCGATCAGAGACTCGAACTCAACCCGTGTTCTGCCCGCGAGCGGTGTGCGAAGGGCCACATCGCAGGTGCCGGTATAGCGGTAGAGCAACGCCATGCAGGCTGCCATGCTGACGACAAAAAAAGTGGTGTTCTCAGTCTGGGCGATGCTGCGTAGTCGTTCCGTCAGTTCGCGCGGAAGTAGCTGCGATACGATGTCGCTTCTTGTGGATGGTGTTGCAGCCTCAAAATCGGGAGTGACCTGTAGCTGGGTACAGCCGGCGAGTTTGTTCTTCCAATAGGTGAGCTGGGCCTGAACCTCAGGCTGAGAGAGCAGTTCCTGTTGCCAAATAACGTAGTCACCATATTGGAAGGAGACGGGCTCCAGGGGAGATGGCTGCTGCCGGGCGTAGGCAGTGTAGAGCGTGGAAAGCTCGTCCATCAAGACGCCGATCGACCAGCCATCGCAGATAATCTGGTGCAGAGTGAGCACCAGCATCGATTTCGTATTTTCTAAACGTATGAGGACGACACGAAATGGTGGTGCTGCCGTCAGGTTGAAGCCGGTTTGCGCCTCATGAACACAGATGGCGTCGAGCTCGTTGGCCTGCGTGTCGCCTGAGAGATCACGCAGTTCAACTTCGTTGAAAGCGATGCTTACAGCGGGTCTGACAATCTGAAGGACTTCGGAGCCATTTGCTTCGAAGGTCGTTCGAAGCGTCTCATGGCGTTGCACGATCGTCTGGAAAGAGTGTACGAGAACCGCGGTGTCGATGGCGCCATCCAGATTCATCCTAAACGCGCCGTTGAAACGAGGATCCGCTACGCTGTTCAGATCAGTAGGCAACATCGCTGCCTGTACCGGTGTCAGCGGAAACGCGAAGTACTCCTCGCCTGGATTGCCAGACTCCGATGCTGGATCGCGATCAGTCACCTCCGAATTCATCGGTTCCCGTTGCCTCCTGGATCGACAGGTTCTGGCTCGCGCACAACTTGCGGCTGGGTGATCCTGTATTTTGACCGGGAGACGGGAAGCAGTGGAGCCTGCTTTGGCGCTGCGGATCCCTTCTCGATGTCCGCAAGTATGGCAGCAATGTTGCGATGCTGCAGGATCTGGCGTGGCCGCGCTTCGATGCCAGCCTGGTTGGCGCGCGCTGCGATCTGAAAGACGTGGAGCGAGTCGCCGCCAAGCTCGAATATGTTGTCTTCCACGCCAACACGCTCGATGTGCAGAACATCGGCCCATATCTTCGCGAAGCTCTCCTCATGCGGCGTGCGTGGAGCGACGTACTTTGAAGTCTGAGCGAGAGACGTCCAACTGGGAGCGGGAAGCGCTTTGCGATCGATCTTGCCATTTGCCGTCATTGCAAAAGACGACAGGCTGATGAATGCCGCAGGCACCATGTAGTCGGGCAGCCTGCCCAGCAGATAGATGCGGAGGTCGGCAGCATCCGGTGCAGTGTTCCGGCGCGGAATGATGTAAGCAACGAGGCGCTTATCGCCAGGAACATCTTCACGCAGCAGAACAACAACCTGTTCGAGCCCCGGGTGAGTCGAGAGAATGCTCTCAATTTCGCCAAGCTCGATACGGAATCCGCGAAGTTTAATCTGACCGTCAGCCCTGCCGAGGAACTCGAGCTCGCCATTTTTCAGACGGCGAACCATGTCGCCGGTGCGATAGAGCCGTGCTCCTGGTTTGTTGCTGAAGGGGTCGGGTATAAACCGCGAGGCCGTCAGATCGGGTCGCTTGTAGTATCCCTTGGCTACACCTGTGCCGCCGATGTACAGTTCACCGGGAACACCGGACGGAACGAGCTGCTGCAACGCGTCGAGCACGTAGAACTGAGTATTGTCGATGGGGAGGCCGACGGGAACCGCGCTGCCCCGGCTGGTAATGCGATTGGTTGCCGACCAGATTGTCGTCTCCGTTGGCCCGTACATGTTCCAGAGCTTGATGCCGCAGTCGAGTATCTGGTCGGCCAGATCGCGAGGCATGGCTTCGCCACCGCACCAGGCGGTGATTGCGGGATCACCTTTCCAGCCTGCGGCAAGCAACAGGCGGAAGGTGATTGGTGTGGCCTGCATAATGGTGGCCTGAGAGTCGCGCAGCAGCTTCAGCAACTGGTTGCCATCGCTTGCAACGGCCCGGCTGGCAAGAACAAGTTCTGCACCGCTGATAAGAGGAAGGTAGATCTCAAGCGCGGCGATATCGAAGGAGATTGTAGTCACTGCAACCAGAACGTCCTTGGCGGTAAGTCCCGGGATCTTTGCCATGGAGTTGAGCAGATTGACCGCGTTTGAGTGGGTGACCTCAACACCCTTCGGCCGTCCCGTCGATCCTGATGTGTAGATGACGTATGCAACCTGCGACGGCGCATATTTGAGGTCGAGATTGCTCGGGTCCTCTAACTCGATCTCGGGCCAGAGAGCATCCACAGACAGAACTCTGGACCCCGCGGATGGGACGTCGCCGGCTATCGCTGCCTGGGTGAGGACGATCGGATTGACGATATCCTCAAAGACCATTCGGAGACGTTCTGCGGGGAACGTCGGGTCGAGAGGAACGTAGGCAGCACCTGCCTTCCACGTTGCGAGCAGCGAGACGATCATGGCGACCGACCGCTCCATGTAGATTCCCACGACATCGCCGGATTTGACGCCATGCGAAAGCAGATAGCGGGCCAGGCGATTGACGCGCTCGTTCAACTGGAGATAGCTCAACGACTGGTCTTCAAACTGTAGAGCAGGGGCATGCGGCGTTCTGGCTACCTGCTGCTCGAAGAGTTGGTGCACACAGAGGTTTCCCGGGAACGAAGCCTCGGTCTGGTTGAATGCAAACAGGGCAAGGTCGTGTTCACTTGCGTTAAGCAGGGGGAGACGCGCGAGAGGTTTGGACACGTCGCCCGTCAGGCCTTTCAGCAGAGCCTCATAGCACTCCATCCATCTTGCTACGGTCTCGTTATTGATGAGGTTTGTGTTGTAGTCGACGTGCAGCGTGAGTCCATCGGAGCCTTCGACAGCGTTGACGAAGAGGTCGAAGTTGACGAAGCTCTTCGGGTTGGGTTCGACTTTCGACTCGAGGCCTGCAAATTTTAGATCTCCGCCGATCTTTTCGAGATTGAATTGCACTTCGAGAAGTGGGAGCCGGCTGGCGTCGCGCGGGATTGCGAGCTTACGAACCAGCCGGCCGAAGGTGTAATTCTGATGGTCGTAGGCATCGAAGACCGTTTTTCGGACCTGGTCGAAGAACTGTGCTGTTGAAATGCCCTCTACGGGTAGTGTCCGCATGGGAACGAAGTTGACGCAGTGACCGACCAGTGTCTTGTCTTCCACAAGGGACTGGCCGGCTGCCGGAACGCCGACCACGATATCGTCCTGGTTGGAGAGTCTTGAGAGGAGTGCCGAGAAGGCGCTTAGCAGCGTGACGAAGAGCGTGCATTTTTGCTGTGCTCCTGCCTTCTTGACCTCCTTTAGTGTTTGCAGGTCGATCTTCTTCGAGTACGTGGCGCCTTCAAAGCTCTTCATGGCTGGTCGCGCATTGTCAAGCGGAAGGTCAAGCAGAGGAGGCAGGATCTCGAACTTCTTTGTCCAATAGGACTCGACCGCCGCGCCTTCGATGCTGGTGAAGTGCTTTTCCTGTGCCGTTGCATACTCGCTGAAGGGCATAAGTGGATCGAGCGCGGGAGAGCTGCCCGTAACACGCGCTGTATAAGTCTTTGCCAGTTCATCGAGCAGGACGTTGATGCTCCAGCCGTCGCAGACTGCATGGTGCGCAGTGAAGACGAGAGCCTGATGCTGCGGTGCGAAGCGCAGCAGAGACATACGGACCAGAGGGCCCTGCTTCAGGTCAAAAGGTTTGCGTGCGTCCTCGTCGATGAAACGGTCGTACCGTTCCTTCTGCTGATCGGCAGAGACATCTGACAAGTCGATGGAGGGGAGATTGATGGGGGCAGGGAAAGAGAAGTGCTGAACACCCGCAACCTGATCGAACGTTGCACGAAGAGCTTCGTGGCGGGATAAGAGATCCGAGAGCGAGTCGGCGAGCGCCTTCTGATTCAGATCGCCCTTCAGATGTAACGTGAAGGACTCATTAAAGCTGCAATTGGCTTCGGGAGAGAGTTCGGCCGAAAGCAGAATCTCCATCTGCGATTCGGTGATCGGAGCGCTCGTTGCTGGCAGCGATGCTGAGACAGCGGGGGCGGTGGCGTTTCCGGACGGCAGTGGCAGAAGATCGCCAGCCTGCATCTCCGCGATGGTCTCCTCAAATGCGCGGAAGACTTTCTCGAGATCGGCGTCGCTATGTTCGGTTGTAAGAAAGCATGGGAATCCTTCGAGCAGGTAAATTCCCTTCGAGCGCAGATGCGTGTAGAAAATGCTACTGAATCGGTAGTCGCTGGGAAAAGCAAAGTAGAAGAAGCTGGCGAAGGTTTCAATTCTGACAGGCAGCTCATTCGCTTCAAAGAGCGAGTTGAGCCGGGCGATCAGTTGTGAGGTTCGCTGTGTCAGGCGTTGCTGTAGTTGAGGTCCCTGCTCCTTGAGATACTTCAGCACTGCGGCACAGGCTGCCATCGCCAGCGGGTGACGGACGAAGGTCCCGGCAAAGAAGGTTACGCCGACCTCTGGAAAGGACGCATCGCCGTAGTGCCACATTCCGCCGTCGAGAGCATCCATGTACTTTGCCTTACCGGCAAGAACGCCCATGGGCATGCCACCGGCAAGGACCTTGCCGTAGGTAGCAAGATCTGCGTGGATATTGAAGAGCGCCTGGCAGCCGCCGGGGTGCGAGCGGAATCCCGTGACGACCTCATCGAAGATGAGGCAGACGTCTGCCTGCTCGGTGATCCTGCGGATCTCGCGCAGGAACTCGACTGGTTGCAGGTTTGGATGGCGGCTCTGCACGGGCTCGACAAGGACAGCGGCAAGCTCGCCGATGTGGGTGCGAATCCACTCCAGCGATTCTGGTGTGCCGTAGTCGAGCACGATCATGTTTGAGACGGACTCGCGCGGAATGCCGGGAGCGATAGGCGCCGATTGCGGCACGCCCTGACGTTTGAACCCTTTGACCAGCACCTCGTCAAACATGCCGTGGTAATCACCGGCGAAGAAGACGATCTTGTTCTTGCCGGAGATGGTTCTGGCCAGACGCATTGCAGCCATGACAGCTTCTGACCCCGTATTGCAGAAGGTCGCGCGCTCATTGCCGGTCATCTCGCAGAGCGCCTTGGCAACCTCGCCGGCCAGAATGGTCTGCGGGCCAATCTCAAAGCCCTCGTGCAGCTGCTTCGCAATGGCCTCTTCAACGAAGTCGGGTCTGTGGCCCAGCATGATGGGACCAAAGCCGTTGAGGATATCGACGTACTCGTTACCGTCGAGGTCCCAGATGCGAGATCCCTTGGAACGGTTGGTGATGATCGGGTAGATCAGCTCTTTCCACTGCACGCGGAAGCCTGCGACGACCCGTGGATCAGCGAGATACTGACGACTCTCCTGGGTTTTGTCCTTTGAAGTTCTGGTGCGGGTTGTGTAGGAGTCGGTCAGTTGCCTGATGTGGTCGAGCTGGCGCTGCGTCAACTCTCCCGAGACGCTCTTCTGTAGGGGTTTGAATGGGGTGTAGCCCTTCAGTTCGTCATTGGCGCTATCTTTTTGCGGCGCAGACGGTGACGCTACAGCTTCCTGCTTTGCAGGTGCGACGGCGGGTATTGCTGGAGGGGGCTGAGGGATCGTTCCAGTGCCCTGGAGAATCGCGATCTGCTGCGCGAAGAGCTGGTTCATCGCCTGCAGTTGATCTTTCATCAACTGTTCGAGGGCCGTGCCTGCGCCCGGTGCGGAGCCATGCGATTGCGTTGCCGGTTGTGTGAGCGACCGTGCTGCGTTCGTGCCTGCGGAGTCTGGCGTTGCGTTCCCCACCGGGGCCTCTCCGGACAAAACTAGCCCCTCAAACATTCCAGGCGGCAGTTGCGCATCAATATAGTCCGCGAGCGCTGCCAATGTCGACTGGTCTCCCATCAGTTGACGAAAGGTGGTCTTGACGCCGAACTTGCTCTGAAGGCCTTGCGATATCTGAGTCAAAAACAGGGAGTCAAAGCCGAGTTCGAGGAAGGAGGCCTCCTGGTCAGTCTCAGCGATCGTCTGTCCGGAGAGCTCTTCGAATATCTCTGCAATCAGCCCGCGTAAATGCTCTTTGCGGGACTTTGCGGCATCGGGGGCCGTACTCATGGATAACATCTCCTCGGAAGTTGAATCGGCAACAGATGTGGTCACCTGAACTGAGGTGATCTCTCTCTCTGGCACGAATGTATTGCTGTCGTTTGTTGTTGTCAGTGAATCACTGAACCAGAATCTCTTGCGCTCGAAGGGATAGCAGGGAAGTGAGACGCGCTGACGCCGCTCATCCTTATGGAGTTTTCCCCATGCAGGCCGCACTCCGTATGCCCAAAGGAGACCTAGAGACTGCTGGATGACAAAGGCTTCGCCGTGACTGGGGTTGCCATCTGTCATCGACGAGACGATGACACGATTTGCCGGCGGCGTCGTGTGCTGGCGAGCCAATGTTGCGAGTACACCACCGGGACCAACCTCCAGCAGAGCGGTCTCCTCTGTCTCCAGGAGGAGGGACACTGCCTGCGAGAATCGGACCGAATCCCTGACGTGCCGGGTCCAATAGGAGGGATCGGTTGCCTGTCCCGCAGTGACCCAGCCGCCGGTAACGCAGGAGACATAGGCGATATTTGGTGCGGACAATCGCACCTTTTCGACCTCCTTTTGAAAGGCGGGAAGGATTGGATCCATCATCGAGGAGTGGAAGGCGTGCGAGGTATATAGCTTGCGATGCACGACATTGCGTGCGGTTAGATCTTCTTCAAGTTTTGCTACAGCTCCGGAAGGCCCTGAGACGACACAGAGGGCTGGCGCATTGATTGCGGCTATACTCAGCCCGTCCTTGAGCAAGGGCAAGGTGTCAGCCTCGCTCATGCGAACACTGAGCATGTCTCCTTTTGGGAGGTCCTGCATCAGGCGGCCGCGAACAGCTACCAGATGCAGAGCGTCTTCAAGTGCAAAAACTCCGGCGAGGCAGGCAGCGACGAACTCGCCGATGCTATGGCCTGTCATCGATCGCGGTTCGATGCCCCATGACATCCACAGCTTTGCCAGAGAGTATTCGACTGCAAAGATCGCCGGTTGAGCAAAGTACGTCTGCGTCGTATCGAACTGTGCGTCGGAGTCGTCCTGGAAGAGCGCCTTGCGCAGGTCGAGGCCAAGTTCGGGGCGCAGCAGGGTCGCGCAGGTATCGAAGGCATCGCGATAGACGCGCTCGGTCCTGTAGAGTTCGCGGCCCATATTGGCGTGCTGCGATCCCTGGCCCGGAAATATAAAGCTGACACCCGGCTGCTCCGGTTGCATCTTGCGGTCAGTGCGAGGAACGAAGGAGGCGTTGAGCGCGGCGACGGCAGACGCAATAGAGTCTGCCGCTACGGCGCGGCGGCAGGGAAAGGCCTTGCGTCCCACCTGTAACGTATAGGCAACATCGGCCAGAGAGATGTCTGGATGCTGCGAAAGAAATCCGGCGAGATTCTTCGATACCGCATCCAATGCTTCTTGCGACCTGGCAGAGAGAGTCAGCAGTTGAACCGGACGAAGCGGTGGCGCGGACTCCTGACGGGGAGCCTCTTCCAGAATGAGGTGGGCATTGGTTCCACCGACACCAAAGGCGCTGACTCCTGCGCGGCGCGGTGATCCGTTGTTCTTCCACTTTGTTCCTGTGGCAGTCACCTTGAAGGGGCTGGAGGCGAAGTCGAACTTCTCTGTTGGATGGTTGAAGTGGAGGGTTGGCGGAAACTGCCCATGCCGCACGACATGAGTTGCGTGGATCAGTCCCGTGACTCCCGCAGCAATGTCGAGGTGCCCGACGTTCGCTTTGGCCGTGCCGATGGTGCAGAACCCGGATTCATCCGTACCGGCACGGAATGCTTTGGTCAGCGCCGCAAGCTCTATTGGATCGCCCAATGGGGTGGCGGTGCCGTGGGCTTCGACATACCCGATCGTTCCGGGGTTGATGCCGGCGGTCTGTTGAGCCACGGCGATAACGCTGGCCTGGCCTTCAATGCTTGGAGCGGTGTATCCGATCTTTGTCGCGCCGTCATTATTCGAGCCGAATCCGCGGATGACAGCATAGATCTGGTCGCCATCGGCCACTGCATCTTCAAGCCGTTTCAGAAGGACAACGCCAACGCCGCTGCCGAAGACCGTTCCTTGAGCATCGTTGTCGAACGGACGGCAGTGTCCGTCGGCCGAGCCCATCCCGCCTTCCTGATAGAAGTAGCCGCGTTTCTGCGGCAGCGTGATGGAGACTCCTCCTGCGAGCATCATGTCGCTCTGGTAGGTGAGGAGGCTCTGGCAAGCCTGGCAGACCGCAAGCAGCGAGGTCGAGCACGCGGTCTGTATCGCGTAACTTGGGCCGCGCAGGTTGAACTTATAGGAGGCGCGGGTCGGCAGGAACTCAGGCTGATTTCCCATCATGCTCTGGTAGTTGCCAATCTGGTAGTTCTCAAGAAAGTTCCGGACGAACCCTGGCTGCGCGCAGAGTTGCGAGAGAAAGTAGCTGCCGTAGCTGGAACCGGCTACGACGCCGATCGAACCTTCGTAGGCGAAGGGATCGTAGCCGGCGTCTTCAAATGTCTCCCAACAGCACTCGAGAAAGAACCGGTGTTGCGGGTCCATTTGCAGCGCTTCCTTTGGGAGAATCCCGAAGAACTCTGCGTCAAAGTTCTCAATGCCGGTCAGTATGGAGCGTGCACGGATGTAGTTCGGTTCTCGCGCTTGCGCCTTTTCGCCTGCAAGCTCAAGCTCTTCGAGGCTGAAGTGAGAGATGGCTTCGACACCGGCAAGCTGGTTCTTCCAGAATTCGGCTACGCTGCTGGCACCGGGGAACCTGCCTGACATGCCGATGATGGCGATTCCGCCCAGGTTATCGCTGCCTTGTGAAACCTCGTGCTCCAGGTTGTTCTCGGGAGGGGTCATCGTGCTGTACCCTTCGTGGAACGCATGCGGGCAAAGGCCTCACGCTGCTTGCGCGCCTGTTCCTGGGCCGCGTCGAGAGTCGCCGAGGACTTGACTGGCGAGTCACCTGTTTCAGCGAATTTTTCTGCGAGAGTGCGGATGGTGGTGAACTCGAACATCCACGTTACGGGGATTGAGCGACCGAGCTTTTCCTGAAGCTGTGACCTCACCGTGGCCAGGAGGACAGATGTGCCGCCAATATCGAAGAAGTTGTCGTCCACACCTACCTGCGGGGCCTTTAGCACATTGCGCCAGACCTCAGCGATCTGGATTTGCAACGGTGTATCAGACGTTTTCTGAACGCCAGTTGCGACCGGCGTTGAACCGGTTGCGGGTTTGGGCAGCGCCGCGCGGTCAACTTTGCCATTGCTCGTCAGCGGAATTGCTTCCATCTGAATATAAAAAGAGGGCATCATCTGCGCCGGCAGCCGTTGCGAAAGGAAGCGGCTCATGTCGCCGGCCATGGGCCTTTCGCTGCCAGCCATTACGAAATAAGCTGCAAGTGCCTGGCTGCCATCGCCGGTTATGTGACCGATGACACTGACCTGCCGTACTCCTGGAAAATCGGAGATTGCGGCTTCGACCTCGCCAAGTTCAATACGAAAGCCGTTGATCTTCACCTGGTTGTCGCCCCGGCCAAGATAGACAAGCTCTCCATCGGCGCGGAGCTTTGCAAGGTCGCCGGAACGATACAGCTTCGCTCCCAGCGGGCCAAATGGATCGGGCACAAAGCGTTCGGCCGTCAGTTCAGGGCGATTGAGATATCCGTGGGCGACACCTCCTCCGCCCACGCATATCTCTCCGACTTCACCTTCCGCAACCGGCACGAGGTCGGCATTGAGAAGGTGAATCTGCAAATCGGGTATCGACACGCCGATCAGGCTGTCCTGCTCACCTTGCGTATCGGCTTCGCACACGACGCGATAGGTCACGTGGACCGTCGTCTCGGTGATGCCGTACATGTTGACGAGTTGAGGCCTGACGTCCCCATGACGTTTGAACCAGTTGCGAAGGGATCGGTACTGGAGCGCCTCTCCGCCGAAGATCACAACACGAAGGGAGAGCGGCAGCGTTGTCCCGGACTCCTCCAGTTGATTCAGCAGTGAGAATGCAGACGGAGTCTGATTCAGGACAGTGACTTTTTGCTCGGAGAGCAGGGCGTAAAAGTCCTCGGGAGAGCGGCTGGTGGCAAAGGGGACAATGACAAGTTTGCCGCCGGTGGTCAATGGCCCCCAAATCTCCCATACGGAGAAGTCGAAGGCAAACGAGTGAAACATTGTCCAGACATCGGTTTCGTTGAAGTGAAACCAGGCTTCCGTCTCGCTAAGCAGGCGGACGACGTTACGATGCGAGACCAGCACTCCCTTTGGCTTGCCGGTAGAACCGGATGTGAACATCACATAAGCAAGATCGTCCGGTTTTGAGCGTAGCTGGATATCTTGGGTATCTGTAGCGTCAGACGAAGGGAGTTCGTCGACCAGGAGGATTTGCGTCGTCTTCCCGAGTGAAGATGCGAGTTTCTGGTTGGTAATGACAACCAGGGGATTGGCATCCTCAAGCGTCTGCATGACGCGTGCCGCAGGATACCCCGGATCGATGGGCAGGTAAGCGCTTCCTGACTTAAGCACGCCCAGCATTGCGGCAAGCATCTCAATCGAACGGTCCAGGTAGATAGCAACGATGCCGCGTCCATCGCCACACGAAGCAATCAGTCGACGGGCCATGCGATTGGCGGCACGATCCAGTTCGGCGTAGGTTACCTGGCTGGAGCCGCAGATAGCGGCAATCCTGTACGAATGGTGCCGCGCTGCCTCTTCAAACAGCGAAACCAGAGAATCGTCGGCAAAACGCTTCCTGGAAGCCTCGACTTCTATTGGATTCAGTGCTTTCGTTGCCATAAATACAGTTTCCGGAATTATTTGAGGGGCCCGTGGTTGATAGTGTCATATTTTGAGAGGCCAGGGGCATAGCTCTTGTGTTGTACGCGATTTGTTGATTTCAAAGAGCATGCCGCGCAATAGGCAGGTTATGGAATCGGGCCCGCGTTTGGGAGCTAAAACATTCCATTTACGGAATTCTCGAAACCACCTCAAAGATTATCTCGCGATGCGGAGCGTTTTCCACCCGGAACGCTCCCGCCTGCCTTAGTGCTGCCCCTTTACACTGCGAACGACCTTTCCTGCCAGCTTTCGCATAGGAAGGATTGCATTCATTGCATTTGCCTTCATAGCGTCCGTTGCCGGGTGTCTCCCGGGCTCGGACGGCGCCATTCCGGTACGTCGTATGTAGTGGTTAAAGGCGCGTGTCCGGCCTAGCGCCCGCGTCGACTCCGTCTCGAGAACGACCGAGTACGAGATTGACTGCGAAGAGCAGGTCTCTACCCAATGCGGTGCGTTCTGAGGCTGATGCAATCCCTTTCCGGCCGCGAGGTGGAAGACGTGTTCCCGGGCAGGGTCGCGCCGGTTGACATCCACCTTGCCGATCTCAACGGAACTCTTGATGTAGAAAGGCTCCAGCTCCGCCTCTGTCACATTCGCCGGGGGGTAGACGTGATAGATCTTTTCGCCCGCAATCTGGCAAAAGAAGCCGACTTCCGGATCGAAATGAATTGGAGTCGTCGTCTTTGCTGAACTGACGAAGACCGAAGACTCAAGCCGAACGATCTTATCGTCCCCAAAACCTCCCTTTGCGTCGGCGATCGATGCAAAGAGTGCCTCGATCAATTCTTTGAAGCCGGTATCGTATTTCTCCGGGCGCTTGAGCAACACGCGGTAAGGGGCTTGATCGAGCAGCGTCATCGCAACATGCGGCGCGTGCTGTCCATGGGGTACGGAGTTGAAATCGGCGTTTGCCGAGAGTGCACTTGACGCGACGAAGGCGTCCGAAGGATTCACAAGATACTTCTCAGCGAGATTTCGGAGATAGTCGTAGGAGAAGATCTCCAGACCGCTCAGATTGTGGGCTGTCGCCAGGGGTTCGATATTGAAGGTCTCAGCAAATGAGGGAGTTGCAAAGCGCAATGCGGCTTCCCTAGGCGTAGAAGCCTTCGGCAGAGAGAGATCGGCTTGCGGAAGAACTGTTGTACTGGATGCCATAGCGCTTGCTCCTGAGGATCGGCGTTCGAGTTGTTTGATCCGGTTGTCAAAAGAACAATTCAAATCTGCCGATGGTTGTGGATATAGGTCATCAATCTCCGATTGGGTGCCTGTTTTGAACGCTATACAGCTAAAAATAGAACGATCTGCGCGCTCTCAAAGACAACTCTCTGCTGTAGGGCCGAGAACAAGGTCTGAAGAATCAATCTCAAAAAAATGCAAGAACAACAAATACGAATTGACGACAATTTACCATACGAAGAGTTTCAAGAGTTGCCGAAAACAAGGCTAATCCCCCAAAAGAGGCGCGTATGGAGCTATGCGTTGTTTGCCGAGCGGGTGACGCCGATTTCCCAGATCGTGGATTATAAGAATCCACGGCTTGTTGTGAGACCTGATTACAAATAGGATTCCGCTTGTTTACGATTGCACTCTGGCTGCGGAAGCCATGTTCTCCCGGGAAGTTGAGTCGGTTACTTTCGCGTATATCTTCCGCCAGTTTCTGATGACTCCAGACCACAGATACCCGTGGCTATAGGCCCGCTCCCGCGCATGGACGGACATGCTTTCAGCCAGGTCTCCGTCCTCGGCCAGGCGGTCCATGGAGGAGGCTAACTGCTCGATAACGAAATCTTCGCTTACGGGATCGATCAGGATTCCCGTCTCCGGTGTCACCAGAAGGGAGGGGCCTCCCCAGTTGCAGGCGATGACAGGCAGGCCTTGTACCATGGCTTCCTGAACGACGATCCCGTTTGCCTCTGCCAAGCTGGGAAAGACAAATGCGCGATATTGCCGCAGCATCTCAGCGAGTTTGCTGTGGTCGGCAACCCACTCGATGAACTGGACGCGATCTTCAAGAGAAAGGTTCTTTGCGAGGGCTTTTAGCTGGTTAAGCTCCGGGCCCCGTCCAATAATATCCAGCACGATCCGGTTCTTTGTCTTCAGGAGGCTTTTAATGATCAGGTCGGTGCCTTTATGTTCGACCAAGCGGCCATTATGGAAGAAACGAAGGTTCTTGCCCTCATGAGTGATCCGCGGCTGATCGTAGAGGCGATCGAGGATGCCGCTATCGATTGAGTCGACAAACTGCTCTTCTTTGCATCCTGCCATCCGCAAGGACTCGTAGGTTCGTTCGCCTCCGGCAACTAGCAGGGCACTCGCTTTACGTTTGCCTGAAAACAGCACGCTGTTAAAGTATTGCAGTGATGGGTGCAACCAGCGCCGCACCTTATAGGAGAGCTTTTCGCGATGGCGGAATCCAGGAGGATAGTGGATATTGCCGTTAATCGGGCCTATGACGACGGTCGCGTTCTTGATTGATGGGTATGGCAGGACCGGGGATACGGGAGAGGTAAAGTGAACCAGCGTCCCAGGATTTTCCTTTAATAGGTTGGCCGCATGTCTTGCCGCGGAGCGAAGAAAAAGCATATTCAAAAGCTGTTCAAAGATTTTGCCGCGATAGAGCAGTTTTTCGGTCATCGTATCGGGCATGTAGGTGACGCTCATCTTCGGGAAGTTCTTCGCCAGTTCCAGCCTGACGCGGTCATGGGTGATTTGGTGCACCCTAACCCCTTGTCTGTCTAGCTCCAGATAAATCTGGAGGGCCTTGATAGCTTCCCCCCCCATCTGCTCTGAGACATTTGGTGCGATCAGGATGACATCGAACTTGATGGAAGAAGCGTCGACCGTTACAGGCATTGGGTTAAAGACCTCAGAGTGAAGAGAGAGAATTTCAGTTGGCGTTCAGACGTCCATGAGAATACAGGATGTTGCCAGGTCAAGTCAGCAGTAGAACAGCATTGTCATTCTGCAAAAAGAATTGAAGCCTTTCTATAGGCGCTGCACTTTGGCTAAGTGAAGAGAGATTACCTTACCTAAAAGGTCTATAGCTGAGAACCCGCTTCTTCGTATACTGGAGTGCATAGTGTCGCCTGAGGCCAAAAGCTGTTACGAGTACGATGCGTCGATCGTTATCGTCTCTTTTAACACCCGCGAGATCCTTCGTGAATGCCTCGATTCGGTCATCTGTGAGTCTGCGGATCTCAGAATTGAAATACTTGTAGTCGATAACAACTCCTCTGACAGGTCACCGGAGATGGTGGAACAGGACTTTCCCCAGGTGCAGTTGATCCGGAGTGAGGTCAACCTTGGCTTCGGCGCCGCCAATAACCTGGCGCTTGAGCGGGCAAAGGGCCGGTACTACGTTCTGCTGAATTCCGATGCGTTTTTTCAGAAGGACGCTCTGAAAAAAGCCATTCAGCATATGGACCAGCAGACTGACTGCGGCCTCGGTGGATGCCGTCTTGTAGGTAGAGATGGTTCATGGCAGCCGTCGTCTCGCTCCTTTCACTCAATCGTCCATGATTTAGTCGTGATGACGGGGCTCGCTTACAGGTTTCCAAGATCCAGGTTTTTTGGCCACTTTGACAGGACATGGGCGGATCGCGATCAACCCGCTTCAGTTGACTGGGTTCCGGGAGCGTTCTCCATTATTCGTCCGGCAGCTCTTAAAAAGACAGGAATGTTTGATCCCGCTTTCTTTCTTTACTACGAAGAAGTTGACCTTTGCCGGCGCATCAAGGAGGCAGGTCACTCAATTTGGTATTGGCCCGACATCGTTGTTGTTCATATTGGCGGAGAATCTTCCCGGCAGCTCAAGACCACCCTCGAAATATCCTCGATGGCTGCCCAGGTGGTAATGTGGCGAATGCGCAGCACGCTTCTTTACTACCGCAAGCATCACGGGCCGCAGGTATATGTCGCTAAATGGAGCGAGCTTACCATGTATCGGCTTACGGTACTGCGTAACCGGTTTAGCAAGGCATCTGTGCGTAGAGAGCGCGGCGAATACTATCGCACGATGATTGAGTTGATGAACCAGGCATGGAAGGATACTCGCGGAGGACGCGTCTCTCCCCCGAGACCGTGGTAACCTTCCGGCTATGTTCCACTCGCACCTGAAATCCGTGCTTGTTGCACCGCTGAAGCAATTGCTTCGAGCTGCTTCTGGTTCAGGTGAACTGTTTCGCCGGCTTTATTCTCATGCGTCTCTTGCCGCGCATCTACGCACCAAGCTTCCTACTTCTGTTGTTGTTCTTGGCCGTACATGGGTTTACGGAACCGCTGCGGTACGTTTCGGCAACTCGATCCTGATCTATCCTGATCTGCATCTCGAGACGCAGGGCGCGGCGACAATTACCCTCGGCGATGGAGTTGTGCTCTCGCGGGGAGTGCATCTGGTCGCCATGAGCGGAATAACAATCGGCAAGGGTACGATGATTGGCGAATACACGAGTCTTCGCGACGCAAATCATCAACGGGTTCAGGGAATTCCCCTGAGAGATTCCGGGCACACCGCCAGTCCCATTGTTTTAGGGGCAGAGGTTTGGATTGGCAGGGGAGTGACCATCCTTGGCGGGGTCACCATTGGAGATGGCGCAACGGTCGGAGCAAATGCAGTCGTTACGCGGGATGTCCCCGCAGGCGCGGTCGTGGCAGGTGTGCCGGCGAGGGCGATCTCGCAGGCGGCAGTCAGTGTACGCAGCGCATAGTTCGCGTCTTCTGTTCTACTTTACTGTGCGCTCATAAGCTTGATACTGCCAATGATGCCCGATGGAATGGGCTGTACCTTATCCATATCCTGCATCTGAAATCGATCTCCATACTTTTCAATCAGCGGCTTATAGTCGTGCGGCGGTTGCGCCGACCACGCATTCAATGCGGTGTTGTAAACATGCAGTTCAACGCGATTTTCGCCTGGTTGGATGTACTTTGTAATGTCGAGCCGATAGGGTGGATGCCAGAGATACCCAGCCTGTTTGCCATTAACTGTGACAATTGCAGCCTCACGAACAGGCCCCTCGTACCAGGCCTGCATTCCGGGATGACCTTTTCCTTTGTAAGACTCGATGGGATGGCCACCTTCTACGGCGAGAAAGAGAGGCTTCGATGGAATACTATCGAGCGTAAACGTGCGCGTATAGACGGCTTCACCGGAGTAGTGCTTCGTCATGGCATCGTCTGACCAATCGGTAAGCAACTCCTCCGACTTTGCCTGTTTGATCCCGGTAAAGTGCACCTGCCAGTTGGAAGAGAGATCGAGCAGGGAAGTAAATGTCTGAGCGGCGGGCCCGGTCTTTAGAAGCGCATTGGAGACGATAACGATGCGGGATTCGTAGGGAGCGAGCGTAAGCGTCATTCCTGTCTTCGGTGCGGCGCTCATCCGGTCGTCAGTGGGATCCACCATGAGGGCGTGCGTAAAGGCAGATGCAACTGTAGCCGTCGCACTGAAGGGACGATTGCTGGTGTTTGCGATGAAGTAGATGTCGGCATTCGGCAGCTTACGGCGGATGAACCCAATCTGCTGCCGCGATTCGGTGAGCTGCAGATCGGGCGTAGCAGTTCTATGGAGTGCTGCGCTGAGTTGAGCCTCCGAAGGAACAAAGGAGCCGCGTTGTTCTGTGAATAGCTGGCTCGCCAGTTTTGCGATCTCTGTTGTCTCTTTGCCCTCAGGTGAGATGGTGGGGAGTTTCCCAATGCAGATGACGTTGCCGCCGTGAGCAACATATTGCTGGAGGCTTCGTAGAGTTGCCGTCGGTATCCGGTCTGTCGGCGGAATAACGAGGATTGGATAGTGGATACCCAGGCGGTTGATCGTGTCCGCATCGATGAAGTCGAAGTTGTATCCGGCATCGAGAATGGCGGGGATGAGTTCTGGTGGAAGCATTCCTGCCAGAGAACCTGTGACAGTGACGTGTCCAGGAACAAAGCCCGCCCAGGCATCGTCGGTCGGAAGCAGCAATGCGACCTGATTGGCCGGCTTGCCCTTTTGCAGAAGCGAGCTGACGGTTTGTATGTAGTGCGTGATGGCCGGCATAACCGGGTGCCATGGGTTGTGGTCGTTGAAGACGGCCGCGGCGTACAGAGACCAGCCCGGCTCACCGGCCTGGGGCGCCGAATAGGGCCAGCCATGACCGATGATCTGGTTGGTGCCAACGATGAAGTGAAGATCTGCCTCTGCCTTCATGTCCAAAGGCGTCGCTCGGAATACAGGCGAATGAAGCCATGTAAACGTTTCGGCTGGAGTGACGTTGTTCCCAAAGAGATGGTTGGCGGATGTCGCCCAGCGAAGCGTATTGAACTGCCTCCAATAAGGCCCCTCTCCTTCAGGTAGTCCAACGAGCCGCTGGCTGGAGAGTGATACAGCAGGCTCGCCGTAGGTCTGCGAACGAAACCTGGTGTGGTGCGCAACAGCCCAGGCATTCAAGGGAGCGAGGTAGTTTTCATCGACGAGTTCTGTAAGAGTCCTGCCCCAGTCGTGACGAACATCGTCCGCTTGAGAAGTGCCTCCCGCAACGAGTTCTGGCAGGTGTGGGAGCAGATCGTACCCGCGGCGCTTTTTGAATTCCTCTGGGAGCTTGGGAGTCCAATCGGCTCCATAGGCCTCAAGCGAATCGGAAAAGACTGCGTAAGGCGGGGTTGCTCCAAAGGCCTTTATAAGGGGTTCGCCGACTGCCTTGATATGCCTGTCGATCGCCGTATGTTGAAATGGATCAAGCACCCAGCCTTCTGCACCGACGGCAGCTCGCTTAACCATCTGCCGCGTGTGCGAGTCGATGAAGAAGAGCGCTGTTCTTTGACCTTTGGAAGGTGGAAGAGGGTTCGATTCATCAGGCCCTTCAGAAACGGTGATTGCAGATGCCGCATCCCAGTGCTTTGGTTCGCCGCGAACGACAGAGACAGAAATAATGCTCTCTCCTTCAGCAAGTTTCATCATGGGGAGCTGAGTTGCACCGGAGGGAAGGGCGACCTCGGCCACGCGCAGGCGATGAGCTGCCTCACTGAGCGTTATCGCCGGTCCGCCATAAGGCCATCCCGAGCCCAGCGTTACATCGACACGCAGTCCCAGCCGCCGAGCCTGCTGTTGCGCATAGCGAACGTTCTCAAGCATGGCCTGGCCGACGAAGAGATCGTTGTGCAGCCCCTTCGCAGGATCATCGAGGACCTGCGGATAGACGAAGGCGAGTTCAACACCGCCGATTCCATCGGCCTTCATCTGCTTCAGTTCTCGAAGAATCTCCGGTTTTTCTGCCGCTACTCCAAACCACCACCACCGCATCATCGGACGCGCGTTCTGAGATGGGGCTATCAATTGCTGAATGAAACACAGATCCTTTTCCTTGCCTTGATTGCAACTGGAAGGAGACGGTGTTTGTGCAAAAGCAAGGTTGGCAAGAAGGAATGTGGCGAGGAAGGATGTGTATTTACGCATCTGAAAATCCAAAAGAGACCAATGGCATACGCGAGTCCACGATATCAGGTGCCTGAGGTGAACAAGCAATGCTGTTCCGCGATTGGATTTCATGCCGTATTCTTTCCGTTGGAGAACAAGTCACGGCGAAGATGACATTACAGAAGCAATCAGGGAAAGCGAAGGCAAGTCCAGACGTATCGAATGCCAAGGCGAGCATTCACGCGAAGCCGGTAAGCCTAAAGGTACTGGCGGAGTATCTCGGCTTATCGCCTGCCACCATCTCACTTGTCCTGAACAATGCCGCAGGTGTCGAAGCGATCTCCGAGCCGACACGTCGACGCGTACTCCAGGCGGCTAAAGACTTCGGTTACAGGCCCAGTTACCTTGGGCGCGTTTTACGGAGCCGCCGAACGTTTTCCATCGGCGTGTTGGTGCCGCAGTTGAATGATGGATACTGCGCGGAGATTCTTGAAGGCATCGAAGAAGTCCTGATGGAAGAGGGCTATGTCTCACTCATCGTAAGCCATCGCCGCCGCCGAGACCTGATTGAAGAGTACCCAAGGCTCCTTCAGGACCGCTCTGTTGAAGGCTTTATTCTGATCGATACCCCAATTGTGTACCCGGAGCCATGGACCGTACCCGTGGTCGCAGTCTCGGGTCATCAGAATGCCAAGAACCTGACGAACATCGTTCTCGATCAAAAGCGGGCAGCAATGCTGGCGCTCGACCACCTTCAAAAATTAGGACATTCCCAGATTGCATTTATGCGCGGCGCTTCATACAGCGCGGACGCGGACCGAAGATGGCTGTCGTTTCGTGAAGCCGCAAAAACACTTGGGCTGAAGTTCGATCCTGCGTTGACGATCGACATTCCGCTTCACGTCTCATCGCCAGAGGTAGGTTACGGCCCGATGCGCGATCTGCTGCTGACGAAGAAGAGATTCACCGCCATAGTTGCCTTCAACGACCACGCGGCGATCGGGGCGATTCGCGCACTCCACGAGTTCGGCGTGAAGGTCCCGGAAGATGTTTCGGTGATCGGCTTTGATGACATCAAATCAGCGGCTTACCATCGGCCTAGCCTTACAACGATTCGCCAGCCTTTGAGGGAGATAGGTAAGACTGCGGTAACAACCTTGCTCGGGCGCATTACAAATCAAGCTCCGGCAAAGCAAGAGATATTGATGTACCCGGAGCTGGTGATTCGAGAATCGACAGGGATTCCGCCACAGATCTCAAAACAAAAACGGAAATAGGGTATCGATCGGATCATTCCGATACTGGATCATCCTGCTTCGGCCCAATTGTTCGATTGGACGATAAGAACCATGGCCTTTGCCCATACGGAAAGCTCAATGCTTCGCTTCAGCTCATTCGCTATCGTCATGATGTCCGGATGGTCACTGTAGGTCGTTGCCTGGTAAGTGGCATGAGGGAGTTTGCAGGTAATTGTCCCTCGAATGGTCTGATGCCAGAACATCGAGCTCATATGTGTATTGAGCAACTCGTAGGTTTCATGAGTTGGAGTTCCGCGAAGTTCAACCCGTGCAAAAAGCTGTGCCATATTTACCTCGACTTGCCTGGTAAATTCACAAGAAAAGCTCGAATTTGAAGCGTCCGCCTCATGTCTAGTTTGGCGTCCCCGACGGGATTCGAACCCGTGTTATCGCCGTGAAAGGGCGGTGTCCTGGGCCGGGCTAGACGACGGGGACGCGTGTAAGATACGAGTGCATAGGGAGTTCCGACTCTTCTTCACGCTATCAATATCACTGTGGAGTGTCAAAAACGCTCATGAGTTCTGTGAAGCCCCATAGCCAAATACTAGAGACTGACGAGCGGGGGCCATCAACATCAGGGCAGCGTTACAAGTACCTTGATGCGCTGACAACTGCATTTGTTGTCATACTTCTGGTGTCCAATCTCGTCGCTCAAAAGGCATGTCTTATCGGGCCGTTTGCCGTGAGCGGAGCTATCCTTTTGTTTCCAGTGACATACATCTTTGGCGACGTCTTTACAGAGGTGTATGGATTTGCAGCCTCCAGGCGCGCCATCTGGCTCGGCTTCTTTGGGACGGCCCTGCTTTATTTGATGGGCGCTATTACGATTGCCCTGCCGGCAGCTCCCGGATGGCCAAATCAACAAGCATTCTCGGTAGTGTTCGGCTTTATTCCGAGGATTCTTGCCGCCAGCCTGTTTGCGTTTCTTGCAGGCGAGTTTGCCAATTCCTATACGATGGCCAGGCTTAAACTTTTGACCAAAGGAAGCAAGCTCTGGACCCGAACGATTGGATCGACTGTTGTAGGCCAGGCTGTTGATACGACACTTGTCGTCTTGCTCACATTTTGGGGGACTGTCCCCCTCAAGATTATGGGCAATATGATCATTACAAGTTACCTGCTGAAGGTTGGGTATGAAGTGCTGGCAACCCCGCTGACCTACCTTGTTATCAACTGGCTGAAGAGGACTGAACATGCCGACGCCTTTGATTGGCACGAAAGCTTCAATCCCTTTACCTTCCGGAATACAGAACGCTCTTAAGCAACATTTTGAGAACCTGTTCCCCAAAAGAGAGCATCTAAAAGCCGAACCCACGTTTAGAAGTTGTGTTCCTGAATAATTTCGAGAATCCTGTGCTGCGTGTTCTCGTCCAATCCTCTCAGAGACAGCTAACAGGTTGTACAGTTTGAAGGAGATGTTCCTTAGATGAAATCCAACGTTGTTCTTAAAGGACTGCCGGCGATTGCCTGTGCTGTTTCTGTTGTATTGATTGCTGGCTGCAACCATCAGGCTGCACCTGCCGCTGCTCCGCAGGCCATGCCAGTGAAGGTGTCTGAGGTGACGCTGTCGCCGGTTGCCAGCGCGGATACGTATGTCTCGACAATTAAGGGGCGACGGTCGGCCACGATGCAGCCGCAAGTTGACGGCAATATCACCCGGATTCTAGTGAAATCAGGGGATGTCGTGAAAGCTGGGCAACTGCTGATGCAGATCGACCCTCTCAAGCAGGCAGCGGCTGTGCAGTCTCAGCAAGGAACGCAGGCGCAGAAGAAGGCGCTCTATGACTACAACAAGATTCAGGTAGAGCGGCAGCGCAAGCTGTTCGAGGCGGGTGTCGTCTCACGGGACGCTTTCGATCAGGCGACCCAGGCCTTTGAGAACTCCAAGGCAGACTATGAAGCCAATGCCGCGTTGACCGACACGCAAAAACAGCAGCTTGCCTACTTCCAGATTAGGGCGCCGTTCTCAGGTATCGTCGGGGATATCCCCGTTCACCTTGGTGATTATGTCTCGTCGAGCACAGTACTGACGACGGTGGACGAAAATGTGGATCTTGAAGCCTACATCTATGTGCCAACCGATCGGGCATCCCAGATTCGTACAGGATTGCCTGTAGAGATCATCGATAGCGACGGCAACACAGTAGCGAAATCGACAATCAACTTCCTTTCGCCGCAGGTTGACAACGGATTGCAGAGCATCCTTGCGAAGGCACCCATTCCGCGGGGGGCGAAGCTCCGTACGGAGCAGTTGGTCAAAGCGCGGGTTACATGGAACACCAATCCTGCTCCGGTTGTGCCTGTTCTTGCAGTGACGCGCATTGGCGGGCAGCCATTCGTTTTTGTTGCGGCCCAGAAGGAAGGAAAGTATTCAGCCCACCAGGTCCCTGTAACGCTTGGTGAAACGGTTGGCAATTCTTACCCCGTATTGCAGGGGTTGAATCCCGGAGACAAAGTGATTGTTTCGGGACTCCAGTTCCTGCAGGAAGGCGTTCCTGTTCAGCCTATGGGCTAACAGTGAGCATGATTCAGTTTTCTCGATCAACCGTGATGTCTTTGAGCTGATTGAGACTGTTGCACGACCCCGGAGCCAGCGCGCCGGTTAGAGGTTCATCTTGGTAGATTTTTTCATTCGACGCCCGATCTTCGCCACGGTCTGCGCACTGCTTATCGTGCTGGCCGGTGCGGTCGTTATTCCGAGCCTTCCCATCTCGCTTTACCCGCAGTTGGCCCCGCCGCAGGTTGTTGTTACCAGCAACTACATCGGCGCAAACTCACAGATCGTTGAATCCGCGGTGACGATTCCGCTTGAGACGGCCATCAATGGTGTCGAGGGTATGCGGTATATGAGCTCGACCAGCTCAAACGACGGCACGTCTGCCATCACCATTACGTTTCGTACTGGCTATGATCTTTCGATCGCCGCAGTCGATGTGCAGAACCGCGTCGCTTCAGCCCAGGGGCGTCTGCCCGCCGCAGTCAATGCGACGGGCATCACCATTACGAAGGCAAACAGCAACTTCGTCTTTGCCGCCGGATTCTTTTCCCGTGATGCACGCTATTCGCAGGCCTTCATCTCCAACTACCTCGATGTCTATGTTAAGGACGCGCTGAAGCGCGTTCCCGGTGTGGGCGATGTTCTGATCTTCGGCGAGCGTAAATATGCGATGCGCATATGGCTGGATCCAGCCAGGCTCGCTGCTCGTGGACTTACGGCACTCGATGTTACGAACGCCCTGTCCGAGCAAAATGTGGAAGTTGCCGCAGGCCAGCTCGGCAGGCCTCCCGCAGATAGCTCTCAGGTCTTTCAGATGGCCGTACGCGTCGTCGGGCGTCTGTCCGACCCAAAAGAGTTCGAAAACATCATTCTTAAGAATGCTCCAAATAATGGCGGTCTTGTTCTGCTCAAGGACGTTGGGCGGGCTGAGGTAGGCGCTGAAAACTACGATACCGATCTGAAATTCTCAGGCGGCGAAGCTGTCGGTTTAGGCGTGCAGCAGTTGTCGAATGCGAACGCCCTTGAAGTCGATCGTGAGTGCAAAGCTGCACTTGCGAATCTTGCGAAGTCGTTTCCCCCTGGGCTTGAGTATGTGGTCGCCTTCGATACCACGACGGTCGTCGGCGACTCCATTAATGAAGTCGTTCACACAATCTTTGAAGCGATCGTTATCGTCATCATCGTCATCTTCCTCTTTCTGCAGGATTGGCGAGCGACGATCATCCCGGCAGTTACAATTCCTGTCTCGCTGATCGGCACATTCGCATTCATCAAGCTATTCGGGTTCTCGATCAACTCTCTCACCATGTTTGGTATCACCCTGGCCACGGGACTGGTGGTTGACGATGCCATCGTGGTCATTGAGAACGTTCAGCGTCACATTGCAGAAGAACATTGCGATAGCCATCGCGCCACCTCAAGGGCCATGGCTGAGGTCACCAGCGCGGTTATCGCAACTTCGCTTGTGTTGATCTCAGTGTTTATTCCGGTAAGCTTCTTCCCCGGAACAACAGGCATTCTGTACAAGCAGTTTTCGTTGACGATCGCTTTCTCGATCGCCATCTCGGCCTTCAACGCACTAACCCTTTCTCCTGCGCTCGCAGCTATTCTGCTTAGGCCCGAGAGGGAGCATGGTGGTCTCCTCGGTCTGTTCGAGAAGGGCCTTCAGCGGGTCATCAAGGGGTATGCCTACCTGGTCACCCACGTCGTAAAGCTTCGTGCCATTATGCTCATTCTCTTCGTTGCTGGATTGGCGGCGACGGTGTATATGTACACGCACGTTCCTACGGCGTTTGTCCCCACGGAAGATCAGAATTACTTCATCAATATCGTTCAAACGCCCCCGGGCGCTTCTCTTGCTTACACGGCCGAGGTTGCGGATCGAGCTTCAGCAATTATCCGGCAGAACGACGATGTCTTCGGAACCTTTTCGGTCATGGGCTTCTCCCTGACTGGCGGAAGCTCACCGAACTCAGGCATCATCTTCGCTCCCCTCAAGCCTATCGATGAACGCATGAAGAAAGGCAAAGGCCATACTGCGCACGACATCGTTGCGGAAATCGCTCCCAAGCTGTTCCAGGTTCCAGGAGGCATTGTGGCAGCGTTCGAGCCGCCTGCTATTCAGGGTATCGGTTCGGTCGGCGGCTTCCAGTTCATGCTGCAGGACCAGGGACGAAACTCATTTGGTGACATCGACCGCGTCGCTCACAACATCGTCGCGCAAAGTCGCGATCCGAAGTCTGGTCTCGTTGGGCTTTACACGCCGTATACCTCGAACGATCCACAGGTTTTTGTAACGATTGATCGTGAAAAGGCCAAGGCCATCGGTGTTCCTCTCGCGCAGATTACGTCTGCTCTGGGAACATACATGGGATCGAGCTACGTCAATGACTTCGATTTCAATAACCGTTCCTATCGCGTCTACGTTCAGGCCGACCAAAACTTCCGGAAGACCTCTCGCGACTTGCGCCAGTTCTATGTCCGTTCGAACAGCGGTCAGATGATCCCACTCGACAACCTGGTCTCGATCAAAGAAACATCGGGGCCGCAGGTGATTTATCACTACAACATCTTCCGCTCGGCTGAGATCGACGGCGCGGCAGCCCCTGGGCTCAGCTCAGGGCAGGGACTTGAGAAGATGCAGGAGCTGTTTGAGAAGAACAAAATTCAGGGGATGATGTACTCCTGGACGGGACTGGCATTGGAGGAGGTTGAGTCCGCCGGCAAGGCGATCATTATCTTCGGGCTCGGCCTTCTGGTGGTCTATCTCACCCTTTCGGCGCAGTACGAAAGCTTCGTTCTTCCGTTCATTATTCTGTTGGCGGTGCCAATGGCCGTCCTCGGTGCCTTGGGTCTTGTATCGGCCCGAGGGCTGGTCGATGATGTTTACGTACAAATCGGGCTTGTGATGCTTATCGGGCTCTCTGCAAAGAACTCAATTCTTATCGTTGAGTTTGCTGAGCAACAAATAGAGCATGGCAAGTCGGTTGTTGACGCTGCGATTATCGCGGCTGAACTTCGCCTCCGTCCTATTCTGATGACTTCGATTGCGTTCATCCTGGGCGTACTTCCGCTCTACTTCGCCTCTGGAGCAGGTGCGCTCGGCCGTCACTCCGTTGGAACCGCGATCGTTGGCGGCATGATACTTTCCACCGTACTGAACCTCTTCTTCATCCCGGTTCTTTACGTCGTTGTGAAAGGTATCCTGGTCAAGCTAAGCTCGCGCCCGCGTCAACGTCCAGATGGCTGCGATGACGATGCGGCCGCAGTTGAATCGCAGCGGGTTACAGCGAGCCAGTAGCTATACGTGCAGGCGGCAACTCCAGATTGCCGCCTGCATCTTTATTCGCTTGACACTGCATAATCATTAGTATTGACGCTGGTTTTTGCGATCTCCTACCGTAGTGAGGAGAGGTTGCTCGCATGAACACCCAGTCAGTTGAGTGTGCCGACATCGTTCGCCCGGCGCAGGTGTTTCGTCCTGCGTATCTTATGTGCCCGCCAAAGCTCTATGACGTGGCATACGTGATCAACCCGTGGATGAACGGCAATCTGCATGCCTCATCTCGCGCGCTGGCTAACGAGCAATGGCAACATCTCCATAACACTCTCTCGGCGTTGGCTGACATCGAACTGATCGACCCCAGAGTAGGCTCGCCAGACATGGTCTTCACTGCCAATGCGGGTCTTGTGCACGCGGGCACGGCCGTTCCGAGCCGGTTCTTCCATCCTGAACGCCGCGCTGAGGAGCAATACTTCAGTCGTTGGTTTCACAAAGCAGGTTACAAGGTCGTCGAGCTTCCTGCAGGAATGTTCTTCGAAGGCGAAGGCGATGCGCTCTTTTCAGCCGATGGGTCGCGACTTTGGGCAGGCTATGGTCCACGGACATCTTATGAGAGCCACCAATATCTTGCGCGGGCATGGGACATTGAAGTCGTCCCGCTTCACCTTATCGACCCGCGTTTCTATCACCTTGATACCTGCTTTTCTCCTCTGGCGGGGAACTATGTTATGTACTACCCCGGAGCGTTCGATGCTACTTCGATCGCGCATATTGAAGCAGCTTATCCAGAAGAAAAGCGCATCGTAGTAGCAGAGCGCGATGCGTTTGATTTCGCATGTAATGCAATCAATATTGACCGCGCAATCATTGTGAATGGCGCCAGCAGAGAATTGGTTCATTCCCTGGAGACAGCTGGTTTCTGTGTTGTTAAAGTCAGCCTCACAGAGTTTGTGAAAGCTGGTGGCGCTGCCAAGTGTCTCGTCATGAATATCGAATCACCAGCAAGCCTATGGTGAGAGTCAAATGCGCAATGACTGCTTGATCTGGTTCATCTCTTTCCAGGGGTCTTTCGATAGACGAGTCTTCCATTCTTTGAAGTCGACGACACGAAAGACTGGCCTTACTTCCGATTGCTTCAGTTCAGCCCAGCTCAACGGCATCGATACAGCTGCTTCAGGGCGTGCACGTGGCGAATAAGCTGCTACCGACGTCGCTTCGCGCTCATTGCGCAGGAAGTCCAGGTAAATCTTTCCTTTGCGAGCGGACTTCGTCATCTTCGTCAAATAGCGATGTGGGGCAGTTTTTTCTATGAGCGCTGCAAGGCTGCGGGCGAATTCCTTGACTTCGGGCCACGTATGCGTTGCTCCAATAGGAGCGACAACGTGTAATCCCTTACCGCCAGTCGTCTTTACAAAACTTTCCAGCCCCAGGTCCTTCAGCCGGATTCGTATCTCTTCCGCCGCGTTTGCAACTTCACGCCACTCCAGGTCTTCATCGGGGTCAAGGTCGAAGATCAGACGATCCGGGTGCTCCAGATCATCACTCTTCGATCCCCAGGGGTGAAATTCGAGGACGCTAAGCTGTGCAAGGCCAGCGAGCGCTTCAGGTGTGTCCACTTGGATGTAACGTTCAACTACTCCCGTCTTTCTATTTGGGACATCGACGCCTGTGATGTTCTTCGGAAGTGCTGCACTCAGGTGTTTTTGAAAGAACGATGGCTTACCTATTCCATCGGGACAGCGAACGAGGCTGACAGGTCTGCCGGCAATCTGTGGCAGAAGCGACTTTGCAATGTTCCAGTAGTAGTCGGCAAGCATCTGCTTTGTCATGCCTGAGCTTGTGTCCAGCACCTTATCGGGATGTGTGAGCCTTACAGGAGCGTGTTCGCCGGAATTGCTGGTTTGGGTTCTCGGAGAAGACTTCGTCGCAGAAGTTTGCCCTTGCGATTTGGCAGGGTTCCGCGGCTTAGAAGCGTGGCGTCGTGGCCCAATCGACTGATCTGGTTCTTCGCGTATGACTTCATTTGCACCTTTGTCTTCGCGAATGCCAAGAAACGCTGCCTGTCGAACCAGGTTGTCCGCTGTCCACGTTGCAAAGCGCACCTGCACCACCAACTCAGGCGCAGTCCAACGTGCGCCTTTGCGCGCTTCCGCAGACAAGGCTGCAAAGGGGCTTTTCGTTTGAGCGAGACTCTCCAGCCTGTCTCTCAAAATCTGATGTGTCTTTTGCGTAAATCCGGTTCCGGTGCGTCCGGCATAGATCAGGCTATCTCCTTCGAAGTAGCCAAGCAGAAGCGCACCGACACCGTAAATACCATTTGCAGGGAGCGTATATCCGCCTACAACAAACTCCTGCTCGTGAAGGCACTTTGTCTTGATCCAATCGGTTGTGCGGCCCGGTTGATACTTTGCTGCCCCGCGCTTCGATACGATTCCTTCAGCCTGTAACTTGCATGCTTCGCGTAGTAGCTCGGCTCCGCCAGTTTCGATGTGTTCACTCAGCCGAAGTTGATGCGTGCCGATGCCATGCAGTATCTCCGAGAGCATTTCTTTGCGATCTTTCAGCGCAAGTTCTCGCGTGTTATACCCATTGACGTGCAGGAGATCGAAGGCAAAGTAGGTGAGGGAATCGCCGGACCCCTCCTGCATGGACATTTGTAGATCCGCAAAGCTCGTTGTGCCATTTGGAGCTACAACAACCAGCTCGCCGTCGAGCGTCGCATTTTCGACCGGCAGCTTCGCGATTGTTTTGGCAATGGTTGGTACTCGTTTCGTCCAGTCGAGGCCGGTACGGGTAAATATCTGGACACGCTCTCCATCCTTGCGCGCCTGCATTCTGTAGCCATCCAGCTTCAGTTCATGCAGCCAGCCTTTCTCTGACGGCGGCACCTCTGCCATTGTGGCAAGCTGCGGAGAAATAAAGCCCGGTTGCCCTTCTTTTGGCAGGCCCTTCAGCCATCGTTTCAAGTCAATATGAGTAGCTGCCTCTATGGTGGCGCTCTCTTTGCGAGACCACGCTTTGGCTCCCGAATTCGTTCGACTTGAGTTCCACACATGATCTTCATTGCGCGCGATCTCTTCCATCGTGCGTCCCGTGACTGCGCTTTTCACTTCGGACTCGGTAATGGGGATATCGTCTTCTCTTTGTTCGAACGCATCATGCTCTTTGATGAGCAACCAATTGGGCTTCTTTTCCTTCGCCCACTTGCCGCCCATCCGAATCAGCGCCCACTTACCTTTCAACTTCGTGCCATGCAGGATGAACTTCAGGTTTCCATCGCGCAGTCCTGCATCCACATCGGGATAGGCAGCCTGAGGCTCCCAGGTCCCCTGGTCCCAAAGCATCACGGTGCCCCCGCCATATTGCCCTTTCGGGATGATGCCTTCAAAGCCGCCATACTCGATTGGGTGGTCTTCCACCTGTACGGCGAGCCGCTTGGCTCCGGTAAAGTAGCTTGGGCCTTTTGCGATGGCCCAGCTCTTTAGAACGCCATTCCAGGCCAGCCGGAAGTCATAATGGAGATGCGATGCGGCGTGCTTCTGGACGCAGAAGGGAAGCTCCTTCGAAGGCGCGCGTTCCGCTCCGCTGGGTTCTTCGGTAATGCTGAAATTGCGCATTGACCGGTAACGCGCCAACTGCTCGTCGACTATATCAGCCGCTGTAATGGTTTTAGCAGAAGGGTCTTTTGCCGTTTTCTTTCTGCCCGGTCCGGGCGAAGCTCGCTTCGATGCCGCCATCGCATTCCTCTCTGTAGATGGAGAAATGCCCTATGCCGACTTGCGTTTACTTGAAGGAGACTTGGCCGGTTTGACCAGAGCGATCCCCGCTTCCGGTTTAGACGGTTTAGCCGAAGCTGATGGTTTCTTTGTTGCAGTAGCCTTCACTGGAGTTTCACCGCCTCCAACACTCTTGCGCAAGGCATCCATCAGGTTGACCACCTGCGCCCGTCGCGGTGCGACCGTTTCATCCTGCGGGATTGGCGCATGTTTGATCTTCGCCTCTACCAGCTCTCGAACCGCGGCCTCGTACCCATCCTTGAACTCGGATGGGTTAAATGGTGCCGCCTTGCGCTTGATCAGTTCCATGGCCAGTTCCAGCGAATCGGCATTTACGGCAACCTTCTTGATGTCTTTGAAATACTCGGCCGGGTCACGCAGCTCTTCCTGGTAGCGCATGGCATAACCCATCATGCCGCCCAATTCGTCGTCTTCAGCAGGAGCGATAGCGAAGACATGTTCCCGCCCGCCAAAGGCGATCTTGCCGATTGCAGCTTTTTTTGTCTTCTTTAATGCCGTGCGAATGACGGCGAATGCCTCAGCTTGAACGTCGTCTTCCGGAACGATGAAGTAGGGCTTCTCGATGTACTCCGGTCCAAGCTCATCAAGACCGACAAACTGGGTAATTGAGATCGAATGTTTCGACGGCACACGAAGCTGCTCGAGTTCCTTCGGTTCGATGATGACGTACTCGCCCTTGCGGTACTCGTAGCCTTTGACGATCTCGTCCTTTTCTACAGGATTTGCCGCTTCGCCGGGATTGTCCTCAAGAGAGCTGGCAAGCACCTTCTGATGCCTAACGCGCTCGCCGGTGCTCCGGCTGATCTGATGAAACCGAATCTCGCTCTTCGATTCCGTTGCAACAAAGAGCTTCACACCAAACGACACCAGCGATATCTGTATCTGACCGGACCAGTAAGGACGCGCCATGACTGCCTCATTGTGCGACGAAGAAATCCGTCGATCGTTCAGGCGGAAACCGCCTGTTTTCCATCTGATACCTCAACCTACCCTTACGATGCCTCTATTTCAAGACAACATTTTGTGGCCTTAAATGGAAACACAATAGCTATGGTGCTAGCACTATAGCTACCGGCTATACAGTGTTTGATACGTCGCTACTCGACTGGTTGGCTATGCGAACCGCAGGTATGCGAGCCCTGCGGTAGAGAAGCGCGCCTCCACTGCCGAGCCCGCCGTCGCGAGCGTGTTCCCGGTCCAGCTTCCGGTCGTAATCCAGTCACCCTTCCTGAGGCCTTCGGTCCGGCTGGCGCCTTCATTGGCAAGATAAGGCAGCAGCCGCATCAGGTCGCCGGCAGTGTTGGATCCAGTCCTGTCGACTCGCACTGCCCCGTCTACCGACAACGTCACCTTCTCCTTTGTGAAGTCGATACTCTGCCAGTTGGGGACGGCTTCGCCGTACACCAGTCCGCCGTGCACTGCCATATCGGCGGTCGCACTCATCTTTGAGACCTGTGACAGATCCAGAAACGCTGTCTCGAGCACCTCGATTACAGGGTGCATGCTTGCAATGGCGGCTACGACCTCCTCGCGCGTGTAGGGTTTATCCCGTGGAGGAAGATCGGCTCCCATCAGGAAGGCAATTTCAGCCTCAAGGCCTCTGTATCGGTGCATGTCGCCCCCCATCGCGCATCCATTGCAGGTTATCCACGCCTTTGGCATTGGGGCAAAACTTGGCGTTGCGTCTGGCGTTGCGGCGCCTATCTTCCAACCGCCAATATCTTCATATGCCCACGACATCCTGTCCTGAACAAAGTAAGCCTCTTCCAGGGTCTGCGGTTGCAATCCCTTTGGTAGATCTGCAATAGGTTTGGCCGTTCGACGGGCATCTAGCAGAATATCTGCCGCACTGATAAGGTCTTTTTCACGCGCACCGGTAATCATGCCGAACAGTTTGCACCCACCGGGCGCCTGAACGCAACTTCAGCGCACAGTTTCGAGAAAATCGTCGCATCTGGTTACCTTATCGGCACGTACTCTATCCAATAAGGTAAGCGCCCGGCATAGAGGGCGCGTTAGAAGGGAAAGGTATGCAACGGCGCCACTCCAAAGGTTTCGACCCTACGATCCATTCCTCCGATATCACTCCCGAATCCACCTTTCAGCTCTTTCAGCAGCAACGTCGGCTTCTGCTGACCGGGGGGGCAGCTCTCGGTATCGGCGCTCTGGCTGCCAGCCGCATTCCCGGACTCTTTGCACCGGCTACAGTTCATGCGCAGGCGCTGCCATCTACGGCAAGCAAGTACACCACCACCGAGAATCAAACGCCATTCGCGAAGGCCGCTGGATACAACAATTTCTACGAGTTCGGCTTCGACAAGAGCGACCCTGCTAAACACGCCGGCACTCTCAAAACGCGTCCCTGGACGGTTCAGATTACTGGACTCGTCAAAAAGCCGCTGACGCTCGACATAGACACCATCCTGAAGCATCGTCCTATTGAAAGCCGCGTCTATCGTCATCGCTGCGTGGAAGCCTGGTCGATGGTGATCCCCTGGGACGGCTACTCGCTCTCGGAGTTCATCAATCTCTGCGAGCCGTTGCCCAGCGCGAAGTTTGTCCAATTTCTCTCGCTTGCCGACCGCAAGCAGATGCCCGACCTGCCATTCGGCTACAACTGGCCTTACAGCGAAGGTCTTCGCATGGACGAAGCCATGAACCCTCTTACGCTGCTGACCTTTGGCTGCTATGGGCAGGTCCTTCCCAACCAGAATGGCGCGCCCATTCGCGTCATCATCCCCTGGAAGTATGGCTTCAAGAGCGGCAAATCAATTGTTCGCATCAACTTCACGGAGAAGATGCCGCATACCACCTGGAACGACCAGAATTCGCAGGAGTACGGTTTTTACTCCAACGTGAATCCCAAGGTCGATCATCCACGCTGGAGCCAGGCGCGCGAGCGCCGCATCGACAGCGCCGTTCTGCCGCACTACATCCCTACGCAGATGTTCAACGGCTACGCCGACCAGGTGGCCAGCCTCTACAATGGGATGGACCTCAAGCGCTATTACTGATTGCAGATGCCGAAACGCACCATACTCATTCTCAAGACATTCGTGCACATCGTGTGTCTTGTTCCGCTCATGTGGCTCGTGCATTTCTATCAGTCAGGCGCTCTCCAGCTCAATCCCGACCCCGTCAACTACATCACGCACTTTACAGGCGACTGGGCTCTCTGGATATTGCTTGCCTCGCTCGCTATTACGCCTGTGCGGCGGCTTTCTCCTCGCATTGCATGGCTGATTCGTTTTCGCCGAATGTTGGGGCTCTACGCTTTCTTCTATGCCACATTGCACCTGGCGACATACATCTTCCTCTTCTCCGGTTACGATATTGTTGCCGTCTTCGGCGGCATACGTGGTGGTCATCCCGGAGTGGTCTTCGAGGAGTGGAAGCAGGTCTGGCCCTACATCCTTGACGACATTCTCAAGCGCCGGTTCATCCAGGTGGGATTTCTCGCCTGGGTCATCCTTCTCGCTCTGGCTGTAACTTCGCCAGCTGCAATCATGCGGGCCATGGGAGGCAAAAACTGGCAGCGGCTGCACCTGCTCGTCTATCTGGCTGCGGCCCTCGCCATCATTCACTACTGGTGGTTGGTGAAAAGCGGAGTGACGACGCCATGGAAGGTGACAGCAGTCCTGACTGTCTTGTTATTGGCGCGCGCAGCATATTTCGCGTACAAACATCGCTACAGACCCGGGACAGCAGTTCAGATCACAAAGGGCTGAGCTTAGCGGATTCGCGGACCCTGTTTGATTGCTGCTAACAGTGCACGGATGCCCCAGAACGCTACGGCCACAGCCACCGTGAACAATCCGAAGGCGAGCGCAACATGAAACAGGATCATGCCCATCATGTTCTCAACGGGCGAGAGGGATAATCAAGAGCGTGAGAGAAATTGCACTAACACGCTTGTTCACCGCAACTTCCCAGCCATAACCCTGTTTAGTAATGTAGGGGTTCCCATGCGACGAATCGCCACTGTCTTATCCTCGGCAATCCTGGCAACGCTTCTCGCGCAGAGTGGTGCGGCTTCCATGCAATCGACGGCCAAAAGTGGCGGTTCCACGCCGCATCCCAGATCATCGAAATCGAAGCCTGCAACACCCGCAAAGGTGCTGGCATCAGCTCCTCTTACGCAGCGGGAACGCGTTACGCAAATGCTCAATCGCTTCACCTTCGGGCCTCGTCCAGGCGAGGTTGAACAGGTTTTAGCACAGGGTGCCGACGAATGGTTCGAGCAGCAGCTCAACCCCGCGGCCATCAACGACAACGCGCTCAACAAACGTCTCGCCGATTATCCCACCCTGACGATGTCGCCTGAGCAGGCGCTTACCGCCTTTCCCGACCGGGGGGCCATTCAGGCCGTCGCCAATGAGAAGATCAATCCTCCAACCGACCCCAGTCTGGCAGCCGTCTACGAAGTGCAACTCTACAAGCTGTTCAAAGACAACGTCAGCAAAAAAGTGGATGCCGACGGAAAGCCTGCGTCGCCACCGCCAACCGATGCCGAGTTGGCCGAGCAAAAACAGAAGGACCAGGCGACGGCTGCCCGCATCGCAGGGGAGTTGTTCACTTTGCCGCGCAATCAGCGTATGGCTGCACTGGTCAAGCTTCCTGTAGCCGATCGCATCGCCTTCACCTCGTATGTCTCCGGAGAGCAGCGCAACCTGCTGGTCTCGGAGTTTTCACCTCGCGAGCGTGAGCTCTTCAACGCCATGGCCGCCAACGTCGGCTCTTCCTACCAGATCGCCAGCGAGCTCTCGCAAGCCAAACTGCTTCGAGCCATTCTCTCGGAACGTCAGCTTCAGGAGGTGATGACCGATTTCTGGTTCAATCACTTCAACATCTTTATCGGCAAAGACTCCGACCAGTGGTACACCACGAGCTACGAACGCGACGTAATCCGTAAAAACGCGCTCGGTAAATTCCGCGATCTGCTTCTTGCGACCGCGACCTCGCCGGCAATGATGGTCTACCTCGACAACTGGAACTCCATTGGCCCGGACTCACTCGCCAACGGAGTCAACCCGGCCAATCCTCGATCGAAAAAGGGCAACCGCGGCCTGAACGAGAACTATGGCAGGGAAGTGATGGAGCTCCACACGGTCGGTGTCAACGGCGGTTACACGCAGGCCGACGTCACCGCGCTCTCCGCCATACTGACGGGCTGGACTGTCGACCGTCCCGGCCAGGCAGGCCCCTTCCTCTTCGATCCCAAGCGCCACGAGCCCGGCACCAAACAATGGTTCGGCCACACGATTGGAACCTCGGCAAACGGAATGGATGAGGGTACGCAGGCATTGACTCTGCTTGCTGCCAGTCCAAAGACAGCGCACTTCATCAGCTACAAACTTGCGCAGCGATTTGTCGCCGACGATCCCCCGCCTGCACTGGTTGACCGCCTGGCCGCAACCTATCTCTCAAGCGATGGCGATATCAAGACGATCCTTCGCGCGCTGGTTCAGTCTCCGGAGTTCAACTCACGAAAGTATTTTCACAACAAGGTTAAGACCCCAATGGAGTTCATCGCCTCTGCGTTCCGTACCACAGTGACGGATCCTGTGAACCCCGGTGCTCTTGTGCAGGCCCTCAAGACGATGGGGATGCCTCCGTACTATGCACTTCCGCCGACGGGTTACTACATCACAGCCGATCAATGGATGAACTCATCGGCGCTCGTCGATCGCCTCAACTTTGCCTATGCGTTGACAGGCAATAAATTTGCGAATCAGAAGTTCGACCCAGCCCATGTCCTCGCGCTTGGGGTGATGAGCCAGCCGGCAGTCTCTCCGGTCGCCACTCCTGCCCCTTTGCGCCAGCCCCGCTATGCGGAGGCGATGCTCAACACTACTGCATCGCCGGTTCCAGGCTTGTCGGGGCAGGATCTTGCCCTGCATGTTCTGGAATCTTCTTTGATCGGGGAAGAGGTCTCCGCTCAGACGAACCAGCTTATCCGCAAGCAGATCGATCAGATCGTCACGCCGGCGACGCCTCCCACTGACACTCTGAATCTACTGACAGCGCTCGTCATGGGTAGCCCAGAATTTCAAATGCACTGATGGGCAGAGGCTAGCCCCAACTGCTCTGATCGAACGTGTACGGTGAGCGCTGTGGCCGCGACAGCATCGCATTTGCTTCGTCATCGCCATTAAACCGCTCGCGCTCCGGATCCCAGTGCAGGTGTCTCTTGGTCTTCATCGCAATGTGGTGGAGCAGGCACGTCGTACATGCCCTGTGGCCAATCTCAACGGGAGCCGTTGGCTGCCTGCGCGTCTTGATGCAGTCCAGCCAGTTCGCATGTTGCTCCGTAGCTGTATAGAGATGAATCTCATCGGGCCCGATGACCGAGTCCAGAATCTTCGGATCGCTTGCCATCAGCGGTTCGATCTTCGTGACCGTTCCAGCTCCCACAGTGGGAGTCGTCATCTCGTCGCGTGTTACGAAGATCCAGCCCTTCGTGCCGTACCACTTGATGCCATTTGGGAAGTCCCCCGATATGTCCATGGTCATTCCGTTCGCATAGCGAGCGTGGGTCAGAAATTTCCCATGAACGTTCCAGAGACCGTGCATAGGGAACTCGGCTGTTCCCCAGATCTCTACCGGCCCTGTATATTCGGTGTTCATTCCCCAGTGTGCGGTATCGACGTGATGGGCGCCCCACCCTGTAATCATCCCGGCGCCAAACTGCTCCATACGAAGCCATCCCGGCCTGTCAAACCCCTTCTGCGGCATCACACGATCTACCGTGTACGGAACATCGGGCGTCGAACCAAGCCACGCATCGTAGTTGAATCCCGCAGGGACCGGCATCGGTGTTGGGTCACCTCCCGCCGGGTCGCCGGGCAGCCCAACCTCGACATGCTTCACTTCACCGATGCGCCCATTGCGCACCAGTTCACACGCACGATGAAACTGCTTCCATGACCTCTGCTGACTGCCGATTTGCAGAATTCTTCCCGAAGCCTGCACCGCATTGCTCAGATACCTTCCTTCAGCGATCGTCAGCGACGCCGGTTTCTGCAGGTAGACGTCCTTGCCCGCGCGAACAGCACCTGCAGCCACAATCGCGTGCTGGTGGTCGGGAGTCGAGATGACGACAGCGTCGATCTCCTTGTTGGCCAGCAGCTCATGATAGTTGTGGTAAACCTGCACCGCATCGTAGGGCTTGCCCAGCTTCTTTGTATAGGCTTCGCTGACAAACTGGCGCCCCAGCTCAGCCCTGTTGGAATCGAGATCGCACACTGCGATAACGCGGGCGCCGTCGTACCTGAAGATAGCGGGCAGGTCGTGAACGCGCGAGATCCTTCCAACACCGATCGCGCCTACGTTGATGCGCTCGCTCGGAGCCATCTGACCGAAGACGGTCGAAGGAACGATCGTTGGGAATCCGGCCACGGCAGCCGAGCCTGCGGCGGTCTTTAAAAATTGCCGTCTGGTTACGTCTGCCATGGCCGATCTCCTAAGCGTTCTTCAACGTTACGTGCTGCGCCTTCATCTGCGCGCGGACCACAAGCTCCGCCGCCAGCAGACACTGGGTCTGGTCCTGCGCGATGTGGGTGCGGTTGACCACGTCGGAGACGAACTGCGGTCCGAAGGGAAGCGTCACATTGCTGCAATCAATGGACCGTGCAGAGTTCTTGTCCACCAGGAACAGGTTGTTCCCCTGCTTGCTGCGGGTAATATCGATATACTTGCGGACCTCGATGTATCCCTCGGTCCCAAGGAGAAAGAGCCTCCCGTCGCCCCACGTTCCCAGTCCATCGGGAGTAAACCAGTCCAGCCGCACGTAACCGAATCCGCGATCGCCGCGCAGCATCATGTCTCCGAAGTCCTGGAACTTCGGCCGCTGCGGGTGGTTCACATTCGCCACCTGCGACGCCACGATCTCAGCCTGTGTCGAACCCGTGTAATACAGGAACTGATCCACCTGGTGTGACCCGATGTCGGTCAGAATGCCACCATATCGCGCCGCATCCCAGAACCACTCGGGCCTGCCGCCTGCGCCACCGGCATAAGGGTCCACGCCGTGCTGCACAATCTGATGCGGAGCTATGTTGATCGTTTGGATGACGCGGCCAATCGCACCTGCCTTCACCAGATCGCCTGCCTTGATTGCAGCTTTTACCTCAAACCGCTCGCTATAGAGAATTGCATAAATCCGTTTTGTCTCGGAGATGGTCTTTCGAATCTCATCAATCTGTGCCAGCGACGTTGCGCCTGGCTTATCGCTCAGGTAATCCTTGCCTTTCTTCATTGCGCGAATGCCCAACGGCGCACGCTGGTCGGGAATGGTCGAACTCAGCACAAGCTGGATGGAAGGATCGTTCAGAATCTCGTCCTCGGACTTCACCATCTTCACGCCGGGGAACCGCTTGGTGAACGCGGCCAGCTTGTCCGGCTCCGCGCCATAAGCCGCTACCAGAACACCGCCCCCACGTTGAATCGCGCCCACCATGCCGTAGATATGGTCATGGCTCATCCCGCAGACTGCGAATTTGATCGAGTACTGCGGCTTAGCTTCTGCATCCTGTTCCGGCTCAGCGACCTCATGCACCACGCGTGCCGGATCGATCGCGCTCATCTCAGCCAGCGCGGGAACCCCCGCCATCAACCCCGCGGAACCCGCCGCCCGCAGAAACTCTCGTCGCCCAAATATGTCCAATGCCATTCCCGTCTCCCTAACGACTATTTCGCTGCACTGCGAACTATATCAATTTGGACGGACCACTGGCTCATGGAAACAATAGTTCCTTGCTCCACCCACCGATTTTTCGTACAAATACGTACCGATTGTGCAGCCGGTCGTCGCCTGCCAGCCAGAACTCCACCCTTTCAGGCCGGATTGCATATCCCTTCCACCACTTCGGCCTCGGCACCTCTCCTGGATATTTCTCTGCCGAATCTGCAACCAGATGCTCCAGCTCTTCGCGGCTTTCAAGGTGCCTGCTCTGCCGGGACACCGATGCCCCCAACTGACTGCCTCGTGAGCGGCTGTGAAAGTACGCATCGGCATCGGACGCGGGGAGCTCCATCACGGGGCCTTCCACCCGCACCTGCCGCTCCAGGCTCTTCCAGTGGAAGCAAAGCGCTGCGTGAGGATTTGCAGCGAGCTCCCGTCCCTTTCTGCTCTCTGAATTGGTGTAGAAGCAGAACCCCCTCTCATCAACCTGCTTCACTAGCACCATACGCACACTGGGGGCGGCATCCCAGTTTGCTGTGGCCAGTGCAGCGGCATTTGGATCGTTGATCTCGCTTGCCGTCGCTTCAGTCATCCATGCCTGAAAGAGCGCGATCGGCTCGTCGGCATCTTTGACGGCTTGGAGCGGGTCCACAAGCTCAGCTCGAGTGGTATCCACAACTCCCTCCGGCTCGACCGGATCATGCGGCTTAGCTTCAGAGTCCATCGAAGAGATCTGAGGATTGTCGTGCCGGCTGAGGATTGTCCGTGGCAACCAGCGTGTAATGCTCTTCAGCGCCATACTTCCGAAAGTACTCCCGTGTCTGCTCCATCAACGGAGCCTGTGATACATGTCTCCGAAACGCCTCAAACTTCCGCTCCTCGACCGAGCGGATATCGAGCGTAACCGTCCATGGCAGTGGCAGGGGAGGTTGCCGGTTTGGAATAAAGAACTTTGTTGTCTGGTAGTACAGCCGCTTTGGTTGAAAGACGTCTCCGGAGCCTGCAAAGTATTTTGCCTGCCCAGACCAGTGAAATGCGGCCGTCGTCCACATAGACACCATCATATGGTCGGAATGCTTGTTGGCTCCTCCGTCGCTACCGAAAGTAAGCACAACGTCCGGGTGAAATTCCCGCATCCTCTCAACCAGGAGGCCCGCAGCCTCCTTGATCGGGACCTCGGTCAATTCGCCATCGCGATACCCCATTAGCTCATGCCGGGTGACGCCAAGCACCTTGCACGATGCTGCAAACTCATCGCGACGCATTCTGCCCAGGTCGACCCCTGAGGCAGCCGAGCCGCGGTTCTTGGCCGCCTGACCATCGGTCATACAGATGACGTAGGTCTCAACCCCGCGATCTACTGCCAATGCCAGCGCGCCGCCAAAGGCAAAGCACTCGTCGTCCGGATGCGCCACCACGCACATCAGTCGCTGAGCCAATCCGCACCTTCTTCTGGCCCGAATAGCTCTCCGGAGACCATGTCTTCAACCAAGGCATCGCGATCAACTGCCTTTACCGGAGCAAAGGTCTTTCGGTGCAGCGCCGTCGGGCCTTGTTCGACCAGCGCCCGCCGGTGTTCTGGAGTGGCGTAGCCCTTGTGCGAAGCCAGTCCATACCCCGGGTGCTTTGCGTCTAGCTCGCGCAGCAGGGCATCTCGATGCACCTTGGCGATTACAGAAGCCGCTGCGATCGACAGGCTCAGCGAGTCGCCATAGATCAGCTTCGTCTGCCGGCAGGGGTGGTCGATGCGCATGGCGTCGATCAGCAGGTGATCCGGTTCTATGGAAAGCCCCATTACCGCCTGGAGCATGGCAAGACGGCTTGCCTGATAGATGTTCACACGGTCGATCGTCTCCGCATCCACCTCGGCCACGCTCACCGCGAGCGCAACGCGGCGTATCCGGCGGTCCAGCCGCTCACGGTCTTTTCGCAATAGCTGCTTGGAGTCCTTCAAGCCTGCCTTGGCCAGGCCTGCTGTCCGTGCCGGAAGGATCACGGCGGCAGCGACTACCGGGCCGAACAGGGCGCCTCGCCCAACCTCATCCACGCCTGCAATCACGCGGAAGCCGCAATAACGCAGAGCCTGCTCAGGCGCGTCGCTACAGACAAGCTGTTTCAGCATTCGCTGCTTCGCCGTCGAGGCCGCGACAGTCTTTTTGAGGCGTATAGGAGTCGATGAAGCCATACCTTCTGCGAAAAGTTTATAACCTTCCGCACAAAAAGAAACCACGGCTTGTGGGCCGTGGTTTCTGTGAAAATGATGGACTAAACTAGCTGGCGCGCTCGACTTCGCGCAGACGGGCCGCCTTGCCGCGCAGACCGCGCAGATAGAAGAGCTTCGAACGGCGAACCTCGTACGAACGAACCTTCTCGACCTTGTCGACAACCTTGGAGTTGTACGGGAAGATGCGCTCGACGCCCTGGCCGAAGCTCATCTTGCGCACGGTAAAGGTTCCCTCAGGTCCCTTGCGGCATGCAATGACCATGCCCTCGAACGCCTGCAGGCGCTCTTTCTCGCCCTCGCGAATCTTGACCTGAACGCGAACGGTGTCGCCGGGAGCGAAGTTTGGAAGGTCGGTCCGCTCAAGTTTCGCGGCCAGTTTCTGCATGATGGGATGGATTGACATGACTACTTTCCTGTATATGGACTCGAGTCTTCAGTTTACACCAAATCAGGCATTTAGGGCAGAGAAGTGTTGATGTTCAGGGTGCTTCTCCGCGCTTCGCGTCTATTTCGGCGGCAATCTCATTCAGCAAGCTGCGATCCGCTTTCGTCAATGCCGCTTTCTCGATAAGATCCGGCCTGTTTTCAAGCGTTTTCCGCAGTGCCATGCGTCTCCTCCACAATCGGATGGCATCGTGGTTTCCTCCTTGAAGAACTTCCGGCACCTCCGCTCCCAGAAACTCCGCTGGCCGTGTGTAATGGGGGTAATCAAGTATTCCTCCGGCTCCATGTGTCGTTCGAGGAGGTCCGTCGCCTGTATCTGGCTCCAGCGCAGTGTCCTCCGCTCCAAAGCTCTCAAACCGTGACGAGTCCGGATGCCCCAGCGCTCCAGGCAGCAGGCGCACGACGGCATCCACAATGACCGCTGCCGCCAGTTCGCCTCCTGAGAGAACATAATCACCGATCGAAATCTCGCGATCGCACAATAGCTGGTTGACACGCTCGTCCACGCCTTCATATCGCCCGCAAATCATCACGACCCGTTCCACGCCGGATAACCCATGCGCCGTTGCCTGCGTAAAGGGACGCCCCTGTGCTGACAGCAGAATCACGGTCTCCTTTGCTCGATCGCGAACTGTCTTCGGCGCGATGTTCAGTGCTGCGGCGGCATCGAAGATTGGCTGAGGCTTCAGAACCATTCCCTCGCCGCCGCCAAATGGCCTGTCGTCCACCGTGCGGTGCCGATCGCTGGTGAAGCTGCGCAGATCGTGCGTAGCAATGTCGACCAGCCCCGTCGCTCTGGCGCGGCTCAAAATGCCGAACTCAAAGTTGCTTCTGAAGAAATCCGGAAAGATCGTAATGATGTCAAATCGCATGAAAATTGGTTTCTACATCCGTCTGTAATAAATACACGGGAAGTTGCAGGTGGAATATCACTGAAAGTTGACGCTGCAGAATGAATTTAGCCGTCCAATGTTTTAACCTGTAAGAGATCGTAAGGAATCCCCTAAAAGCCCAGGGCAAATGGTATTGATTTTGAGGACAAAACTCGTCTTCTCGGGGATACTGCTTGCTGCGCAGTGCGGGCTTGCATTGCAGGCCTCCGGTCAATCGCAAATAGCCCGTCAGTCATTGGTTACTGTGTCAGTCTCCGATTCTACCGCCGGACCGGAAGAAGGAGTAACGACCTCGACGTATTGGCATTCTTCAAGGCCCAGCGCCGTAACGCAGCCTCGATCGTCTCGGGGTGGTCCATTCTCGTCGGTTACGATTACGGCCCATGCGAATACCCTTGGCGCAGGGATCGAGGTGGCAACGCCACTCTCCCATAGTTTCGGCCTGCGAGGGCAGGGAAATTTCTTTTCGTTCGACTACCTCTTCAACATCGATGGTGTGGACTACGACTCGCGCTTGAACCTTCGTTCCGGTGGTCTGAGCCTTGATTGGTATCCAACGCACCACAGTTTTCGTGTCAGCCCTGGTGTGCTCTATTACAAGAACAACCTGACGGCGATCTCGAGTGTTCCTGCGGGAAACTACTTTGAGCTGGGTAGCCAGGGGTTTATCAACAGCGTCGATGACCCGTTGAACGGCAATGCAACGGTCATCTTCCCGCACCATATGGCGCCAATGATCACAGTTGGATTCAATCTTCTTGGCAAGCGCGAGAGCCGCTTCTCCATACCTCTGGAGTTTGGAGCTGCCTATACGGGAGCGGCAAAGATCGACGTGACCCTCAACGGCACTGCATGTACCAATGAAGGATGCTTCACTTTTGCGAAGAACCAGGAGGCGCAGACCAGCCTTCAGGAAGAGATCAAAAAGCTCAATAACGATCTGGAGAGCTATCCGATTTATCCCATCGTCTCCATTGGCTTTGCCTACCGGTTTGGCCGTTAGCGATTTACATCCACCAACCCCTCAGGCAGACGGAAGACAATCCTTCGTTCATGCAGATCGAACGACTCCAGAAACGCCCTCACGAAGGGGATAAGAATCTCAGCGCCATCAGGAGAGCGAACCTCGATCAGCGACGGAACGTCGTCCAGCTTCGCGCCGTCCGATGAAGCGGGGAAGTCCACCCCGGTAACCTCGCCGATCGGTATCTCACGGTTGAAGACCGCACATCCAATCAGATCGCTCACATAAGCGGAGCCTTCAGGCAGTGCCACCCGCTCTTCTTCAGGAATAACCACATCGAATCCAGCCAGGGATTCGGCATCCGTGATGCTTTCAACCCCATCAAACTGCAAGACGATGCGGCCTTTATTCCTGCCAACCGGCTCCCACGAGGAGACAACCCTGACCTTCTTCGCCGTGCTCAACTCTCCCTCAAATCCAGGAGGGACAAGGTAAAGGTCATCGCGCGCGGTAAACCGCTCCGGAAAGTCTGTCAGTAGTTCGGCCAGCAACTCTCCTTTGCGTCCTTGTGGACGGAGAAGATGAGCCAGCACGGTCAGCGACGGAGCGGGGGTGGGCATAAGCTCAGTCTATTCAAATTCGTAGGTGTTCGGGTTCAGGGAACACCTTAAGCATTGTGTGTCGAATCATCCTCGACGATGTCGAGCGCAAAACGATGCCGGACCTTCATGCTCGCCGCTGCCAGAATCGTACGAAGAGAGCGGGCGGTTCGACCCTGTTTGCCTATGACTTTGCCAATATCGCCTGGCGCTACCCGCAACCTGAGAACTGTTGCTTCGCCGTCGCGAAAGGCCTCTACGGAAACGTTCTCAGGGGAATCAACCAGTGCCTTGGCGATCTCTATCACAAGGCTGGTCATATTCTGTAAGCTTCCGTCGTCTTCCCCCGGCATATTCGTAGCCTGAGACATTTTTCACACCTCCTGGGTTCACAATGCGGGCTTCTGCTCAGACCTTTCGCCTCGTCTATTGCGAGATCTTTCAGGATGTGCCAAAAAAAACGAGCTTAGCCGACTAGTCTATGACCTGAAACCTTGCAAAAATTTGCCTTGCAGAGCCTCAGGTCAGAGAATCGCAATACCAGAAGTTTACGTGACGAAACCGCAGATGCAATATGGAGAACCTGCGGTAACACCAAATCTTTGGGAACTATCGAATGTTCCCAAAGTAGGCATCTGAAGTAACTTACGCGGCAGCCGGTGTGCTGCCGGCCAGCAGCTTTTCGACTCGGTCAGAGAGCTGGGCGCCTTTGCTGGTCCAGTAGTCGATGCGGTCGCGCTTGAGCTCGACGCTCGCAGGATTGGTGCGTGGGTTATAGGTGCCAACCACCTCAACCGAGCGTCCGTTACGGGCGCGATCTTTCTCAATAACAACAATGCGGTAGTGGGGCTGCTTGCGCGCTCCTACGCGCGCCAGACGAATCATCAACACAGGAAAAGCCTCTCAGAACGTTAGTTTGGGTGGCGTTACTCAGGCGACGCACCGATGAAGCGAACCGGAGATCGCACAGAACCCAACACCTAAGTATGGCGGAAATCGCTGGTTTTCGCAATGGAGCTATCGAAAATATGGAAGCTGGTCGCACCTGGCTCGGGCAGCGTTTTCTCCCGAAGTTTCTTCCTGCGGTCTATTTCAGAAGGAATTCTCTTTAGCGAGTGGTTACTTCTGCGGTAGACTCCTGTGTGTCAGTTGATAAACATCCCCGCCGGACGTGCTTCTATGAGGCAAAAGGGAGAAGTTGTGGGCCAGTCGCCGAAGACAAAGGGTGAAAATCCAGTTCGTACCGCCGTGCGTTTTCCTATGAAGTTACCTTTGCAGATACAGACTCAACAAGGGGAACTGCATGCGGTAACGGAGAATATCTCGGCCAATGGGTTGCTTTTTGTAAGTGACCGGCTACCTGAGATTGATAGCAGAATCGAATTTACGATCGCTATGCCCTCAGCAATTATGGGATCCGAAACAGACGTAACGATTCACTGTATAGGCCGCGTGGTCCGCCACTATCAGCAGGATGGAGAAAAGAAAGCGGCGGCAGTGATTGATGAATATTTTCTAAAGGCTTGAACTATGACGGTTGTTCATTTTGATCACTCTCGGGAACCTGAAGAGAACCACGAGGAAGACAGCAACTCCCCCGCGATTCGAGTCATTTTGGCAGACTCTCAGGCCATCTACCGTGTAGGCATGCGCAAGGTATTTGCTCTGGAAGACGACATCCGCGTCGTTGCCCAGGTCGAAACCCTTGGTAACCTCCAGGCGGCACTTGCCCGTTATCCCACCGATGTCGTCGTCCTTGAAGGACAGTTGGTCGCCGGCACCATCGATGCGATCCCTGAGTTGGTACGGCAGGCCCCTGACGCCAAGCTCATCGTGCAGGTCATGGAGTCGGACGAGACCAACACCGTCGAGCTCTACCGGCGGGGTGTGCGAGGTGTCGTGCCGCGTTCCATCTCGCCCGATCTTCTCGTCAAGTGCGTCCGTAAGATTGCCGAAGGCGAAACCTGGATCGACAATCAGTCCATCAACTGGGTCATCGAAGCCTATCGCTCCCAGGCAACGACCCTGACCAACCCCAAGGTTCAGCCCAAGCTCTCTAAAAAAGAACTTGCCATTATCGGTTGCATCACTCGCGGTATGCGGAATAAAGAGATCGCCTACCAGATTGGAACGACCGAGCAGGTCATCAAAAACTATCTGCGCAAGGTCTACGACAAACTGGGCGTATCGGACCGCCTGGAGCTTGCCCTCTACTGTCTTCATCATGAGCTGCTAAAGAAATACACCACCGAAGCGGAAGCTGCTCTGTTGCATCAGACCGAGCCGACACAGCCGCTTCGAGCCAAGATGTAAAGGCACTCAATCGGTGTATAAGAAAGGAGCCCGTGTGGGCTCCTTTCTTTATTGCTTGCGGCCGCAGTACCTACTGTTTGTCGATCTCCACGTCGATCGAAAACTTTATGTCGTCTCCGATCACAGCATTGGGAGTTCCCGATCCGAAGCTGTAGTCGCTCCGTTTCAACTTGCCTGTAGCGGAGAAGCCGCTGCGAGTCTTGCCCTGCTTGTCGGTTTGCGGTGGCGCGGGGCCATCGACATCAAGCGTGATGCTCTTCGTCACCCCATTCAGCGTGAGATCCCCTGTCATCGTCAGCTTGCCGCCAGCGTTTGAGATGCTCGTCGATTTGAAGCTAAGCTGAGGATATTTCTGCACGTCGAAATACTTCGGCGATTTCAAGTCCTGATCTCGCCGTTCGACATTGGTGTTGATCGTCGTCGTATCGGCTGTAGCATCTACCTTCGATTTGGTGATGTCCTTCTCGTCATAAGCAACAGTGCCCTTTACGCCAGTGAGCGAACCATGCACATTTGAGACTCCAAGGTGCCGGACCTCGAAGTTGATGCTCGAATGGTTGGGGTCGATAGTCCAGGTGGATTGAGCATAAGCGCTGGTCCCTGCAAGCGAAGCCGCTGCGAGGGTAAGGGCCAGTGCAAACCGTTTGTGCATAGTAGTTTCCTCTTTCGTGAGTGGTGCGGCACATGAAATAAACATCGGATGTTGGGAAATGTAGGACGATGCTACTAGATCGAAAGACGCTTGCGAAGAGGCAGAAGTCAACAAAATTCAACATTGATTAGCTGTGTTACATGAGCAGAAGGGCGCAGCCAATCGTAGCCTAGGAGTGCTAGCATCTCGCGATATGGCTTTCTTTAGTGAACTCAAGCGCCTGAGCCCGGCGCAGCGGAGCACCTTCGCCGCCTGTTTCCTCGGTTGGACACTCGACGCTTTCGATTTCTTCCTCCTCACCGTCTGCCTCAAGGCTATCGCGGCAGAATTCCACGTTGGGATCAAGGAGATCGCCGAGGCAATCTTTTTCACTCTCGTCATGCGGCCGGTCGGAGCGCTGATCTTCGGCCTGCTGGCAGAGCGGTATGGCCGCCGACCCACGCTGATCATCAATATCATCGCGTTCTCGGTCTTTGAGCTGGCCTCGGCGTTCGCTCCAACGCTGACAATCTTCATGGTCTCCCGCGCCCTGTTTGGAATTGCGATGGGCGGTGAATGGGGAGTCGGCGCGGCGCTTGCCCTCGAGTCGCTCCCCGCCAGTGGCCGAGGCGTCTTCTCAGGCATCCTGCAGGAGGGATACGTCGTCGGCAACCTGCTTGCGGCCGCCCTCTACGGCCTGGTCTTTCCGCATCTGCATGGCACCGGCATGTTCACCGGATGGCGCGTCATGTTCATGATCGGAGCCCTTCCCGCGCTCCTCGCCTTCTACATGCAGTTCAAGGTCGAGGAATCGCCGGTCTGGCTCGAGGCTGAGCAGCGGAGGCGGGCAGAAGGAGCGGCGAAGAAGGGCATCGACTTCAAGCCATTCCTCACCTACCTGCCAACCTTCCTCTTTCTCGTGCTGCTGATGACCGCCTTCAACTCCTTCAGCCACGGAACCCAGGATCTCTACCCCACACTGCTTGAAAAGGACCACGGCCTTTCCCCGAGCCACGTAGGGCTGATCGTCGTCATCAGCAATGTTGGCGCCCTGCTTGGAGGCATCATCAGCGGCGCGCTGTCGGAGAGATTCGGGCGCAAGCGCATGATCATCATCGCGGCGCTCTCGGCGATTCCAATGATTCCGCTATGGGCATGGTCGCACACTATTCCCATGCTCGCGCTGGGTGGCTTCCTGATGCAGTTCGCCGTGCAGGGCGCGTTCGGGATTATCCCCGCTCATTTGAACGAACTCTCCCCGGGGCCGGTTCGTGCGGTCTTCCCGGGCTTCGCTTACCAGCTAGGCAATCTCGTTTCGTCAAGGAATGGAGTCTTCCAGGCGGCATTTGCGCAGCGCTATTCGGGAGGCGTCCTAACCACAGTGATGTCATGGACCGTAGTCGTGGGGGCCATCGCCATTGCTCTCGTCACCGGCCTCGGACGAGAAGCGCGCGGGGAAGACTGGACGAAATCAGAAGAAGCCGTCCCCGCACAGCAGAAGAGCCTCTCCTGAGGCCCGTTCTCACTGGGGCTTTCTCGACGTCAGGAGATGGACGATCTGCTTTTCTATTTCGGGGAGACTTACTTCGCCCTGGTATCGTGCGACCACCTTGCCATTCGTGCCGATGAGATAGCTGACTGGAAGCCCGAGCACCCCGCCGTAAAGTTCGCTCAAATGCTCATCGCCCATCACAACCGGGTATGTAATCCCCAGCTTGCGTGAGGCCTTCTGGACGGGGGCCGAATCGTCGTCCATCGAAACGCCGACAACCTGGAAGCCCTGCGGGCCGTACTTTGTTTGCCAAGAGGCAAACTTCGGTATCTCGGTGATACACGGACCGCACCACGTCGCCCAGAAGTTCAACAGCACAACCTTGCCGCGATAGCTGCCGAGATTTACAGGTTTACCGTCGATTCCTCTGCGGGTGAACTCCGGGGCGACGTGGATTGTTGCCGCCTTCGGGGCATTCGTTGCAGTTGCGGCTTCGGCCGGGGCAAATGAGGAAGACGCGAGAGCAGCAGCAATCGCGAGCTGGAAAAGTGCTCGCATCATTGACGTCCCTTTGCAACTGGGTAGCCTTTGTCAACCCAGTCGGTGCCGAAGTTGTCGGCAAGGTAAAGCACCTTGAGATTGGTATATCCCGCATCGTGCAGGAGGTTGTATGCGGGCGCGATATTTGGGCAGCGGCCCCACGGGCAACAACCGCAATAGAGGACGATGGCCGTGTCCTTGGGAAGAGAGGCGACACGGGTCTTCAAGGCGTCGAGACCGGTCTGTTGCCTTCCGGGACCGACGTACTCGGAACCAGGAATATGCGCTGTGGCAAACATGACGGCCGAGCCGACGTGCAGCATGATTGGCTTGGGCGAATCCGACTGAAGCGTTGCAAGGAGGTCGGCTGGCTGGACAAGGCTGGCCTCAGGGATGGATGTGGCCGGTACATGTGCTTGTTGTGCGACGGACCGGGACGGCAAAAAGGCAATCTGGGTAATTGCGAGCAAAACCATCAGGAAAAAGCGGCAAAGTCTCATACTGCTAAGTTTACCGTTAGCCCCGTCTCCTAGCGAACGACGATTAGCCTCCTGCGGTTCATCAGTGCGTCTGTGCTTTGGATCGATGGATCTCCGGCCCAACCATCAGAATCACTGGTGCAGGCCCGACGTCGGCGCTGGAGAGGGTACCGAGCGTAGCTACATGAACATGCTCATCTGGCGTTGAAGCGCCAGACACCGCCGTGCATGGTGTCGCAGGGGAGATTCCTGAGGCGATCAGGTCGGCTGCCAGCGTCTCGAAGTCGCGGCCCGGCATGTAGATCACCAGCGTGGCTTCGTTTGGGAACGCTCCGGACCAGCTTGGCGTCAACGACACCTTACCCGCCGCATGGTGGGCCGTAGCCAGTATGAGCTTTGATGCCCGCGCGCGGTCTGTCAGTGGAGCTTCTAGCGAGGCGGCGACTGCAAATGCTGCCGTAATTCCAGGGACAATCTCAAACGGAATCGAATGCTCGCGGAGGAAGGCAATCTCTTCGCTTGCGCGGCCAAAGATCAGTGGGTCGCCCGACTTGAGCCGCACAACCGAGCTTCCAGCCCGCGCGTGTTCGAGCATCAGTTCATGGATGCCTGCCTGCGTAATTCGTGGCTGGCCGCAACGCTTGCCGACAGGAATGATGTTAGCCGTAGGGCTTGCGAGGCCAAGGATCTCGTCCGATACCAGATCATCAGGAAGGATCACATCGACAGTCTTAAGCAGATGAGCGGCCCTCAGCGTAAGCAAAGCCGGGTCTCCTGGGCCAGCGCCGACCAGGTAAACGTTGCCGGATTCTGCGTCTGGGATGGAGATCACGCCTTCTCCGCCGGGATAGGATTCGTGAGCGCATGCTCACGCGCCAGCAGCCGCGAGGGACACTGGTCGTAGCCGCAGACCTGCCGTTGTGCCAACTCATGCAGCAGTAACCGGCGAGACTCATTCAGCGGCTCAGCGGCCACAACCTCGCGGCGAAGCTGTCCGAGCTCTGCCAGCCAGTTCCCAAGATCGAGCGGAAGCTGCTCGTTCAACTCCTTGCGAAGCTGCTGCGCCAACGCAGGCGAGTTTCCGGCCGTCGAGACGGCAACCTGAAGCTCGCCACGCCGGACGACGGAAGGGAAGTAGAAGTCGCAGAACGGCGGATCGTCGACGGCATTGCACAGCACGCCGGTCGCTGTTGCCTCCGCAAAGACTGCCCGGTTGACCGCAGGATCGTTCGTCGCGGCGACGACCAGGAAGGCTCCCGCCAGATCGCCAGGTTGATACGTTCGCTGGTGGAACTGTATCTCGCCCGCGGCCGCCTGCACGGCGATCCTCTCGCTGGCCGCCGGAGCGATGACAGTCACTGTGGCATCGGCTGTGCGCAGCGATTCGATCTTCGACTCGGCAAGATGCCCCGCGCCGATGACAACGCATCGCCGTCCGGTCAACTTCAGGAAGATCGGGAACAGTGACATGCGATTAGGCTACTCCTCACGTTATTCAGCAGGAGCCAGGCGGCCCGCGCCTACCGGAGGAGCATCCCGCTCGACAGCCTCGATCACCTCTCCTGCAAGCTGCGCGCGGAGCGTGACGTCGTCTGTGCGGTCGAAGTACGACCGCAGGTCCTCGCCCGCAGTGCGTGCGGCAAGGTAGCCGTTCAGCAGCCGCTCGATCGCTGCGGGCACATCCGTGGCTGCGGCACGATACCCAAGCTGGCGCGCCGTCCTCGCATACTTGCCGACCGATCCGCCCACGCAGAAGAAGAAGGCGTCAACCATCTCGCCGTCCTTCTTGATCTTCTTGCCCTCGAGGCCGATGTCGGCGATCCAGTGCTGGCCGCAGGAGTTGGTGCAACCCGTAACGTGCAGGCGAATCTGCTGGTCGAATCCCGGCAGGCGGTCCTCAAGCTCCGAGACAAGCCACTTGTTGAAGCCCTTGGTCTCCGCGATCGCCAGTTTGCAGAACTCGGTTCCCGTGCAGGCGATGGCTCCGCGCCAGAAGGGCGATACATCGACGTTCAGTCCCAGTGTGTTGAGTTCGATGACCAGAGCCGCTGTCTCGCGGTCGGGCACGTTGACGATGAGGATGTTCTGCCCAATCGTTGCGCGCAGGCTTCCGTCACCGTACTTCTCAGCGAGTTCGGCGAGCTTGAGCAGTTGATCGCCGGAGAGGCGTCCGTTGAGCACCGAAGCACCCACAGCCGAAAGGCCAGGCTGGCGCTGCGACGTGATGCCGATATGGTCGCGATAGATGTCCGCCGGTACATTGTCTGCCGTGACCGGGCTCGGATCGAGCTTATAGCCAAGCCTCGCCTCCAGCGCCTCAAGGAACGACTCCGCGGTCCAGCCGAAGCGCATGAAGAGGTACTTGATGCGGGCGCGGCTGCGGTTCTCGCGCAGGACCTCGGTGTCGCGGAAGATCTCAGCCGTGGCCGTGGCCACCGCAATGGCCTGGTCCTGGCGCACGAAGGCGGGAATACGCACCGCGATGTGCGGCTCCGTCGAAAGGCCGCCGCCGACGCGGAGCGTGTAGCCGATCTCCTCAACGCCGTTGACCGTGCGCTTGATCGCGGTCAGCGAAGCGTCGTTGATCTCCGGGAACGAGCACCACAGCGGGCAGCCCGAGACAGTGAACTTGAACTTGCGCGGAAGATTGTAGAACGCCGTATTCGCGTTGAGCGTGCGTGCGACCTCGATGGCAAGCGGGCTCGCGTCGATCAGCTCGTGGCCGTCAAGACCGGCAAGCGGGCAGCCCGTGACGTTACGCACAACGTCGCCACAGGCTCCCTTGGAGCTGAGCCCCACGGCCTCCAGCGCATCCACGACCTCGACCAGGCCGCCGATCGTCAGCCAGTGAAGCTGGATGTTCTGGCGCGTCGTGATGTCGGCGAGGTTGCGTGCATATTTCTTTGTCAGGTTGGCGACGACGCGGAGCTGTGCGCTGGTGAGAATGCCATTCGGCAGCGCGATGCGCATCATAAAATATTCCGTGGATTTGCCCTCGCCGGCGGTGCCGCCGGTTACACCGAGGCCGTCTCCCTGGGTGTAGACGCCCCACCAGCGGAAGTACATCATCCAGTCGGCTGGGATCGAATCGCGTCCGTCGCGCGCAAACTGGCGAACCTCATCCCACGCCTCCCACGGGTTCTTCTCCCGCTTCAGGCGCTCACTCTTCTGGGCCTTGGTCTCTTTCACTGGTGCTGATGGCGCGGTCGACATTGGTGAAACTCCCTTTGAATTTTGGTGTGAAGAATAGAAAACCCACTCGTAAGATGGAGTGGGTGTATGCTGCTTTGCATATTCTTCAGTGGGTTACAGGAAGAAGTCAGGCAAAGAGAACAACAGCCACCCGGCCGCGACAACACGCGCAACAGGTCATGGTCATATTGTTGTTCTTCGCCATGTCTAAAGGCTAATCGCGCCGTGGGTGAGAGTCAAGAGAAGTCTGCGTGATACTGGCGTAATCAAAAGGGAGCGAGTGGCTTGAAAAGGGTTCTGTTGGCAGTCTTTATGGCGCTTTTGGTCATCTCCGCCAGTGCGGCTGAGAAACGAAGAAGTGTAACTGAAAAGATTGAATGGACTTATACCGACCGGCCCCAAGCCCCCAATCCCTCCCTGCCCAATGTGCTGCTCGTAGGCGATTCCATTACGCGTGCCTATTACATGGCCGTCGCCAGCGATCTCGCCGACAAAGCAAATTGCTACTACTTCGCCACCTCTGCCTCTGTTGGAGACGAACGCCTTACGCTGCAGCTCGCCGAATACTTCAAGATGATCGATGTCCGGTTCGACGTCGTTCACTTCAACAACGGGATGCATGGCTGGGGATACACCGAAGACGAGTACAAGCGCTACTTCCCGGAGCTTCTGTCCGCTGTGCACGCCGGAGCGCCATCCGCCCGCTTGATCTGGGCCACCATCACCCCAGTGAGGAAGGACAAGCAGGACGGCGCAACCAACGCGCGCATCGACTTGCGAAACGAGATCGCCGGAGAGTTCGTCGCGACGCAGAACATCGCAATCGACGATCTGCACGCACTGATGCTGCCGCACCAGAACCTCCATGCCGACGATGTGCACTTCAACGCCGAGGGAAGCGCCATCCAGGGAAGGCAGGTAGCCGCTCTGGCTCTGAAGCTCTTGTCTGCGAAATAGCTTACTCTGCCTGCGTCAGGGAAAATTTGTGCCGGACGTCCGAGCCGCGCACCCAGAAGATCACGTCTTCGGCAATGTTGGTTGCGTGATCGGCCGAGCGCTCGAGATTGCGCGAGACGATGATGGCGTTCAGTGCCTGCGCGCTGATCTCCGGCTGCTGCTGCATCACCTCGACCAGTTCTGCCTGCACGACCCTGTTCATCTCGTCGATCTCGTCGTCCATCGCCAGCACATCTTCGGCCAGGCGGGCATCCGCCTCCAGCAGCGACTGAATCGCGCTGCGGATCATGATTCCCACCTTCTCGCCCATGTCCGGAATGTCGATCGGCAGTTCGATCGGCGGAGCACCCGCCAGCGTCTGCGTTCGCTGCGCAATGTTCGAGGCCTGGTCTCCGATCCGCTCCAGGTCGCCGTTGATCTTGATCACCGACAGGATGAAGCGCAGGTCGATGGCCATTGGCTGCTCCTTGGCGAGAAGATCGTATGCCATCTCGTCGACGTCGCGCTCCGCTGCGTTGATGGCCGTCTCAATCACTTTGACGTGTTCGCAAAGCGCCTGGTCGCCGGTAAGGTATGCCTCAAGTGCAAGAGACAGAGCCTGCTGCGAGAGCGCAGCCATGGCCAGAAGTTTGTCTTTCAGTGCTACAAGCTGCTGCTGAAAATTGATTCGAGGCATTCAGCCACCTCCGTGGTGGTGATGGTCTTCTATTGTGACGCACGTCTGCGGCCAGTGTGTTGATTTTCTGCCAGGCCGAGTGGCGAATTGTGTACGCCTTTTGTGTCAGTAAAGCAGATAGTTCGCACGGCGCTGCTTGAACTCGTCGAGGTCCGTCTGCCATGACTTCACGATGTTTCGCGGATCGTCCCCATTTTTGATGGAGAGCAGCGTGTTGACGCTGCGGAGCAAAACATCTCCGCGATCGAGGTTGAACTGCTTGGGGTAGAGCCGTCGTATGGCGCAGATCATCTCGATGCCGAGCGCGGGCGAGTCGAGAACGTCGCGATTGGTGAGCGTGAGATGTACGGCGGGAAGCGTTTGACCGTGGTACGGATAGTGATTGGCATCTTCTTCTATCGTGATGGTGGATGCAGAGAATGTGACGCCGGGAATATTGCGCGCATTGAGGGCTGCGGCCAGGGCCGGCGCATCGAAGAAGGGAGCTGCAATGTTTTCAAACGGCATAGGCGTTCCCCGGCCGACGGAGACATTGGTAAATTGCAGCAGCTCGACACCCGGATAAAGTGTTGCGGCGTTTACGCTGCGAAGATTTGGGCTGGGATTGATCCATGGCAGGCCGGTCTGGTCGTAGTACATCGCCCGCTGCCAGTTCTCCATCTTGACCACGGTCACCAATGCGCCAAGAGGAACCTGTACATTCGGCGATGTAGTGCTTACAACACGTCGCTCGCCGTTGATGTAACGCGCAAGCTCACCAAGGGTCATGCCATGGCGGATGGGCATCTGCATGTAGTTGGTGTAGGTCTCGCGGTCCGGGTCGGAGACGGCACCCTGTACCTGCACACCGCCAATGATGTTCGGCCGATCCAGCACGATGATCTCAAGGTTGTGCCCCTGCTTTTTCTCAGCGGACGCAGCCTCGACGAAGTAGCCGGTCTGGGCTTCATACGTGTAAAAGCGCACACCCGCATCCTGCAGATCGACAATCACTGCGTCCAGGTCCTTCAACTGCTCGTGCGTCGGGTGGCGCGATTCGGGCTTGGCTCCATACAGCGAGGTGACAGCGATATGCGTTGTAGGATCGACCTCACCCGAGATGCCTGCTTCGTCCTTTGTACCAAAGAGACCGTGCTCCGGGGAGAAGATGGCCTTGACCTCAAGCCCCGGCACTGCCTTCGTCGCCTCGGTCGCAAGCAGGTCGATCGTTCTATGGCCGTGGGCGTCCAGCCCACTCTGGTTCGTAAGAATACCGAGACGAAGGTGATTGCTGTGACGCTTGGCAGCCTCCGCCAGCGCGGCGTAGTGCGTGGATTCAAGAACGTCGATGCCTGTGAGAGTTGGGCTACTCGAGCCGTACAGGTGAAGCGCCCTCGCCGCGGCTGTCGCAACCTGCCCGCGAAGTACGGAGACCGATCCACCGCCACGAGGATGAACGGCGTTGGTAAGAAGAACGACGTAGGTATTCGACTGCGGATCCATCCACAGCGTCGTGCCGGTAAAGCCGGTATGTCCGAAACTTCCGATCGGGAAAATAGAGCCGCGTGGACGCGAGAAGGCCGTGTTGATGTCCCATCCAAAGCCCCGTGTGGCAACGCCTTTTGTCGTCTGTCCATCGGGAGTGAAGATCGTCGCCCCGGCTTCGGCAGTCGCAGGTTGCTCAGGCTTCGTCATCAGCTGCAGCGTCGATTGCTTCAGGGGGAAGGGACCCTTGTTGTAGAGCAGCTTCTCCAGCAGGGCGCTGGCATAAAGCGAGACGTCATGCCCGGTGGAGAAGAGTCCGGCGTGTCCTGCAACTCCGCCCATGCGACGCGTCGTGGGATCGTGGACGGTGCCGCGAAGGAGATGGTCGTAGTCGGGGTTCTCAGCAGGATTGTCCTTCGACTCATCATCATGGGCTGTGGGCGCTGAACTTGCAATGAGTCGCGAACTCCAGGATCCAGCCTTGCAAGCGGCGCCCTGACCCTGTTGCTCCGAGGGCTTTGGCAACTCGATCGCCGCGCCGGAGGCATCATACGGACCGCAGACCTTTGCAAAAGGGTGATACCCAGTTTGCGTCATCCCCAGAGGCCTGAAGATGTGCTCCTGCACGTACACATCCTCCTGCTGTCCTGAGAACTTTTCAACCAGCACACCCAGCGTGATGAAGTTGATATCCGAGTAGACAAACTTCGTTCCAGGGGGATTGATGAGCGTCGACTCCATGGCGCGCTTCACACCCTCGGCCTTATCGGGAGCAGCCAGCCCCCATGAATCCTTCAAGGAAACATCGGGCGCAAGCCCGGAGTAGTGCGTCAACAACTCGCGGATCGTCACCTTTTCCTTGCCATTGGCGGCAAACTCCGGCAGGTACTTCACCACGGGATCGTCGAACTGATACTTGCCCTCTTCATAAAGCTGCATCATCGCCGTCGCTGTCGCCAGGCACTTGGTTAATGAAGCCATGTCGAAGATCGTGTCCTCGCTCATGAGTTCGGCGGCCGTGCTTCCATCCGGGCTAACTTCACCGGCGATCTTGCGGTTTCCATATGCTTCGTGGAAGACCACCTTGCCGTCATGGCCGATTTCAACCACCGCGCCAGGCAACTTCTTCGCGGCAATGGCTTCGTTGATCAGTGTCGAAACCTGCGTAAAATCAGGTGTCGACGCGATGGCTCGCGTACCTGGCTTTGCAGCGGTCTGTGCGCCTGCCATGCGTGCCGCCGGAACCAGGAGCGCGAGAACCACTGCAACTGTCACAGCAGCCTTCATCCTGGACTTCGGCATCAAAATGCTTGCGATATAGCCAACGATAAATGTCACAGCGGCTCCGATCAGTACGTACCACGTCCACGCTACGCGAGGCAGCGTCATGTCGCCAACCAGCGGCAGGTTGGCAAGGTGAATCGGGGCTGTCTGCAACCATAGCGCCACGTTGAGAGCAAAGCCGACCACCAGCCCAACGATTGCGCCGGCCTGCGTCGCATTTCGTGTCAGGGTCCCCAGCAGAAATACGCCGAGCAGCGCGCCATAAGCGACCGAAGCGATAGAGAGCCCAATCTCCACAACATGTCCCTTGCCGCCCGCCTGAATGCTGTACACAGCGATGGCAAACAGCACCAGCGCCCACACCACCGTCGATGAGCGCGAGATCATCATGCGTTCGCGCTCATCCGCCTCCGGTCTCCAGTGCATGTAAAAGTCAACCACGGTCGTCGACGACAGCGAATTGAGCGCGGCGGAAAGGTTTGACATCGCGGCGGCAAGGATAGCGGCCACTAACAATCCGGCGATACCTACCGGCATCTCGCCGACGATGAAGGAAGGGAAGAGCCTGTCGGAAGCAATGTTCACATTGCTTCCGTAAAACACCCAAAGCCCAGCGCCGATCAGAAGAAAGAGCGTGAACTGCACAAAGATCACCACGCCGGAGGAGAGAAGCGCCAGTCGCGACTCGCTAAGGTTCTTGGCTGCAAGCAGGCGTTGCACCATCAGTTGGTCCGTTCCATGCGATGCCATCGTCAGGAAGGTACCCCCCAGCACGCCTGCCCAGAAGGTATAGTTTTGCGTCAGGTTGAGCGCAAAGTTGAAGATGTTCAGCTTACCGGCAGCCGATGCAGCCGCGTGGATGTGTCCCCAGCCTCCAGGAACATGGGTTCCCAGAGTGGCAATTGCGACCGCCGTGCCCGCGATATACAGAAGCATCTGGATGACATCCGTCCAGATGACCGCCGCCATACCGCCCTCAAAGGTATAAAGCAGCGTCAAGGCTGAGATGATCGCAATCGAAAGCGTGTCGCCCGTGCCAATGGCGATTGCAACGACGATAGAAACTGCAAAGACGCGCACCCCTTCCGCCGCCGCTCGCGTGATCAGAAACAGTCCAGCCGTCACCTTATGCAACGTGCGGCCAAATCGCTGATCGATGAGCTGGTACGCCGTCAGCATCTCACCCTGAAAATACTTCGGGAGGAACAACATTGCCACCATCACGCGGCCGAGCATATAGCCGATGACGACTTGCAGAAAACCGAAGTCGCCCGCGAAGGCGACGCCGGGAATGCTGATGATCGTCAGTGTGCTGGTCTCCGCCGAGACGATCGAAAGCGCAATCGCCCACCACGGAGCGCTGCGGTCTGCCAGGAAGTAGCTCTTCAGCGAACGCGCGCCCGCGTTCTTGCCTTCGCGAAATCGCAGACCAAACAACGTAATGCCGACCAGATAGACGACGATGATGCCAAGGTCGAAAGTATGTAGGTGTGATGCAGATACAGCAGCTTGCATGTTAGCGAGTGTATAGCGGCGAAGCCTCATCCTGCATCGCGGCACACAATTGCATCTATGAAACGGTTTGCAGGCGTCAGGCTACTGGAGTTCCATACAGCAGAGTCTGTTTCCGTTTGCCTGCTGCATTGAAGACGTTGAAGTTTGCGGGCTGTCCAGGAGCTACAGAACCCACCGTACCTTCGAGCCCAAGCAGCATTGCCGGATTCGTCGACGCCAACTTTGTTGCGATATCGAGCGGCACTCCCGTAAAGCGCTGCAGATTCTCCACCGCGCGGCCCAGAGTAAGCACGCTTCCGGCCAAGGTCTTCTTCCCGCGCGCGAGATCGTCGGCGGCAAACGCTCGGCCTTCGGAGACCTTCACCGCAAAGGTGCCCAACATATAGTCGCCGTCCGGCATGCCTGCTGCTGCCATGCTGTCGGTAACCAGAATGGCTCGTTGAGGCCCCTTGGCCTTCATCCACAGACGGACCAGTTCTGGAGCGACGTGGATACCATCGCAGATGAGCTCTGCAAACAGAGCATCGGAGTCCAGGACCTCCCCCAGAATGCCGGGTTCGCGATGGTCGAGTGCGCGCATCGCGTTATAGGTGTGCGTCGCGCTGCGTGCTCCGGCTTCGATACCTGCGCGGGCCTCAGCGGCAACCGCATTCGTATGCCCAAGACTTACCCGCACGCCCTTCGCGGAACAATGCCGGATCAACTCAATAGCTCCGGGAACCTCGGGGGCGATGGTGATCAACCGTATATGCCCCCGCGCCGCCTCCTGGAAGCGGTCAAACAATGCGATGTCCGGCTCCTGTATATACGCAGGCGGGTGGACGCCTCGTTTGATATGTGAGATGAAGGGCCCTTCCAGATGAATCCCTACCGGTCGTGCACTCCGGCGGTCGTATGGAGATTCGATCGCAGATGCAATGCCGTCCAGGGACCGAAGCGTCTTCTCAATCGGGGCCGTAACCGTCGTCGGCAGATAATGTCCTACCCCGGCGCTGCCGTGAAAGCGATTGACTCCGTCAATGGCCTCGGGTGTGGCGTCCATGACGTCGTAGTTTGCCCCGCCGTGAGTGTGAATATCGAAGAACGTCGGGGTCAGGGTCGCTTCGTCCGTGCGAGGAGCAACGCCAGGCTCGATGCTCGCGATGGCGCCATCTCCGTCGATATTAATTCTGGGGAACTCGATGGTCTCCGAGCCGGTAAGAAGACGGCGTGCTGTAAGCGTCTGATGCATATCGATGAAAAAATCCAAACCGCCTTGCGGTCATTGTAAGGGTAAGCGCAAAGATCAATTGGTAGTCCCACTGCTCCGAATAGGTGGACGGAAAGAATACTCTATCTCAGACTAATTCACCGCAGGTGCTGGGATGCCGGCCTCCGCGGCCGGCGGCACAGTCTGCGAGTTCGCCCACTGCCGCTGTACCACGCGCATACGGTCGATGCGGCCCAGCCACATCTGGATCGTGAAGTCATAGCGTTCCAGGTTATTCCTCAGGAAATACGGCCGGTTGCTCTTCAGCCATGCCTGTTCGTAAAGATCGCGGAGAAGCGAGTAGTTGTTCCGCAGATCCTGGAGCCTGCCGTTGACGCCGTTGATCAGGTTCAGTTCGCGGGCGACCTCTGTCCGGTCGTCTTTATTCTTTGATCCCTGAAGCGCGAACGCATGAGCGTAGCTGGCCGCTATCTCGTCGGCCACCTGAAACTTCAACCCGATCAGGTCCATCCGGCGCGCTCCCAGCTCCAGCACGTCGAGCGCGTCCGTCTCGCGTAGATTGGGATTCGCATTCCGTGCCTCTGCCACCAACACCAGCGCGCGCTCCGCATGACGGCGAACCTCGGGAAGAACCGGCCGGATCAGCGCGGCGATCCGCTGGCCGTCCGCATTCCATGGGTCCTGCCAAAAGAGCAGGTCCTGTGCGTCCACCTTGTATGGAGAGTCCTTCAGCAGTTTGTGCGCGGCCATCATCTCCTGCTGCGCCTGGTTGATCTTTCCCGTCGTGTCACCGTGGAAGATCTCGCCAAAGCTGGACTGAAACGCCGGAATAGAGGCCTCTCCCTGGTGCCACGCCGCCTCGGCGCCAAAGAGAATGCCGTACCAGTTAGCGTTGGCCAGCGCCTCGCCGTCGTCGTTCCATATCGTGTTCAACTGACCGGTCGAGCCCAGCTTCTGTCCATCCAGCGTGAACTGCTGAATATTGTCCAGTGCGTTGTTCCAGTTGGGGTAGACACGCGACCAGTTGTTGATGCCAGGCGCGACCCATGTCTCAAAGCCGGCGTCGGTAAACGGCTTGATGTAGCGCATGAAGCCCTTCGGCTGCGGGTTGTACTCCCAAGGAACTGCAATCGTGGCCTTCTTGAAGGAGTCCGGGACCTGCTTCAGAAGCTCGGGTTCCTTGTACGCGATATCACCCCAGAACAGCAGCTTGCGGTTCAGCGGCCTCAGGTCGGCAACGATCTTCTCCAGAAACCCCAGGTACACCGTCCCGAGCCCTTGAGCGTCGACCTGCGCCTTGGTCTGTCCCTTGCCCAGCTCGACCGTCTCGTCCGCTCCCAGGTGCAGGAACGGCCCAGGGTAGACCGCCGCAAGCTCGGTGAACATGTCCTGCGTCAGCTTCTGCGCCTCGGGCTGCGCCGGGGCCAGCACATGGCCGTGCGGCGTCTCGGCGATCGGCGAGTACTGCTCCCAGTTCAGCAGATAGTGCAGGTGTCCGAAGGCCTCCTGCTCCGGGATGATCGTGATGTGGAACTTCGCGGCGTAGGCCACCAGCTCGCGTGCCTGCTCCTGCGTGATCGTGCCTCCGGGAGGGGCCATCAGAGGGTGCCCGGTGTACTGCATCGTGTGCTCAAAATAGGGCGAGTAGACGTTCAGTTTGTATGCCGCGAGCTCGCGAATCTGCTTCTTCTGAAACTCGAACGTCGGCACCGGCCCGCGCGAAAGGTCGTCGCTCAGGCCGCGGTAGCGCATCGCAGGCCAGTCGCGGATGGCGGCCGTCCTTAGGACCGCCGCTGAGCCATTACCCAGGACAAGCTGCTTAACCGTCTGCAAAGCGTAAAAGATGCCTGCGTCGCTCGACGCCGTAATCGCCAGCCCTTTCCCATCAGGGACTATGGCGTACCCCTCGGCCTTCATCTCGGCTGGAAACTCCGCCGGTCCCGGAGCGCCCTTCTTGCCCATGGCATCCGCGAGAATCGCCCGTGAATTTCCTGAGCCATAGCGGGTTATAAGAAGGTTGACTGGCGACGACACATTAACCGCGATGCCGCGTTCTGTCAGGGCGCTCTTAAGATCGTCGATGGCGAAGGTGTCTTCAGCCGGGCATGGCGCAGCGCAGTTGATCTGTATTCCCTGGTTTAGACTCTGTGTCTCCCCAGCTCGAACCTCGCGGGGAACAGGGATTAGCTTCAACGCCGTCTGAGCAGGCAAGAAAACGGTCACGGTCGACAGCGCCAACGCAGTCAAACGAAAAAAGTTCATGCCGTTTACGGTAAATCAGTGGCATCCTTCCGGGAAGTTGGAACCTGATTCGCCAACTGCTCGTATCCCATAAAACGATTTAGTTTCCAAAGCGCGAATTGAATTGGTCGACCACTTTCATATTACTTTGATACGCTGCTGTGGTCGTGTTTTGTTCGGAGTCGAACCTAATTGCAACTCAGCCTCCAGCAAGACGTTGCCATGAACTTGTTTTAGTCGTATCTATCGAGGTGTTTTGAATGCTTGATCCCATGCGGTTATTTCCGGTCGAACCGTCAGCTCGTGCAGTTGCAGCGAAACTCTACGACACTGTTCGCGATCTCCCCATCCTCTCGCCGCACGGCCACACAGATCCAGCCTGGTTCGCGAAGGACGAAGCCTTCCCCGATCCTGCAGCCTTGTTCATTCAGCCTGACCACTACATCTTCCGCATGTTGTATTCGCAGGGCGTCTCACTGGAATCGCTCGGCATCCCGCAAAACGATGGCAAACGGCAGGCCGACCCGCGCGAGGTCTGGCGCATCTTCGCCCGCAACTACTACCTCTTCCGCGGCACTCCCACGCGGCTCTGGCTCGACTACTCCTTGAGCACGCTCTTTGGACTGACCGAGCGTCTCGGCACCAGCAACGCCGATGAGTACTACGACGTCATCTCCCGGAAGCTGCAAACTCCTGAGTTCCGCCCACGTGCGCTCTTCGAGAAGTTCAACATCGAAGTGCTCTCCACCACTGATTCCCCGCTCGACACGCTCGATTATCACAAGGCCATCCGCGCGTCTGGCTGGAAGGGAAGGGTGCTGCCCACCTTCCGCCCAGACGTCGTCATAGATGCCGAATACACGGGCTTCCTCGAAAACATCGAAAGACTCGGCGCTATCACTGGGGAGAAGGTCGGCACCTTCAAGGGGTATCTCAACGCTCTGCGCAACCGCCGTGCTTTCTTCAAGTCCATGGGTGCCACCGCGACCGATCACGGTCACCTCACCGCAATGACCGCCGACCTCGACGCGCAAGCGGCCGAGTCGCTCTATCAACGCATCGTCTCCGGTCGCTCCACGCCTGAAGAGCAGCAGATCTTCCAGGCGCAGATGCTCACCGAGATGGCGGGCATGTCCGTTGAGGATGGCCTCACCATGCAGCTTCACCCCGGCAGCATCCGCAACCACAACAAGCTCGTCTACGAGAAGTTCGGCCGTGACAAAGGTGCCGACATTCCTTCAGCCACCGAGTACGTCCGCAACCTGCGTCCGCTGCTCTCGAAGTACGGCAACGAACCCGGATTCACCTTCATCCTCTTCACGCTCGACGAGTCCACCTTCTCGCGCGAGCTCGCCCCCCTCGCCGGACACTATCCCGTGCTTCGGCTCGGTCCGCCGTGGTGGTTCCACGACTCCCCCGAGGGCATGATGCGCTTCCGCGAGACGGCCACCGAGACCGCCGGCTTCTACAACACCGTCGGCTTCAACGACGACACCCGCGCCTTCCTCTCCATCCCCTCGCGGCACGACGTAGCCCGCCGCATCGACTGCGCCTTCCTCGGCAACCTCGTCGCGCAACACCGCCTCGACCAGGACGAGGCCTTCGAGGTCGTCAAGGATCTCACCGTCAACCTCGTCAAAAAAGCCTACAAACTCTAATCGCACTTCCAGCAAAGGGGCGTGGCCATCCCAGCCACGCCCCCTTCCTTTTCCAGCCGCACAATTTTTCGGTTGTCATTCCGGCCGGAGCACACAGCGCGAAGTGGAGGAATCTGCTTCTATAGCTGTTTTCACAAAGGTGTAGAGGGGACAGCCGTCAAGGGCCAAAGGCCCGCACCATACCAGCCTGGGGCATAGCCCCAGGCTGGTATCCACCACGATACAAGGGCTGAAGGCCCGCTCTATAGCTTTACGAAAACCGCCATAGCCCTCAACCCATCGCGGCCTGCAGCGTGTCTTTGAACAACCCAGTCAACTTCACCCACGCCCGCTCTGCTTCAGGCTTGTTGTAGGCCGGGTTGTCCGCGACCGTCCATCCATGCCTTGCCGCATAGGTCTCGCTCTCGAACCTGCCGCCCCAATGCTTCAGCACCTTCTCAAACTTTGTAATATCCTCGGCTCTCATGCTGCCGTCCTCGCTCGCATGGCCGAAGTAGAGCCGAGCCTTCACCTGCGGCAGCACCTTGTGCGGGCTCGCCGGATTGCCCTCCTTGTACAGCCCGCCGCCATGGAACGATGCCACCGCGCCTACCCGGTTCGCCCGTACCGCCGCCGCGCGCAGGGCGATTCCCCCGCCGATACAGTACCCCACGACACCCACCGTTCCTTTGCCAGTCGTCGCCTGCTCTATCAGGTAGTCCAGATACACAGCCAGGTCCTGCTCCAACTTGTCCGGCGTCAGAGGAGCACTCAACTCCCCGATGCGCGTCAACCTCTCCTGCGTACCATGCTTGATCGTGGGCGGGAACACAGGCGTAGCGCTCGTCCGGTAGAACGGATTAGGCATCAGCACCGTGTAACCCTCATCCGCAAGCCGCCGCGCCATCTGCCGCATCGCATCGCGGATGCTCCCTATATCCGGCACAAACAGAACGCCAGGCAGCGCCTTGCCATCATCCGCCTTATACAGAACTGCTTCGGCTGTTCCATCGGGCATTGCGAGCTTCAAATCCTGCTCTTTCATAAGCGTCTCTCCTACCGCCACGGTAGCGTCTTTACCCCTCAGCGTAAAATGGCGTGACATGAGCCTCTACTTTGCCGCCGGTAGTCCGACCACTGAGATGTCGGTCGAAGAACTTCGTAAAAATCTATTTACTGCATTGGATGCCATCGGCGTCAGGAACAAAGTCCTCGCCGTCCCACCGGACTTTACCCGCTTCCACTCGCAGGCCGGCGTCATCACCGAACTGGCATGGGATTACTACGGCTCGCGCCTCACCGATGCCCTTCCCGCGCTCGGTACGCACAAGGCCATGACCGATACAGAGATTGCGACAATGTACGGCGCTACCCCGCGCTCGCTCTTCCGCGTCCACGACTGGCGCAACGACGTCGTCACCCTCGGCGAGGTCCCTGGCTCCTTCCTCTACGAGGTCTCCGAGGGCAAGGTCGACTACCCGTGGCCCGCACAGGTCAACAAGCTCCTTCGCGACGGCGGCCACGACCTCATCCTCTCCATCGGCCAGGTCGTGCCCCACGAGGTCGTCGGCATGGCCAATTACAACAAGAACATCTTCGTCGGAACCGGCGGCTCCATGGGGATCCACCGCTCACACTTCCTCGGGGCGGTCTACGGCATGGAGCGCATGATGGGACGCGCGGACACTCCCGTCCGCCGCGTGCTCAACTACGCCAGCGACCACTTTGCCACCAGCCTGCCCATCGTCTATGTGCAGACCGTGGTTGGCAAAAACGCTGAGGGTAAGCTCGTCCTTCGCGGTCTCTACATCGGTGACGACGTCGAGTGCTTCAACCTTGCCGCCGACCTCGCGCTCAAGGTCAACTTCCAGATGCTCGATCGCGAGATTCACAAGGCTGTCGTCTTCCTCGACCCCCACGAGTTCCGCTCCACCTGGCTCGGCAACAAGAGTGTCTATCGCACCCGCATGGCGCTGGCCGACAACGCAGAACTCATCGTCCTCGCGCCCGCCGTCCACGAGTTCGGCGAGGACGCGGCCATCGACAAGCTCATTCGCAAGTACGGCTACTGCGGTACTCCAAAGACTCTCGAATACGTCAAGGAAGACCCTGCGCTCGCCGGTAACCTCTCCGCCGCCGCGCACCTCATCCATGGCTCCAGCGAGGGCCGCTTCACCATTCGCTACTGTCCCGGCCACCTCACGCGCGAGGAGATCGAGAGCGTCCACTTCCAGTACGGCGACCTCGCCGAATACACCGCGAAGTACAACCCCGAAATACTCAAGGATGGCTGGAACACCGTAGGCGGAGAAGAGATCTTTTATATCTCCAATCCCGGCCTCGGCCTGTGGGCATACAACGGCCGCTTCAAGAACTAGCGGGGTCCGGTTTCAAATGTCGCTCACATGAATTGTCATCCTGAAGCGCAGCGGCGTGGAGGGATTTGCTGTTCAACAGATTGTCCCCGCAAATTCATACCGCTGTTTGCACAAACCCAAATCAGTGCGTATGCTGATCCATACAAAGTGGTTGGACCACTATAGAGAGGCCTGATAGATGGGTGACGGTACCGTAAGACAGCTTCCACGGTTTTCAATCGGAGTCGGCGACCGGTTCGCCCATCAGGCAAAGGCGCAGCTCGCCGCATGCGCCAAGGCGCTGGAGGCGGGCGTTGAAGTCGCTCCGGTGTGGAACAAGTCCAACCGTGAACACAACATCATCGGCAGCGATCCGGCGCAGACACGCAAGGCCGCCGATGCCGCGGTCAAGGAACTCGGCTGGAAGAAGGCCTACTTTCTCGACGCCGACCATATCAACCTGAATACGGTCGAACGCTTCCTTGCGCCCTGCGACTTCTTCACCCTCGATGTCGCCGACATGATCGGCAAGCCCGCCGACGCGGCCGACGTGGAAACCTTCGTCGCTCGCCACCCCGAACTCATCGGCACCGTCGCCATCCCCGGCATCGCCGAGCCCTTCCATACAAACCCCGTCTTCGTCGCCGGGGTGGCCAACAAGTTCCTCGCCGCCGTGCAGGACGCCGGACGTATCTACCGTTTCCTCGTCGAAAAGAAGGGCGCGGCCAACTTCATCCCCGAGGTCTCCATGGACGAGACCGATTCGCCGCAGACCCCCGTCGAGCTGCTCATCATCCTTGCAGCTATCGCCGACGAGAAGATTCCCATTCAGACCATTGCGCCCAAGTTCACTGGCCGCTTCAACAAGGGCGTCGACTACGTCGGCGACGTCCAGCAGTTCGCCCGAGAGTTCAACGAGGACATCGCCGCCATCGCCTTCGCCGTCAAGACCTACGGTCTGCCTGCCAGCCTCAAGCTCAGCGTTCACTCTGGGTCCGACAAGTTTTCCATCTACAAGGCCATCCACGATGCGGTCAAGAAGTCAGGCGCAGGTGTTCACCTGAAGACCGCTGGTACGACCTGGCTCGAGGAGGTCATCGGTCTCGCCGAGGCGGGTGGCTCCGGCCTCGCCATCGCAAAGGAGGTCTACCGCGAAGCCCACGGCCACCGCGAAGAGCTCTGCGCGCCCTACGCTACCGTCATCGACATCGACGTTGCCAAACTGCCCACACCCGATCAGGTCGACGGCTGGACGAGCGAGCAGTTCGTCTCTGCCCTGCGCCACGATCAGTCCAACCCTGCCTACAACGCCAGCCTGCGCCAGCTCCTGCACGTCGGCTTCAAGGTGGCGGCCAGGATGGGCGACCGCTACCTGAAGGCCCTAGAGGCCAACGAAGAGGTGGTTGCAAGAAATGTCACCACGAACCTCTTTGATCGACACATCCGCCCCGTCTTTCTGGGATCATAAGAACGATGCAATATCCGTGTCCCTCCAATGATGTGTCATCTCGACCGAAGCGCAGCGGAGTGGAGAGATCTGCTTCTCCGCCGCTCGTCCTCCGAGTCGCGAACCGGGTCGTGGCCAAATGATCGTCGTTCTTATGGGAGTCACCGGCTCCGGCAAATCCACCATCGGTGAGTTGCTGGCGCAGCGCACCGGTGCAGTCTTCGCCGATGCCGACGACTACCACCCGCCCGCCAACAAACAGAAGATGGCCTCAGGTCATCCCCTCAACGACAACGACCGCCAGCCCTGGCTAGAGACTCTCAACCAGCTCATGCGGGGATGGTTCAAGGAGCAGAAGAGCGGCATCCTCGCTTGCTCCGCCCTCAAGCAGAAGTATCGTGACACGCTGGCCTCTGGTATGCCTGAAAGTGCAATTCATTTCGTTTGGCTCGATGGCTCACCTGAGCTTCTCACTGAGCGGCTTGCAGCACGGCATCACGAGTTTATGAACCCCAACCTGCTCAAAAGTCAGTTCGATACGCTCGAACCCCCGGCCGACGCTTTGCGTATAGTGAATGATCGTGCCCCGGAAGTGGTCGTCGACACCATCTTGGAACAGATATCCGCAGGCACTAAGACGAATTAGTAAAGGAGAGAAATTTTCATGGCGCACTCGTTGTTCGATCTGACCGGTAAGACAGCCGTAGTGGTAGGTGGAACCTCAGGCATCGGCCTGGCAATGGCGATCGGACTCGCGGAATCGGGAGCAGATGTCGTCGCCACCTCGCGTCGCGCCGAACAGGTCGAAGAGGCCGCGAAGGCCATCGAAGCCAAAGGCCGCCGCTCCCTCCGTCTTGCCTCCGACGTCGGCGATCGCGCCTCGCTCGAAGCTCTTCTCGATGGCACCCTCAAGGAGTTCGGCAAGGTCGACATCCTCATCAACTCGGCCGGCAAGATCAAGCGCGAGCCCACTCTCACCGTCTCCGAGGAGACGTGGAACGACATCATGGACACCAACGTGACCGGGACCCTGCGCGCCTGCCAGATCTTCGGCAAGCACATGCTCGACCGCGGGTACGGACGCATCATCAATATCGCGTCGCTCAACTCCTTTGTTTCGCTCAAGGAAGTCACCGCCTACGCCACCAGCAAGGCAGCAGTCGCGGCGCTCACGAAGTCGCTGGCCGTCGAGTGGAGCTCGCGCGGTGTCACCGTCAACGCCATCGCCCCGGGAGTCTTCCGCACCGCACTCAATCAGAAGCTGCTCGACGAAAGCCCCCGCGGCCAGGAACTTCTTATGCGCACCCCGATGGGACGCTTTGGCAAAACCGAAGAGCTGATCGGTGCTGCTATCTACCTCGCCAGCGATGCCTCCACCTTCGTGACCGGAGAGATCCTCGTCGTCGACGGAGGCTTCCTCGCCAGCGGAGTCAACCAGTAAGCATTCACCAGGAAAATGTTTCAAACGCTGCGCAGCCAGGGAATCCGCACATTTTGCAGGATTTTCTCGGCTTGACTGTGCAAAACCTGCCCGTTCTTGAATTGCCGGTTCGTGCGGAAGAAACCTGAATCCTTCGACCATCTACAGCCATCCAAATAAAACCTTTATTTGTAATCCTTTGCGCATTTTGGTGTGGATGGGTGAACCTTGATATTTCCGGCAAGTAGAATTCAAAGCACCATGTCCTTTGCTCTTGAGAACGGCACGTTCGACGCGCTCGTTTTCGATTGCGACGGTACGTTGGTCGATAGCGCCAGTGCGCACCTCTACTCCATTCAGGAGGCTCTCGCGCCGCTGGGCCTGACGATGCCTCCCGAGTGGTATCACCCGCGCCACGGACTAGGACCGGAAGATCTTCTGGACGCATACGAGGCCGACTTCAAGGTCGAATCTCTGGTCAGATCTGATTTCTATGAACGCGTTAATGAAGCTTATCTTGCGGGTATAAACCTCATCCAGGAGATTAAGGTTGTGACCGACGTCGCCCGCGACTGGTTCGGGAAGGTCCCCATGGCAGTCGCGTCCAACGGTATTAGGAAAAACGTCGAAGCCACCCTGATCGCTACCCGTCTGCGGCCGCTCTTCTACACCATTGTCACCGCCGACGATGTGAAGCATGCAAAGCCTGCCCCAGACGTTTATATCGAGGCGGCGCGCCGCATGCGCGTAAAGCCCGACCGCGTCATCGTCTTTGAAGACTCCGACGAAGGACTCGAGGCAGCTCGCCGTGCCGGAATGCGCAGCCACGATATTCGCAAGGTCTGGTCGCCTGTGCGATCGTCGCAGGGCTAGAGCTTCGACAAGTACTCCACGATCTCAGGGCTGGTCCAGTTCTGCGCAGAGACGAATTTACGTCGCAACATGCCTTGCCGGTCGATGACATAGGTCTCGGGAATCTGTACCGTGCCGTACATCGTCTGGATCTTTTGAGAAGGATCGCGGACGGCGAGCAGGCCGATGTGGTTCTTTGTCATGAACCGCTGGTAAGCCTCGGGGTCTTCATCCATGCTGATCGTGACGATCTCTATCTGCGGCATTTGTCGATGCAGTTCCATTAACGATGGAAGCTCATCGATACAGGGTGCGCACCACGAGGCCCAGAAGTTGAGCAGAACCACCTTGCCCCGGAACTTCGAGAGGTCCGCCGACTGCGACCCATCGCTGATCGAAAACTGAGGAGCGGCCTTATTTACCCGTTCGGGGTGCTGCCCCCGATCGCAACCGGTCGATATGATCGCAGACAGTATCAACGCCAACGCTAGTAACCCTCTCTGCACCGAAGCCTCCACCTTCCTATAATACGAAGTCGTGACCCAGGACGCAGAAAAGGACAAACAAAAACAGGAGATGGAACTCTCCGTGATCGTGCCGGCGCGCAACGAAGAGGCGTCGTTGCCTGCCTGCCTTGGTTCGTTGGTTAGTCAGTCCGAACCCGGCTTCGAGCTGGGGCGTCACTGGGAGCTTATCGTCGTCAACGACGACTCAACCGACTCGACCCGCGACATCGCTACGAATCTCGCTGCAAAACAGGCTGGGATTGTTGTGATCGACGCACCCTCACTCGACCTGAGCGCACGAGGGGGCTTCACCGGCAAGAATAACGCCTGCTGGGCTGGCGCCCAGGCCGCGCAGGGAGCGTGGCTGCTTTTTACCGATGCCGATACCGTTCACGAGACGAATGATCTTTCGCGCTCGATCCGTGAAGCTGAGCGCCACAACGTTGAGCTGCTCTCTTACTCGCCTCGACAGCTTGTGACCGGCTTCTGGCAGCGCAGCGTGATGCCTCTCGTGTTTTCGGAGCTTGCCAGTGTCTACAGGATGAAGGAGGTCAACGATCCTGAGCGTCGCATCGCCGCGGCAAACGGCCAATTCCTGCTGGTCAAGAGCGATGCATACTTTTCTGTCGGCGGCCATCGCGCCGTCGGTAAAGACGTGCTTGAAGATGTTGCGCTGGCCCGTAACTTCAAGCGAGGTCGTCATCCTATCCGCTTCCGCTATGCTCCCGACGCGCTCTCAACCCGTATGTATCGCACGACAACGGACATGATTGAAGGCTGGACCAAGAACCTTGCAGTGCTTTTTCCCCGGCCGCTCTATCTGGCCGCGTGGCGTGTCCTCGATCTGGTGCTCTTCTTCGGACTGCCTGCGCTGGCGCTTGGTGTTCCATGGCTCGTAAACTGGCAGCGGGGAGCGTTGCTGCTGATATGGGCGCGAACGCTCTGGCGTTTCTATGCAAGAGTGACGCGGTCGAACTTTCCGGCATTTGATGTTGCGATCTCTATTCTCGGTGTGCCTTTGTTTGTATTTCTGCTGAGTCGAAGCACGATCCACCACCGGCTCCACAGGTCGGTGACTTGGAAGGGACGCAGCTATAAGACCGGTCTGTAACCTCAAAGACATCTGCTGAGTCTAATGAGGTATCAAAACAAGTTGAGAGTAAAGAATGATATTTCTTACGCGTAAGGCGGAATTCTCCTCTGCACATTACTACTGGGTGGACAGTTGGAGCGAACAGGAGAACCAGCGTGTCTTTGGCAAGTGCGCCAATCGCAATGGCCACGGCCACAACTACACGCTTGAAGTCACGGTGGCGGGCGAAGTGGATCCCGTCTCGGGATTTGTCGTCGATCTGAAGAAGTTGAAAGACATCCTCGATCGGGAGGTCGTCGGCGTCTACGATCATCGCCACCTGAACCTTGAGGTGCCGGAGTTCCGCACCTCGATTCCTACGACTGAAAATATCGCTATCGCCATCTGGAACCGGCTTGATGACAAGATTCCCAACGCGCGCCTGCATCGTGTGCGCGTCTACGAGATGCCCGATCTCTTTGCGGATTTTTACGGGGAAAAGGGAGAGCAGGCATGAAGGCCTATCTTTCGCGCCGCTATCACTTCAGCGCTTCGCATCGGCTGCATAGCGATGCGTACAATGAGTCACACAATCGCGAAGTTTACGGCAAGTGCAACAATCCACATGGCCACGGTCATAACTACACCGTGGAGGTTACCTTTAGCGGCCAGGTGAACCCTATGACGGGCATGGTCTGCAACCTGGGTGATCTCGATGCCTTTGCGAAGACAAATCTTCTTGATCGCTTCGATCACACGAATCTCAACACACTTTCACCTTTTGCGAATCGTGTTTCGACTACGGAGAATCTATCCATAGAGGTTCATCGCATCTTTGCCGGTTTTCCCATGGCCCACCTGGAGCGGATTCACGTCGAGGAGACCAGCAACAATTCATTTGATTACGCCGGTGGGGCGATTCCTCCCGACGGGGCACTATGAGCGGCAAACAGGAAATTATCAGAAAGGCCCACACTATGGCCGGCATAAATACAGCGCTTGAAGCGCCTGCACTCTCCGAGTTCTCCACGCAGGACCTGTACCGGGAGATTCTCGCCCGTATAGGTGAAGATCCCACCCGCGATGGTCTTATCCGTACACCCGAGCGTATGGAGAAGGCGATGGCCTTTCTGACGCGGGGCTACAACATGAACATCACGAATGTTCTGCACGAAGCACTCTTCGACGTTGACTATGACGAGATGGTGATCGTCAAAGATGTCGAGTTTTTCTCCATGTGCGAGCACCACCTGCTGCCATTCTTTGGCAAGGCCCATGTTGCCTATGTTCCGAATGGAAAGGTTATCGGTCTCAGCAAGATTCCGAGGCTGGTCGACGTCTTCGCCCGTCGCTTGCAGGTGCAGGAGAGGCTGACGCGACAGATCGGCGAAGCCATCACCGAGGCGATCAATCCCCAGGGGGTCGCCGTCATTCTGGAGGCGCAGCATCTGTGCATGATGATGCGTGGAGTCGAGAAGCAGCACTCAAGCACTGTCACCTCGGCCATGCTTGGCGTCTTCAAGACACAGTTGCAGACCCGCAATGAGTTTCTCTCGCTTGTCAGGCGCAGCGGCAACGGTGTTTAGCCGGTAAACTAAGCGATGGGATGAATGGACTTCTTGTAATCGACAAACCTGCCGGTATGACATCTCACGATGTGGTTGCCGTCGTGCGACGCGCGTCTGGCGAGCGTTCGATCGGGCACATGGGAACGCTCGATCCGATGGCGACAGGAGTATTGCCACTCCTGCTGGGCAAATACACACGGCTGGCGCAGTTCTTTGGCGCTGCGGAGAAGAGCTACGAAGGCAGGATACGCTTCGGTTTCGCAACCGACACCTTTGACGCGGAGGGTGAAGCGACGGCGGAGCCGGTTTCTCTGACGCTTGCTCTCGATGCTCTGCGAGAGTTGGCAAAGCGCTTTCATGGCGAGATCGACCAGGTCCCTCCCATCTACTCCGCAAAGAAGATTCAAGGCGTCCCTGCGCATAAGCTGGCCCGCGCCGGAGCAGAGGTGCCAGTCAAACCGGCGCGCATCACGGTTCACAGCTTCGAACTGGAGTCGCTTGCAGGCGATGAGGCGACCTTCACGATGCGCGTCTCCGCCGGAGGCTATGTCCGCTCCGTCGCTCACGAACTTGGGCAGCTTGCAGGATGCGGCGCGCACCTGTCTTCTCTGAGGCGGACCCAGGCTGGTCCTTTTACGCTGGAGCAGGCGATTACGATGGATGAACTCAAAATGCTCACACCTGACACGATTCAGGCGCGGCTTCCGCACCCACGGACGCTTCTGCCGGAGATGCCATGCGTTACGGTAGACGACCATACGGCAGGGAAGCTGCGCAATGGAATGCAGGTCAACCTGCCTGACTTCTCTCAATCGCCGCTGGTGAAGATTTTTACCAGCCCCGCTGACCTGCTCGCGATCGGTCGCCGCGTTGCGGGAACACTGATGCAGCCAGTCGTTGTCATAGGCTAAGGCGTCTTCTTCAACAAGGGCTGGATCAGCGAAAGGACATTCTGCGCCACAACCTTGTTTCCCTCGGAGGTGGCGTGCGTACGGTCGGCCTGCATCATGCCATCGACCCCGAAGATTCCCTTGAGCAGGAAGGGCAGCATGGGGACGCGGTACTTATCGGCGAGCAAAGTATACGTCTCGTTGAACTGCTTGATGTAGTCGGGACCGTAGTCGGGTGGAAGCGTGATGCCTGCCAGCACAACCTTTGTCCCGCTTTCCTTGAGCGTGGAGACGATCTTGTCGAGGTTGGCGCGAGTATCTGCGATGCGCAGACCACGCAGACCGTCGTTGCCGCCAAACTCCACCACGACCAGTGCAGGCTTCATCGCGATGATCGAGGCAACACGGTCGACGCCATCTTTGGTCGTGTTGCCGCTTATGCCCGCATTGACAACCCGGTAGGAGTATCCCTTCCTGTCCAAATCGCTCTGAAGGTAATCGGGATAGCTCTGGCCGGGATCGGTACCGTAACCGGCCGTGAGGCTATCGCCAAAACAGACGATGCGTGGACGAGGGTCGTTTTGCTGATCGTTGCCGGACATTGAGGGAACCAAAGAGGGGCTTGCTTCGTTCCTTGTTGTGTCAGCGCCTGCATCTGGCGGTTGTATGCCGGGCTTGTCCGAGCGGCAGCCGCTCAGCGATGCCAGGAGAAACGCTAGTATAGGAACAATTGCGACTCGCCGCATGTATATGAATCTATCAAGGGTGAAGCCGGGGGAGTAAAGGTGACTGAAGCAACGGCGGTGATCGTAGTCGAGGATTTGCGAAAGTCGATACGCAATGGCGCGCGCACAGTGGACATCCTCAAGGGGATCGACTTTCAGGTGCCGCGCGGGCAGTTTGTCGCCATTATGGGTTCTTCAGGCAGTGGTAAGTCGACCCTGCTGGGCCTGCTGGCCGGCCTTGATACGCCGACTGCGGGCGAGGTGAAGCTGAATGGCACGGCCATTTCTTATCTGCCTGAAGACAAGCTCGCGAAGGTGCGCGGGCGTACCGTCGGCTTTGTCTTTCAGTCGTATCAGCTTGTTCCTACGTTGACCGCGTTGGAGAATGTTCTTCTGCCTTACGAGCTGAATGTGGAAGGAGACACCGACGCCGGATTGAGACGCGCGCGCGAACTGCTGACCAATGTGGGGCTCGGCGACCGCATGGACCACTATCCGGTACAGCTCTCCGGTGGCGAGCAACAGCGCGTCGCCCTTGCGCGGGCCTTTATTCTGCGGCCGCCTATTGTTCTGGCCGATGAACCGACGGGCAACCTCGATACGACCAACGGGACACATGTTCTGGAGCTTCTGCTGAACCTGAACCGCAGCGAAGGAACCACGCTTGTCCTGGTGACGCATGACCCGATGCTGGCAGGCTACGCCGATCGCCGCATTGTTCTTCGCGACGGACTGGTGATCTCGGACGAACTGACGCCCAAGAATTCAGAAGAGCTGGTGCGCTAGCCATGGCATCGCTCTCGTACCGCACGGCGCTAAAAATTGCGAGGCACGAGATGCGTGCTTCGAGCGGAAAATTTTTCTTTGTCGTGCTCTCCATCGCTATAGGTGTAGGAGCGCTCACCGGCGTGCGCGGATTTTCATCGTCGTTCCGGTCGGCGCTTCTTGATCGTGCCCGGTCGATCATGGCGGCGGATCTTTCGGCGCGCATGTTCCAGCAGCCAACGCCGGAAGAGCAGAAGGGGCTGGATGCGATAGAGGCGGAATCCATTCAGATGACGCCGGTTACAGAGCTGCTTTCTATGGCCAGCTCGGCGAAGACGCTGGACCCTCTTCTGGTGTCGTTGAAAGCAGTCGACCCGAAGATGTATCCGTTTTACGGTGAGGTCGAGCTTCAACCTGCGGGGCGCCTGCGCGACGTTCTGCACGACGATACGGTCGTGGTTGCGGACGATCTGCTGGTGCGTCTGCGGCTCAACATCGGCGATTCGCTGAAGGTGGGCAATCGCATCTTTCGCATTGCTGCGGTAGTGGTCAATGAGCCGGACCGCCTCTCTGGAAACTTCGCGGCTGGACCCCGCGTCTTTATCTCGCGCGAAGGGTTGGACGCGAGCGGTCTGCTGGCCCCTGGGAGCCATGCAGGACAACGGTACCTGTTCCGTGTGCCGAAGCCGGAGAACGGTGCGCCTATCTCTGAATCGGCGGTCGCGAGCCTCAAGGAGCGTCTGGAAAAACTGCTGCCTGAGGCGCAGGTGATCGACTACCGCGAGACCAATCCGGCATTGACCCAGGGGCTGGATCGCGCGACCAGTCTGCTCTCGCTCATGAGCCTGGTCGCTCTGGTGCTTGGAGCAGTCGGCGTGGCGATGGCAATGCGTGCGCATCTCGAACAGCGGCTCGACACGATTGCCATTATGAAGGCCATCGGCGCTGGGTCCGGCGAGATCATCCGCATTTATCTTATCCAGACGCTGATGCTGGGAGTGCTGGGCGCCGTGCTGGGGATTGCGCTGGGCACAGGTGTGCAGATTGCCTTTCCGTATGTCCTGGGCAAGATGCTCAACGTGCCGACGAGCGTTCATCTGCAGATACGAACGATATTGACGGGGCTTGCGACCGGTGTGCTGACGACCCTGCTGTTTACGCTGCCGCCGCTGCTCGACATACGCTCGGTACGGCCGGTGTTGATCTTCCGCAGAGCGGTTGAAGAGAGCGCCGACCCCTTTGTGACCGCGTTTTTCCGAAAGCTTTCAAAGAACCTCGCTCAAATCGTCGCGGTCGCGCTTATCCTTGCGGGACTTGCGGCAATTGCGACCACGCTGTCCGATTCCGCGACTGTGGGGCACGTCTTCTCCATCGGTCTTGTCGCAGTGCTGGCCGTTCTATTGGCGGCATGTGCTGCGTTACTTGCGGCCTTGCGATGGTTTCTCTCGCGAACACGTTTGCGCCTGCCATCGGCGTTGCGTCATGGGCTGGCGAATCTTTATCGCCCGGGCAATCCATCGGCAGCGCTACTGGCGGCTGTTGGTATGGGAGTCATGCAAATTACGGCAGTGTTTCTGGTGCAGCAGGCTGTTGTGTCGGAGCTGCATATATCGAGCGCACCTAATCTGCCGAATGTCTTCATGATCGATATCACGAGCGATGAAATTTCCGGCGTGCGCACATTATTGAAAGCCCAGCCTGCGGTCACTGCCGATCCGGAGCTTCTGCCTGTGGTCTCATCGCGCATCATTGCTATCGATGGTGTTCCGGCGAACCAGGCCAGGCTCAAGAACTTCCCGCGCAGGATGCTGCAGACGATCTCACTGACGTCATTCACCGCTCCACCCGTCGGGACGAGCGTCACCGACGGAAAGTGGTGGGGTGCGGAAGAGACACATCCACAGGTTGCGATAGGTAGAAGGACGGCGGAGCGGCTGGGCGTGAAGGTAGGCTCGAAGATCACCTTTGCCGCACAGGATGCGCAGATTACAGCGACGGTTACGGCGCTTACAAAGGCCGATGGTCAGCATACTTATGCACGCGCCGAGTTTATTCTGCCTCCGGCGGTGCTCAGGGGTTTGCCGGTTGTTTGGTATGGCGGAGTGCATGTCGATCCCAATCGTGTCGGCGAGGTGCAGCGCGCGCTATATAAGAGCTACCCGACGATAACGGTGATCAATGTAGCGCAGGCGCTGGAGACGGTTCGGTCAGTCGTCATTCAGATTACCTACGTCATTCAATTTCTCGCCGCGTTCAGTGTCTTTGCAGGTATCGTCATTCTTGCCAGTGCGATAGCCGGGACCCGCTACCGCAGGATTCGCGAGGTGGTTGTGCTGAAGACGCTTGGCGCCACACGTGCACGGATTGGCACAGTTTTCTCGGTGGAGTTTGCTGTGCTGGGGCTGGTTGCGGGCATTGTCGGTGTAGGGTTTGCAAATCTAATTGCGCATAGCCTGCTTGGCCGTATGTCCGTTCCGTATCGTTTTCACTGGAGCTGGACGCTGGCGGCTTTGTTCGCGACTGCAGCGATCACGGTGTTTACGGGGTGGGCAGCGAGCTTCAGGGTGCTTGGACAGAAGCCTCTTGAGGTGCTGCGCGAAGAATAAATCAAGCCAGATGCGCGTCCGTTGTAGGATTGAACGTGACTTGCAATCCATGAACTCTGGTGCCCTGGATGACAGCAGTAGATGCGAAGGTGCGCTCAGCACACGCTGACCGGTTTGGCTCAGAAGCAAAGACGTATTCAGCTCCAGCCCGCGTAAACCTGATTGGCGAGCATACGGACTACACGGGCGGTCTGGTTATGCCGATGGCGATCGGGTTTCGCACGGTTGCTGCTATAAGCCCACGCAGCGACGGTAAGGCCGTCTTCTATTCGACAAACTACGGAGAGGCGCGAGAGTTTGATATCGCTTCTCTGGGGAAAGAGCCGGATGGGCGTTGGAGCGATTATCCGGCTGGCGTTCTGTGGAGTTTGAAGCAGGCAGGTATCGGTCCTAGCGGATTCAATATGAGTCTTGATGGGGATGTTCCGCTTGGAGCCGGACTCAGTTCCTCGGCTTCGGTTGAAGTTGCCGTCGCAATCGCCATACTGTCTCAGATGAAGATGAGACTTCCGCTTGAAGAGCTTGCGCCGCTTTGCCGTGCGGCGGAAAACGAGTATGTCGGGGCGAAGTGCGGAATTATGGACCAGTTTATCGTCGCTGGCGGCGTTGAGCATCGCGCAATGATGCTGGACTGTCGTTCGCTGGAGTATGAGCTGCTCCCGCTGCCTTCCAGCGTTCGTGTTGTGATTGCCAATTCGATGGTAAAGCATTCGGTAGCAACCGGAGACTACGGCAATCGCCGCGATGAGGTGGAAGCAGGTCAGGAGGTTCTGCGGCGCGAGCGACCGGGAATCGAGTTGCTGCGCGATGCAGCGGTTGCAGATCTCGATGCCTGTCGCGGAAAGATGAGCGCTGAAAGTTATGCCAGGTGCAGGCACATCATTACCGAGAATGCGCGTGTTATGGCGGCCCGCGAGGCTCTGCTTGCAGGGGATATGAACCGATTTGGCGAGTTGATGATCGAGGCACACGCGAGCATGCGCGACGATTTTGCTGCAAGCTGCTCTGAGGTCGATTCACTGGTTGAGATTGCGCGTCGTCAGCAGGGATGTTTTGGCGCGAGGATTACCGGCGGCGGCTTTGGTGGATGCACGGTGAATGTGGTGAAGACTGAGTCTGCAGCGACGTTTGTGGAGCAGGTCAAGCGCGACTACGAGCTTGCCGTAGGAATCAAAGCCGATTGCTTTGTTTCTTCACCTTCGGACGGCGCTTTGGCGCTGTTTGAGAAGGCGGGTGCAGCGTGAACCCACTGGCGCAGCAGAATCCTCATCGCAGGTTCAATCCGCTGAAGCGCGAATGGGTGCTGGTTTCGCCGCACCGTACGCAGCGTCCCTGGCAGGGGCAGGTGGAGAAGCTGGTTCAGCCAGCAGCAAAGAGCTACGATCCGGAGTGCTATCTGTGCCCGGGAAATATGCGAGCGGGCGGGGTGCGCACGGACGACTACGCGAGCACCTATGTCTTTGAGAACGACTATGCTGCGCTCAAGCCCGACGCTCCGCGATTTCATGACAATGAAGGCGGCAAGGGGTTGCTGGTCGCTGAGGGCGAGAGCGGCGTCTGTCGCGTCATCTGTTTTTCGCCACGGCACGATTTGACCTTGGCGAAGATGGATGTCGGCGACATTCGCAAAGTCGTGGACCTTTGGGATGTGCAGACGCAGGAGTTGGGCGCGCGCGAAGGCATCCGCTATGTGCAGGTCTTCGAGAACCGTGGCGCGATGATGGGTGCAAGCAATCCGCACCCGCATGGTCAGATATGGGCCAGCCGTTCGGTCCCGAATGAAGCTGTGGTTGAGCAGGCGGCGCAAACGGCATATCTTGCGGAGCATGGCTGCTGTCTGTTGTGTGCCTATCGCGAGATGGAAACCAGGCTCGGTGAGCGCGTGATCGCTACCAACGCGAGCTTTGCCGCACTGGTTCCTTTCTGGGCGGTGTGGCCGTTTGAGGTAATGATTCTTCCTCTGCGCCATGTCGCAGATCTTGCCGCGATGACCGAGGTCGAGCGAGTCGATCTGGCCGCGATGTTGAAGACAGTGACGTCAACCTACGACAAGGTCTTCGACACACCGTTCCCTTACTCGATGGGGCTGCACCCGCGACCTTTCGATGGCGCAGAGCACGAGGAGTGGCACTTTCACCTGCACTTTTATCCGCCGCTGCTGCGTTCGGCCACGGTGCGGAAGTTCATGGTGGGCTTTGAGCTTCTGGGTTCGCCACAGAGGGACATCACGGCGGAGTCGGCGGCAGAGACATTGCGTCAGGCCGCACGGAATTAGTTATCCTCCGAACCAAATTCCGTAAAGTTCCATTTATACAAAGATAGGGAGAATTTGGCCGATAGGAGGAAATTGATGAGGTGGAAAATACGATCATTCGGCTGCTTTGGTTCAGGATGACAACGTTTGGGGGCGCTATGCTCAGCCAGGCAGGCCCTACGCTTCGCCAGGATGGTACGAGGATTTAGCAGAGGAGGGGAGTACGAATGAGTGTTGCGCCATTTCGTTTGAAGCCATGGTTTAGTGAGAGACCGTGGGGAAGGAAGAGCCTGAAGCCGTGGTACTCCGAGACCGGAACGAAGGAGCTGGTGGGGGAGGCGTGGCTGACCGGGCCGCAGTGCGTTGTGGAAGAGGGCGAGCTGGAAGGGAAGACGCTGGAGTCGCTGACTGACGCTCTTGGTGGCGAGTTTCCACTGCTGGTGAAGCTGCTGTTTCCGAACGAGAAGCTTTCGGTGCAGGTGCATCCCGACGATGGGCAGGCGCAGGCTGCTGGTGGAGTCCGCGGCAAGACGGAGTGCTGGTATGTTCTAGAGGCAGAGCCGGGCGCGACGGTGATGCTCGGGCTGAAGCCGGGCGTGGATGCCGGGATGCTGGCGGCTTCTGTTGCCGATAACACGATGGAATCGCTGGTGGAGAAGGTTCCGGTATCGGTGGGCGACATGTTGTTTGTGGATGCCGGTACCGTGCACGCGATCGAGCCCGGCGTGGTGCTGCTGGAGACGCAGCAGACGAGCGACATCACGTACCGGCTGTATGATTACGGCCGTCCGCGCGAGCTGCACCTGGAGCAGGGGCTGAAGGTGATTCGTCGGAAAACGGATGCAGGCAAGGTTGCTCCGAGGGAGATGGACGGATTTACGCGGCTGATCGAGAAGAAGTACTTCACGGTTGACCGCTTCGATCTCGATAAAGCCGAGGAGCGTTTGATTGTGATGACAGGGCCGGGATGCCTGGTGGGGCTGAAGGGCACGGTCGCAGTGATTACGCCGGGCGAAGAGGTAGAGCTTGAACCAGGCAAAGCGGTTGTGATTCCGGCAGGGGTCGGTCAGGTGATTGTCGAGGCTGAGGGTGATGCCGCTTTTGTGCGGTGTGTGGCGCCTCCACAGGCAGGATAGGCCGGGACTCGGCCGTCTTCGTTCTAGCGAAGGAAGACGGCGAGTTCGTTGGCTGCATTCCGCAGATAGGGCAGGAACCGCGTCTGCATCTCAAGGGTGGAGAGTCGTGGCGCGCTGCCGCTGAGGTTAATAGTGGCTACAGCGCGTCCATTGGGCGCAAGCACGGGGACCGCAAGGGAGCGCAGGCCCACCTCGTACTCCTGATCGCAGAGAGCATAGCCGTTACGGCGCGTCGTGCGAAGGAGCATGCGGAGCTTCTCGATTGAGGTAACGGTGCGGGTGGTGAATGGAGTAAGAGCGACGCGGGTGAGGTAGGCCTCAAGCTGGTCGGGCGGCAGATAGGCGAGCAGGATGCGGCCCATGCTGGTGCAGTAGGCGGGCAGGCGGCTTCCGATGTGGAGATCGACCGCCATAACGCGATTGACAGTGGTACGCGCGACGTAGACGATATCGTCGCCATCGAGGGTAGCAACGGAGAAGGACTCGCGCAGCGTCGCGGACATCCGTTCGAGGATGGGCTGCGCTGCCGAAGAGAGAGTGTTCGATGCGGTGTAGGTGTGCGAGAGCGTGAGCATCCGCGGCCGGAGGGAGTAACGCGAGCCGTCCTCTGCACCGGCAAAGCCGAGCTTGGTGAGCGTGTAAAGACAGCGACGAACGGCAGCGCGGGAAAGGCCAGTGCGTACACTGAGCTGCGAGATCGTCATCTGCGGGTTCTGCTGGGTAAACGCCTGGATGACGACCAGGCCTCGAGCAAGCGAGGTCATGAAATTGGGATCGCCGGCAAAAACGTCGAGCGAGGCGGCTGGAGTGGGTTTCGCTGCCGTGGAGGGCTGTGCCTTTGGCAGGGCTGAGGTATCCGAAGTAGAAGCGTTAATCATGTGTCCCTTTCCTGGCGGCTATCGGGCGGCACAAAGGTGAGGGCGATAGTCGGATGCAGATTACGATAAACGCACGAATAAAGGATGTGCAAGTGTTTTGTATGGCTCGTTCGTTTATCGAACAGACATGTTTAGCGGCGGATTGACCGTGACGGGGTGGGGTTGCAGTGGCTAGTCATTGCAGCGGCGATCCTGGTGCCGATCCATTGCGGAGGAGCGATGTGTAAGCAGGTCCGGGGACTTCCGCTCTACACTGGAGTGAGACTCGGCGGTAAAACCTAAGACAAAACGCACGATGCAGACCTGGTGGATCGGATCACTAAAGGAGAAGTGAGCGTATGACGGCAACAAAGACTGTATCTCTGACCGAACGCGCAGCCTGGAAGGACCTGAAGGCCCATGCAGAGCAGGTTCGCGGCACTCATCTGCGAGACCTTTTCGCGCAGGATGCTGATCGTGGCGAGCGGCTGACGGCGGAGGCGGAGGGGATCTTTCTCGATTACTCGAAGAATCGGGTGACGGACGAGACGCTGAAGCTGCTGGTTGCCCTGGCGAAGGAGTCCGGGCTGCGTGCGCGAACAGAGGCGATGTTCACGGGAGAGAAGATCAATATCACCGAGAACCGCGCTGTGCTGCATGTGGCCCTGCGTGCTCCGAAGTCGGAGAAGATTTTCGTTGACGGTGAAGATGTCGTTCCCGGCGTGCATGAGGTGCTGGATAAGATGGCCGCGTTTGCGGACCGGGTCCGCTCGGGCGAGTGGAAGGGACACACGGGCAAGCGGATCAAAAACGTGGTGAACATCGGGATTGGAGGTTCGGACCTTGGGCCAGTGATGGCATACGAGGCGCTGAAGCACTACTCGCAGCGCGACCTGACGTTCCGCTTTGTCTCCAACGTCGATGGCACGGATTTTGTTGAAGCAGTGCAGGATCTTAATCCTGAAGAGACATTGTTCCTTGTCGCGTCGAAGACGTTTACGACGCAGGAGACGATGACGAATGCGCACTCGGCGCGCGACTGGTCGCTCAAGAAGCTGGGCGATGAGAAGGCGGTGGCGAAGCACTTCGTTGCCATCTCCACCAACGCGAAGGAGGTCGCGAAGTTCGGCATCGACACGGCGAACATGTTCGGCTTCTGGGACTGGGTGGGCGGCCGCTACTCGATGGACTCGGCGATCGGACTTTCGACGATGATTGCGATCGGGCCGGAGCGGTTTCGTGAGATGCTGGCGGGGTTCCACGCGATGGACGTGCACTTTCGCACGACGCCGCCTGAGAAGAACCTGCCGGTGCTGCTGGGGCTGCTGGGAATCTGGTACACGGAGTTCTTCGATGCGCAGACGCAGGCTGTGCTCCCGTACGAACAGTATCTGAAGCGGTTTCCGGCGTACCTGCAGCAGTTGACGATGGAGTCGAACGGCAAGCACGTTACGTTGGAAGGCACGGAGGTGAACTATCAGACTGGAGCGATCTACTGGGGCGAACCGGGCACGAACGGTCAGCACTCGTTCTATCAGCTCATTCACCAGGGAACGCGGCTGATTCCTTGCGACTTCATCGGCTTTGAGAAGACGCTGAATCCATTGGGCCGTCATCACGACATGCTGATGGCGAATGTCTTCGCCCAGGCTGAAGCGCTGGCCTTTGGCAAGACGGCTGAGCAGGTGAAGGCGGAGGGAACTCCCGACTGGCTTGTTCCGCATCGCGTCTTCGAGGGCAACCGCCCTTCGAACACGATCCTGGCGAAGGAGTTGACGCCCGCAGTGCTGGGTAAGTTGATTGCCTTGTATGAGCACGCTGTGTTCACGCAAGGTGTGATCTGGAATATCGACTCGTTCGACCAGTGGGGCGTGGAGTTGGGCAAGGTGCTGGCAACGAAGATCCTGGCTGAGTTGGAGAGCAGGGACGAGCCGAAGCTGGAACATGACTCGTCGACGACAAACCTGATCAAGCGGTATCGCAGGAACAAGTGAGCGATTCACGTGAATACAAGGAGAAAAACACCGGTCAGCGGGGTTTTCTTCTTGAGGGCCGTATAGGATTCGATTGGCAGTGTGCTTTCAAAGCGAAGTCCCGTGGCGTCACGAGAAAATGCGGGGATCTTCGCCTGCGCTCAGAATGGCGACTCGATTTAAGAGTCGCAGCAAAGGAAATCAAATCTAGCTTTTTAGGGCGGCGAGGACGTCGGCGGGTTCGGGGCGGACGCGGTGGTCGGCGTGTGCCTGGGCGAAGGCGATGGTGTTGTCGCGGTTGATGACGAAGACTCCGGGCAGCGGGAGCTGCCAACTGGCTTCGGTGGCCGTCTGGTAGTTGAGGCCGGCGTTGTTGTAGGGAATGTTGACGAGGATGGACTGAAAGTAGCGGCGTTGCTCCGGCGTGACGCTGTAGGCCAGGCCGAACTTCGCGGCGACCTCGCAGCCGGGATCGGCGAGCAGCGGGAAGGGCAGACCGTGCTGCTCGATGGTGAAGGCATTCTGGCGGGCGTTCTGCGGTGAGATGGCGACGAAGAGCGCGCCACGGCTGCGAACTTCAGCGTGAAGGTCGCGCCAGGTCTCGAGTTCCGTAACGCAGTAGGGACACCAGCGTCCACGAAAGAAGCTGACGATGAGAGGGCCGAGCGCTAGAAGATCGAGGGAGTTGACTGGCTTGCCCGTGCGGGTGTCCTGCAACGCGAACGAAGGGGCATGGTCGCCAACCTTGAGGATGCGGTCTTCGATGCCGGTGGAGAAGAGCGCGGCGATCGTGCGCTCTGAGAATTCGAGCCGCTCAGGCTGGACGAGCGCTCGGGTGTTCTGCGTGATGCGGTCGAGCTGGTCCTGTAGCGAGACGTTGAGCGATTTGTTGATGGAAGCGGCCACGGATTTATTATCGCAGCCGCTCATGAAACAAGACAGTGAAGCGGCACGGTTACATTGAGGCGGATGCTGCGTTATCAGAGTGGCAAGAGACCTCCGGCTTGGCGACCTTCGCTTTTTGCGAAGCCTGTACGGGCATGTAGAGCGGCCGGACGGAGCTGCGTTTGGAGGGGAGAGCCTTGAGCAATGTGGTCAGCCGCTCGAAGGCCTGGTCGCGTGCGGTCTTGTTGGCTGGGTTGGTGTTGCCCGGATCTTCGCCTGCGCGCATAAAGCCGTGTCCTGCTCCGTCATAGGTGACAGGGTCGTACTTCTTGCCTGCGGCCTTCATGCCTTCGATCGTCGCTGGAATGGTGGCTCCGATGCGGGCGTCGTTACCGGCGTAAAAACCATAGACGGGCGCTGTGATGGTGGTGAACTCCGCAGGGGGTGGGCCGTAGAAGACAAATGCTGAGGCGAGGTCCTTGCGGTGCGTGGCGAAGGCAAAAGATTTGCCTCCGCCCCAGCAGAAGCCTGCTGTGACGAAGGTGCCATTGGAGGCAGGAATCTTCTTCGCGTAGTCGGCTGCGGCATCGAGGTCGGCGTTGACCTGATCGGCGTTGAGGCCGGAGACAGCCTTCGTTGTGGCATCCATGCTGGTGAAGGAGTCGGAGTTGCCGCCATTGGGGCCGGCTCCGGAGAGCAGGTCGGGGGCGACGACGATGTAGCCGGCGGCGGCGATCTCGTCGGCCATCTCCTTGGCCCAGTCTGAGAGGCCGAAGATCTCATGGATGAGGATGACGACGGGGACCTTCCTGCTGACCTCGGGGTAGACGACGAAGGCCTGCAGGCTGCGGTCGCCGTGCTTGAGCGTGACGTACTCGCGGTGGCGTGGTGAGGCATCGAGCTTCGATTTCGCCCATTGCTGAGCGGCCAGAGGGAAGGTTGCAAGCAGCAGAAGGGCGGGCAGCAGGAAGAGCGTATGTCGGCGCATGGGCGAAAGTGTAAGGCGTTCGAGGTGGCATGAGCAAGGCATTCCATAAACTGAAAGGCATGAATTTTTCCATCAGGGTAGCGACGGAGGCGGACGTAAAGGCGATAGGCAGACTTATCGATGCGTCGGTGCGCGGGCTGCAGGCGGGGGATTATTCTGCGGCGCAGATCGATTCTGCGTTGAAGACGGTGTTCACCATCGACAGCCGATTAATCGCCGACAAGACGTATTTCGTTGCCGTGGATGGGGATGGCGAGATTGCCGGATGTGGCGGCTGGTCGAAGCGCCGGACTCTCTATGGCGGCGACAGCCAGGTGGAGGCGATCGAACCAGAGTTGCTGGACCCGGCAGTGGATGCGGCGAAGGTGCGGGCGATCTTTGTTCATCCAAAGTTTGCGCGCAGGGGGCTGGGGAGCCTGCTCCTTGAGGCCGCGGAGAATGCGGCCGTGGCGGCAGGATTTCGGCGCTTCGAGATGGGAAGTACGCTGACGGGCGTGGCGTTGTACTCGCTGAAGGGATACAGCGAAGCCGGACGAGTGAAGGTGCCAGTCGGCGACGGCGAAGAGATCGAAGTTGTGCGGATGGTGAAGGATCTCGGCTCGTCGCCTTGAAAGGCGAGAGGCGCAGACAGATGCGATATGGTGAAAGGTGCTGAAGTATTTGTTCCGGAGGATATGCGCGAGATGGTTGAGATGCCGATGATTGCAAAGGGCAGCGACGAGTTGTATCTGCTGCCGGGGATGTCGAACCGCCATGGGCTGGTGGCCGGGGCAACGGGAACCGGCAAAACCGTGACGTTGCAGGTGATGGCCGAGGCGCTAAGCTCCATCGGAGTGCCGGTGTTTGCGGCGGATGTGAAGGGCGATCTGTCAGGGATTAGCCAGCCGGGGAAGAGCTCGCCGAAGTTCGATGAGCGCGTGAGATCGCTGGGACTCGGCGAGGTGCAGTTTGCCGGCTGCCCGGTGGTCTTCTGGGACGTCTTCGGTAAGGAAGGACATCCGGTGCGGTCGACGGTGAGCGAAATGGGGCCGCTGCTGTTCAGCCGCATTCTGAATCTGAACGACACGCAAACCGGCGTGTTGACGCTTGTCTTCAAGATCGCAGACGACAACGGGCTGTTGTTGCTGGACATGAAGGACCTGCAGGCGATGCTGCTGCATGTCTCTGAACACGCGAAGGAGTATCAGACGAGTTATGGCAATATCTCTGCAGCGAGTATCGGCGCGATTCAGCGCGGGCTTGTGACGCTGGGTCAGCAGGGGGGAGATCAGTTCTTCGGTGAGCCTGCACTGAATATCGAAGACCTGTTGCAGACCGACTCCAGCGGCAAGGGAGTGGTGAATATACTTGCAGCGGACAAGTTGCTTCAATCGCCGCAATTGTATGCGACGTTTCTGCTCTGGCTGATGAGTGAGCTTTTTGAAAAGCTGCCCGAGGTCGGCGACCAGGAGAAGCCGAAGCTGGTCTTCTTCTTCGATGAAGCGCACCTGCTGTTCAACGATCTGCCGCCGGTGCTGCAATCGCGGATTGAGCAGGTTGTCCGCCTGATTCGATCCAAAGGCGTCGGCGTTTTTTTTGTGACGCAGAATCCGATCGATGTGCCGGACACTGTGCTGGGACAGCTTGGGAATCGTGTGCAACATGCGCTGCGCGCGTTTTCGCCGAAAGACCAGAAGGCAGTGAAGGCGGCGGCGCAGACCTTCCGCGAGAACCCGAAGCTCGACGTCGAAGAGGTCATCACGCAGATGGGAGTCGGCGAGGCGCTGGTTTCGTTTCTCGATGCGAAGGGAATTCCTGGCGTCGTCGAACGCGCGATGGTGTGCTCGCCGCACAGCCAGATTGGGCCGATTACGCCCGAGCAGCGAGCGGCAATTATCAGGAGCTCCCTGGTTGCGGGCGTGTATGAGACGGCCGTTGATCGTGAGTCGGCTTACGAGAAGCTGAAGGGCAAAATAGAAGCCGGCAGCGCACCGAATGCTCCAGCGGCGAGCGGTGCGGGAGCTGGAACTGCGCCGCAAGGAGGCTCGGGGTCTGGCTGGTTGGGCAGCCTTGAGGCCGCTGGTACAGCGTTGGGCGGAGTGCTGGGCGGTGGTGGGTCTCGGCGTGGCGACACAGTTGTGCAGGCGATGGTGAAGAGCGCTGCACGCACGATGGGAAGCACCGTCGGACGGCAGATTATCCGTGGCGTACTGGGATCGTTGCTTGGCGGCTCGTCACGACGATAGATTCAGTTCGGCAAAACCGATCTGATTCAGAGGAGTATTGTGTGCTGCCAGATGATGCACTTGAAGCTTTGGGGCTGGAGGCTGGTGCAGCTGCCACAGAGATAAAAGAGGCTTATCGAGATCTTGTGAAGGTCTGGCATCCTGATCGCTTCGGGAACGACGTGCGATTGCGTCGCAAGGCTGAGGAGAAGCTCCAACAGATTAATGATGCCTATCGAGTGTTGCAGTCGCATCCGGGGCCGGTAGGTGTTTATTCATCCAGTGCGAAAGCCGCCAAGGCATACCGAAGTTCTGACATGCGGTCAGCAAAAGGCGGGCGTCACGATGTTATGGGTTTGAAGCGAATTACAGTTGGCTGGACGGTTGCCGGGTGTTGTGCGGCAATTGTTGTATTGGTTGTGGTGATGGCACTTCATTTCAGATCGAAAACGGTGGCGGAGCCTCAAGTGATTCCAGAGACGCAGAGTCAGGAACCAATGAGCAAAGGCAACAGCGGCACTGATGCTTCACCCCGTACTGAGTTGCATGTTTCCCCGGGCAAGACAAATCCTCCTCATCGAGCCGTTACACCTTCATTCCGTGTTCGCCAGCTAACAGATGCAGAGGCAGAACGCGTGGAATCAGTCTGCCAACGTGAGAAGGAACAACAGGATCCGGCTAAGTATCAGGAATGTGTCAGCGCTCAATTGGGCAATGCTGCGCCTGATATGTCGTCGCTGAGCGCCGAGGACCGATCGGGAATTCAATCGGCCTGCAAGAAGACGAAGAGCCGTGATGGGACTGCGGCCTATAATCGTTGCTTGATGAGAATGATGAAGCTTCTCGTAGAAACTCCCAGACCCTAAATAACTTTAAGCAGAAGCAGAATCAGGACTATGGTGAGGATAAGGCTGAGTCCTCCTCCTCCGTAGTATCCCAGCCCAGGTCCCATGCGGTATCCGCCTAAGCCAAACAATAGAATAAGTACGATGATGAGGAGGATCATGTCTTAGTCGTCTCCCTGGAGATTTTGCTAAAGAGATACGATGCAGATTCCGTCTCGTGTGCCGGAGGGTTATCGATCTTTGATCGTAAGTTCTCTATCTGGTTGTCGTTCCGTTGAAGAGCTGGAACTCTCGAATTGCCGCTGATCCAGCAGTAGACAGCAGATTGAGGCGCACTCGCTGCGCGGTTATCGGGGAGAATAAGTCAATTTTCTTGTGCCCGATCGCCTGTGCGTGGGCGATCGTCTTCCATGCGCCGTTCTGCCAAGCCTCGATGCTGTACTCTTCGACGTGCTGTCCTTCGTTGAGCCACTCCATGGTGAGCGCGCGGTCGAAGGTGATTGGCTTGCCGAAGCGAAGCTCAAGCGTGGCGTGACGCGCTGGAGCGGACCAGAAGGTTGCAGGGTCGTTGTCGACGGCGGCTGATGCAGATGCTTCATTGAGTGTGTGCGGCGTTTTGACGGCGAGGTTTTTGTCGTTTCCGTAGATGCGCTGAACGGCTTCGCCAAACTCGCGGAGGCGTGTGGCGTCGGATTCAGGAAGGCGCCCGGCGTTGTCGGGGGCGAGCCCGAGCATAAGTTGCGCGCCCCGGCCTACTGTCTTTGTGTAGATATTCAACAATTCATCGACAGTGAGCAGGGAGGCCTCGTCGTTGGGATGCCAGAACCAGTGCAGTTTACGAAGCGGGGTGTCTGCTTCGATCGGGCGCCAGCGGAGGTAGCCGGTGCGGTCGATGACGTTCCAGTTTTCGTAAGGTACGGTGCCGTCCTCGGAGCCGACCCAGCGGATGTCTGCGTTTTTGTAGAGCGCGACGTCGGCGAAGACGAGGGTGTTGGGCTGATAGGTACGAAGCTCCTGGACGATCTTGTCGAAGTCGTAGGTGCGGCCGGCGGAGCCTGCGCCGTCGAGCCAGAACTCGGTGAGCGGGCCGTAGTGGGTGGCAAGTTCTGTGAGTTGCGAGAGGTAGTACTTGTCGTAGGCAACAGGGTCGGCGTAGCGCGGATCATGACGGTCCCAGGGCGAGAGGTAGACACCGAAGCCTAGTCCGGCCTTGTGCGCGGAGTTGGAGGCGAAGCGGACGAGGTCGCCCTTCCCGTTGAGCCAGGGGCTGGCTTTCACTGAGTAGCCCGTATGCGCGCTGGGGAAGAGGGCGAAGCCGTCGTGATGTTTGGCGACAAGGACGGCGTACTTCGCTCCGCCTGCTTTGGCGGCTTGCATCCACTGGTCGGTGTCGACGTTAGTTGGGTTGAATGTGGAGGGTGAAGCGGTTCCGTCGCCCCATTCGCGGTTGAGGAAGGTGTTGGTGGAGAAGTGGATGATGACGCCGATCTCGAGATCCTGCCAGGCGATCTGCGCGGGCGAGGGTTTAATGTCGGGGAAGCTTTGGGCCTGTGCTGCGGCGAAGAAGGCGGTGCAGAGGATGGCTGTGATTGATTTGAGCATGGAGACTTCCGATTATTGCGCCGATCGTTGCTGCACGTAGGCGATGCCTGCCTTGAAGTTCTGGGCGATGCGGTGCGATTTATCGATGACCTCGGCGGCGTGCTCCGGTGTGAGGACCTCGTTGGCTGTCTCGGCGAAGAGAGACAACCAGCGCTCGAAGTGCTCGTGGTCGAGCGGGAGCTGAAGGTGCTTCATCATGGGGTCGCCTTTGTAGCGGCCGGTGGTGAGCAGCACCGTGGACCAGAAGTCCTTGAGGAGGGCGAGGTGATAGGTCCAGTCGTCGACGATGGCGTTGAAGATGGGCCCGATGTCGGGATCGCGGCGGACCTTGTTATAGAAGGTTTCGACGAGGATGGATATCTCGGGTTCGGTGATCTTCGTGCTCATGAAGACATTTTAGAACCGACCGGGCGTCCGCACCGAATGACCCCCATATCTGATCCGCCAGGGCTTTCGTTTATGGGCCGTCGTGCATCGGCTTAGTGATGAAGGAAGCGGTAGCTTGCGTGCCAGATCTCGAGCGCAACTTCGCGGAGAGAGTCGAACATCGTTCCAAACAAGAAGGTGATGAGATAGAAGCAGGGATAGAAGGAGGTGGGCGATTTTTCGGCCCAACGTATCGGTTTGGAACTGAGGTAATTTCTTAGAGGCTCGATCAAGCTGAGACTGGCGATGCCGGTTCCCAGCAGGGCGCCCACCAGAATATCGGTTGGATAGTGGATACCGAGGTAGACACGCGATCCGCCAAGGATGAACGCATAGCAAAAGACTGCGATTCCCAACCTGCGCGAAAGGAAGAAGACAGAGGTAGCCAGGCAGAAGAGGAATACTGCGTGGTCGCTGGGGAAGGCGCTCCATCGCATGAGGAAGTCCGGGCTCCCGCCGATGGGGACGCGGAAATGCAGGAGGGGGTTCCGCAACGGACGTTCGCGATAAGGAAGAGAGATGGCGAGAACTCTTGCGACGAAGATGGACGCTGTACACAAGACGACGGTGGAGATCACGATTCGCCGGTCCCGGTTGTTCTCTCCTTTGTTACGGAACCAGCCCCACCAGAGGATGGCTACAACGGGGGCGGCCGTCGACACATGACTGGCGGAGAGCAGATTGTTGAAGGAGTCGAAGGTCTGTGATCTTTGTGCAAACTGATTCAGGAAGTGAATGATGCTTATGTCGAACGGGTTCATGCCGGGCCTTGGGGATGTTCGCGAAATTTGATCGGCTTGAAGCGCCGTTGTAACGCTCCTATTTATGGGAGCGTACCACCTCTTTCTTCTTGGAAAACTAACTCTTTTGGAGTAGAGGGTTTAGGTGGGGTTGTTTGAGGTGGTTTGAGCTTTGCTCGAATGTCCCACATCTGGCGGTGGAGGCAGTCAGATGTAGGGCACCCGATTGATAGTTGGATTCTCGATGTAGGATGCTCGGCGTCTACTTCCACTCCCACATGTTGGAGGTGGTGTTGCCGGAGGGGTCGACCTCGTACTCGAAGGCGGCGCAGGTGTTGTTGAGTGCGGCGAGCTGGGTGGAGGTGGTCTGGAAGAAGAGCATGCCGCGATAGCTGACGGAGCCTCCGGGGCCGAACTTGCCGAGGCCGGAGCCGGTCCAGGTGACGGCCTCGCCGTTGTCGGTGAGGCTCATGCCTTGTCCTGTGCCAAAGATGGAGCCGTCGGCGCGGACGGCGGAGGTGTACGTCCCCATGCCGGTGACGTGGACGCCGAGGATGTCGCCGGAGTCTTCGAAGGAGACTTCTGCGGTTGGCGGGGTGACGGTGAGGACGCGGCGGACGAGCCGCTTGCCTTTGACGGTGCCGAGGTGTTTTCCGAGCATGACGGTTCTCAGGAGATTGGAATTGTGGCCCGGGGGAGTGAGGAATTGTAGGCCTTTAGAGGGACAGGTGGGGAAGGATTCTTTGTTAGCTGCATGTGCTCTTTGGAAGGGGGGCTCGGGGCTCGGGCATCGGTTCGTTGAAGAAGTCTGGGTGGAGCGTCAACTCGGGCTCGTTGGACTGGCGGGCGGAGCGCAGGTTGGTGGAGGCGAGCTGGAGGGCGTAGAGGAGCAGGCCGGCACGTCGGGGATCGATGTCGTTGGCGGCGATGCGGGTCATAACTTCTCCGAGTGACTCCAGCAGGGCGTTCTGGCTGGTGGGTGTGAAGAGGGAGAAGGTGCTGCGACGGGCGATACGGTTGTGGGGACGGACGACGGGACGGCGTGAGTCGTGGTGGTGGTAGCAGAACTGCTCGTCGCGCATGCGTGGGCTGCCGCAGCGGGTGTCGTCGGGGAAGATGTGGTGGCATTGGTAGAGATTCGTCGGCTTGTCGTTGTTGTGCATGGCTTCATTGAGCATGGGTACCCCTCCTGTTTTTATGCAAAATATTCAAAATAGATAAGTTAGATCTGGACCACGGGCGCAGTTCTTTTGCCAAACCCTGAAAATCCAGGAAATCTGGTGTTGGTGCGTGCAAAATCTTCAAAGCAGATGGTTTGTGGAGCTAACGAGAAAACCCCGGCGGAATGCCGGGGCTTTCTCGTTAGCTATTTCTATTGTAGGGATTTGAGGGTGGTAAACAGGCGCTTTTGTGGAGAATTTTCTTGGAGTGGTAAGTAGTTTTGATTTATTTCATTTGCGGGATGAATGCTGAAGAATTTGCACACGATCGGGCTTGACAGATTTTGTGCGGGTGTCGGTTTCGAGCTTCAGTCGAATGCCCCAATCATGCCGCGATGAGACTGCGTCATGATTGGGGCACCCAGTGTGTAGTGAGATTTTGATGCATGGGCCACCCGTCCGTTGTTTGTTCCGAGGCCGAATACGATCACTGTCGGTCGAACACCAACACTTGCGAGAATGCCATGCCTTTTCGGTTGGTGCCTTCGTCAGTGATGGTCAGAACTTTTCCGTCTCGTGAGACAGTGCGCACGGCAATGCCCACGATTTTGTTGTCTCGTTTTTCCTCCGATCTGACCGTCCATGCGTCGATCCGAATGGCATTCAACGTGTCGTAGCTTGCCGAACCGGTCATCGGATAATCGCGCCCATCATATTTATACGTGTAACTCACCTGCATCTTCTCGCCATTCGCATCGACTCCGGTCCAGCTGACCGAAGCGCCTGCCGGAGTGGCTTGGTATGTTCGAATCTGGCTCTGCCATCCTGGGCCGGGAGTGAATTTCGACTTGTCGGTGTTCAGCTTCCAGGTCCCCAGGACGGGATCATCAGGGGGCGCTGCATGCGCCACGGTGAAGGCCAGCACCAAGACAGATCCGAAGGCCGAAAGGATAAAGCGTCGGGTCATAGTATCTCCCCCGGGGCGCTACCGCGTTGCAGGAGTGGAAGCCGCATATCACATTATCAGCTTCGATCCGAAAAGCACACAGGCAGATGACGGCCCAACTATCGTCGTAGGGCTGGCCGGGATGCGCTTGCGAATAGGTCAGTCGTTTCGCCCTTCGGGCTTCGCGACGGCCTTCGGCAGAGCGGTAGCGCCTCGTTCGAGGCGCGGTTGCGGCACGGCTGAAGCCGTGCCCTTAAGCAAGGCGGTTCGAGCTTTGCTCGAATGATCCCACCCATGCCTTCGGCATGAATGGGGCACCCGATTAGGTGGTTTAGTCCGCACCGAGGTCGTTCTGGAACCTGGCGTTGTAGCGGATGTCGCTGACATCGACCTGGAGCTGGTCGTGGATGATGGCGACTAGCATGATCCAGATGTCGTCGGCGGTGTAGGTCTTGAGTGAGGAGTATTTGCGGGGTGGGGGCTTGTGGATGGTGGCGGGTGTTGCGGGGTTGGGTGTGGGGGAGACGTTGAGGAGCTTGCAGACTAGTTCGTAGAGGTCGCCTACGGTGCGGAGTTGTTCTGCGTCGGAATCTTCGATGGTGATGTTGAAGACTTCTTCGGCGCGCATGACGAGTTCTACGATGTCTAGGCCCATTACATTGGCAATGCCTGTGGTCTAGGCCGTGATATGTGTCTATAAACTTCGAGTATCTCGTAGCTCGTGTTTGTATAGATTCCCGAGATATCGTCCTTTTTCTGATGAATTGCTAACCGAACTTGAAATTCATCACCTGGTGCAATTGTGAAATTGTGTTTTGCGAAATCGTCGTAGAAGTTTGGATCTTTTATAGGAGCTGAAATGGTTATGCCATGCCATTTAAATTCCCACTTTCTTTTGCTTCGTTCCATAATCGCTTTGACTATGTAAAGGTTGCAGTTTTCTTCCACCACTCTCGTTTTGGCTTGTTCTTCTAAGAAATTGTCACGGATTGCAAGTAGCTCTCTTGGTATCAAAAGATCAGGAGCAGCATTTAGGTCTTTTGCGAAACCAAAAGCAGTAACTCTATCGTCGAGCGTTATGCTTGCAAGCATTTGGTCGATTGCTCTTGTGAATACAGGATTCTGAGCTACTACCTGAGTCGCATCGTGAATTTCTCGCGGGACGATGATCTTCGTGTCACCCTGCGTAACAATCACTTCGTCTGTATTGACAACAACCTGAACATCACCCTTCTTCGCAAGAGTGTGATCATAGATGTAATTTCCGAGCACGCCAAATACTATGCTTGTGAAGCCTGCAATTAGCTGCTGTTTAGTGAAGATTCCTGATTCGCGTGCGAGTGCTGCAATCTTCGCTTTAAAGCTTCCAGATTGAATTGCTTCAACAACAATCTCAATATCAACAGCACTATTGAGGCTTCTTCCGGCTGCCTTAGCAGCGTCGGCTAAGGATACTAGTGTAGAAGCTAGTGCATATGCATTTATTCGAGATTCAGGCGTTTCGAAATAGAGGACGAATTCGTTTTCGAAAGAACTAATTCTGAGCTCAGCCAAGGCGACTCCAAAACGTACACATAACTGCAGTGGATGATCCGGAGTCTACAAGCAGAGTTACCTGAAAACAAATATATTATTGAACCTTACCGCCCGAACTTTTGGCGTCCCTGCATCTGGCTCATCATTCTTTGCTGGGCCTTGATGCCTCCGCCTGAGCCCATGGTTTTGAAGACCTTTCGCATCTGGGCGTATTGGCGTAGGAGGTTGTTGACGTCCTGGACGGTGGTTCCGGAGCCACGGGCGATGCGTTTGCGCCGGTTGCCATTGATGATCTCGTGGTCGGCGCGTTCTTTCTTCGTCATCGAGTTGATGATGGATTCGACGCGGGTGAACTGGCCTTCGTCGACGTTGTCGATGGCCTGCGACATTCCGGCGAAGGGGCCGACGGAGGGGAGCATCTTGAGGATGGACTTCATGGAGCCCATCTTTTTGATCTGACGGAGCTGGTCGCGGAAGTCCTCGAGGGTGAAGCCGTCGCCGGTGAGGGCCTTCTTGGCGAAGGCTTCGGCCTTGCCCTTGTCGAGGGTGGATTCGGCGCGCTCGAGCAGGGTGGCGATGTCGCCGTGGCCCATGATGCGGGAGACGATGCGGTCGGGGTGGAAGGGCTCGAAGGCGTCGGGCTTTTCGCCGGTGCCGAGGAACTTGATGGGCTGGCCGGTGATGTTGCGGATGGAGAGGGCAGCGCCGCCGCGGGCGTCGCCGTCCATCTTGGTGAGGATGGCTCCGGTGATGGCGAGGCGGTCGTTGAAGGCCTTGGCGGAGTTGACTGCGTCCTGGCCGGTCATGGCGTCGGCGACGAAGAGGATCTCGGAGGGGGAGAGGAGCTTTTTGAGCTGCGCCATCTCGTCCATGAGGGCCTGGTCGATGCCGAGGCGGCCGGCGGTGTCGACGATGAGCATGTCGCAGCCGAAGTTGGCGGCCTCGCGTTTGGCTTCGCGGGCGAGACGGAGGACGTCGTCGGTGCCGTGTGTGGTTGAGGGGTCGAGTTTGCCTTCGTAGAGCTGCGCGTTGATGGACTGGGCGACGACCTTTAGCTGCTCGCGGGCGGCGGGGCGGTAGACGTCGACGGAGACGAGCATGGGGCGGTGGCCGGCCTTCTTGAGCCACTGGGCGAGCTTGGCGGAGGTGGTGGTTTTACCGGAGCCCTGCAAGCCGGCCATGAGGATGACGGAGGGCGGCTGCGAGGCCTTCTGGAAGCGCGCGGTGTCCTTGCCGAGGATGTTGACGAGCTCGTCGTGGACGATCTTGACGAGCTGCTCGGTGGGGGAGAGGGCAGTGGCGACGAGCGAGCCCATGGCGCGAGTGCGGATGTGCTCGATGATCTGGTCGACGACGGCGAGGTTCACGTCGGACTCGATGAGGGCGATGCGAATCTCGCGGAGGGCGTCGGAGACGTTCTCGTCGGTGATGGTTCCCTGGCCGCGGAGGTTTTTGAAGGAGCGCTGGAGCTTATCGGAAAGATTCTCGAACATGACTGCCTTCCAGTTTACCAGTGGCGATTGAGCCGGTCCGCGCTTTGCGCGAATGTCCTGCCTTAGCGGCGATAAAGCCGTTGCGAAGATGGGGCGCCCGATCTTCGCGGGACAGGAGAAAGTTTCGACTATGTTGTGCGGGGGCCGGTGAGAGGTTTGTCGCGGGAGAGGAAGGTCATGGAGAGATAGGCTCCGATCCAGGAGCCTGCGGCGGCGAAGACGACGTAGAGCCAGTGGTGGGTGTAGCTGATGACGGCGAAGGCGGAGAGGAGATACCAGATGCTGCTCCAGGTGGCGGCCGGGATGCGGCGGCGCGAGGAGACGGCGGCGTTGAACAGGACGTAGACGGCGTCGGTGGCGGCGGTGGAGGCGGCTACTCCGAGTGCGAGCCAGGGGTCGATGGGCGTCATGAGTAACCTCACGCGGGATGAGTTAGAGAGAGCATCATGGTAAGTCATCAAGATGGATGCGTCGTCGCGCCCGGAGCGTTTGGCCAGGATGCGGCGATGTTTGGCGCAAGAGCGCGCCAAGCATCGCTCAGGATGACACCCCGGTTGCTTTCCGAAGACGCATTTCAGATTCACACGCTTGTTGCGAAAGATTTGCGAGGGGTGCGTGGGAGGGTTCGTAGCTAGGTGGGTACGGGGCGTAGTCTGTGCGGCGTTGGTGTGTGTCCGCGCAACGATAATGAGGTCATGCAGGAACAGGGCGAGAGTACGGGGAACGTACGGATTGTGCGCGAGTATGTGACGTATCTGCGTGTGGAGAAGGGAATGCGTCCAGCGACGTGCGAGGCATACCGGCGCGATATTGAGCAGTTTGCGGAGCATGTTGAGGGGCGCGATGGTCTGTTGGTGGGAGCGCGGCAGGCGGATGTGAGCGGATTTATGGAGGGGCTGCGCGGGCATGGGGTGGAGTCGCGGTCGATTGCGCGGAAGCTGAGCGCGCTACGCGGGTTCTATCGCTGGCTGCTGATGGACAAGAAGATTACGCATGATCCCACGGTGAATGTGGAGTCGCCGTCGAGCTGGAAGATTCTGCCGAAGAGCCTTGCGGAGAGCGATGTGACGGTGATGCTGGACCGGACGGGAACGGCGGCCCGTGCGGCGGATGCGGATGGGTTATCGCTGCGCGACCATGCGATTCTCGAGCTGCTTTACGCAGGGGGTCTGCGGGTTTCGGAGATATGCGGACTGCATGTCGAGGACTTGAATCTCGATGCCGGCCGCGCGCTGGTTCGAGGCAAAGGGGACAAGGAGCGCATTGTTCCTCTGGGGCGTGCGGCGGTCGAGGCGCTGGAGATGTATTTGAAGCTGGGAAGACCGGAGCTGGTGAACGGGGCGATGCAGCGGGCGTTGTTTCTGAGTGTGAGGGGCAAGCCTCTGACGCGGCAGTGGGTTTGGGAGATGGTGCGGGCGGCTTCTCCGACCGGGACGAAAGCGAGTCCTCACAAGCTGCGGCATAGCTGCGCGACGCACATGGTGGAGCATGGCGCGGACCTGAGAAGCGTACAGACACTGCTTGGTCATGCGGACATTGCGACGACGCAGGTGTATACGCATGTGGCGCTGGGGCGGCTGAAGCAGGTGCATCGGATGCATCATCCGCGGGGGCGACGACGGGCGAATGCGGGGTGAACACCGTGTTTGGCGCGAAGGCTACATCCGGCTTCGCCAGATATGGGCACCCGGTTTTGCGGCTAAGCGCAGCAACAACGAGATACAGGGATCCTTCACTTCGTTCAGGATGATGAGATAACGATGGAACAGGTGAGTGAGTTTGCGAGGTTGGCGGAGCGTTTTCTTTCGATGCTGGCGAACGAGCGTGGAGCGTCGGAGCATACGGTGCGGGCGTATGCGCGGGAGGTGCGTAACTTCACCGCCTATCTGGAAGAGCTGCTGGGCAAGGACGCCAAGGTAAAGACTGTCGAGCACCTGCATATTCGAGCGTATCTGGGGGTGCTCTATCAGCGCGGGCTGACGAAGGCGAGCGCGGCGCGGGCGCTGGCAGCAGTGCGGAGCTGGTTCAAGTGGATGGCGAAGGAGGGTGTGGTGGAGCAGAACCCTGCGCTGCTGGTGAGCACGCCGAAGCTGCCGAAGCACCTTCCGCGTGTACCGAGCGCGGAGGAGGTGAACCGCGTGCTCAATTCGCTTGAAAAGCCTGGTACCCGAACAAAGGCGAAGAAGCTATCTGCGGAAGATGTGGGTGCGGTGGCGTGGCCGGAGCGCGACCGTGTGATCTTTGAGCTGCTGTATGGCTGCGGGATTCGCAACTCGGAGCTGGTAGGGCTGAACGTGGACAGCGTGAAGTGGGGAGACGATGCGATTCTGGTTCGCGGCAAAGGGAAGAAGGAGAGGCTTGTTCCCCTGGGCGATGAAGCGGCGATCGCATTGCGGGAGTATCTTCCGGCACGCGAGGCCCGGCTGATCACAGCGGGTAAAGGAGCGAAGGTGCACGGCGGGCCGTTGCTGACGAACCTCCGCATGAGGGGAGATTGCAGGCTGACGACGCGGAGCGTGGGAAGGATCGTGAAGGCCATTGCTCTCAGCCGGGGACTGGCGGCGGACGTTCATCCGCACACGCTGCGTCATGCGTTTGGGACGCACATGCTGGAGGAGGGGGCGGACCTGCGCGCGATCCAGGAGATGCTGGGGCACGAACGTCTGTCGACTACGCAGCGTTATACGCAACTGACGGTTGGTCAAGTGCAGCGTGTGTATGACGAGACTCATCCCCGGGCGAAATAGAGCATGGGTCAGGCTGTAGGCCGGTCTGCGCGGGAACTGCCGCGAGATAGGGAAAGAAGATAGAGAAGACAGTGCCACTGTGGGCGGGAGACTGGCTGCTCCGCACGGAGATGCGCCCTTTGTGGTTCTGAACGATCTGCCGGGTGACCCAAAGACCGAGGCCTGTGCCGGCCGATCCTTTTGTAGTGTAGAAGGGATCGAAGAGACGGCTCTGGGTTGCCTGTGTCATTCCCGAGCCGGTGTCGGCGACGGTGAGCCTGATTCCCTGAGTGCCGGATGTTGTGCTTGTTGCCGGACGAATACGGAGGACCAGACGGCCTTTCGACGCCATGGCGTCGAGCGCGTTGCCGATGAGGTTTGCCAGGATCTGCCGCATTTCACCCGGATGGCAGAGCAGGGGCGAGGCAGCGAGGTAGGCGGTTTCAACAGAGACATTGGAGAGGAGCAGTCTTCCGGCGTGGAGTGCGAGGGCGTTCTCTGCGGCGGTTGCCAGGTCCTCGAATGCAGGTTGGGTTGCAGTGCGGAAGAAACTGAGGGTCTGCGAGACGATGCGGGTGACGCGAGTGAGCTCGCTCTGGGCGAGTTGGAGATAGGCGCGTCCCGGTTCGGAGATTGGTTCCTGCTGGAGGAGGAAGAGCAGGTTGGTGATGGCCTCGAGAGGATTGTTGATCTCGTGGGCGATGCTGGCGGACATGCGTCCGGCGAGGGCGAGTTTGTCGGCGTTGCGAAGTGCCTGTTCAGCGTGATGCGAGGCGGTGATGTCGCGAGCGATCTTTGAGGCGCCGACGATTTTGCCGGAGGAGTCGTATACGGGAGAGACCGTGAGAGAGACGAAGATGTCGGAGGAGTCTTTATGGCGACGCCAGGTCTCGTAGTGGTCGACGCGCTGGCCGAGACGGATCTTGCGAAGGACGTTTGCGGCGTCGTCTTTTGCCGTGGCGGAGGTGAGGACCGAGGTGGGTCGCCCGATGGCCTCGACAGCGGAGTAGCCGAATATCTTTTCTGCTCCGGCGTTCCAACTGGTGATTTTGCCGTCGAGAGTACAACTGACGATGGCGTCGTCGGAGCTTTCGACGATGGAGGAAAGAAGGGCGGAGCTATCGTCAGTCTTGTGATGCCGCTTTGGCAGCAGCCGCGGTGAAGGGACGTGCTCCTCGCGGAGTTTCTTGCCTTTGCCACCGGCTGTTTTTCGAGAAGAACCAGGTTTCCGTTGCCCGGCCTTCGATGGTTGCCTATGTGTCACTGCCCGCCCCCGCTTCTGTCTTTAGGATGCAGGTTTCTGCGTAAAGGCTAGATGGAGGTGGAAATAGAGGTTTTGGGGGGAGGAGGACGAGGCGATTCAGTAGCGAGGAACTGCGGGGTCGATGAAGCGGGACCAACGATCGATTCCTCCGGCGAGGGATTGGACGTGGTCGAAGCCCTGATTGCGCAGCCACATGGTGACGGAGAGCGACCTCATGCCGTGATGGCAGAGGACGACGATGGGCTGGTCGGGGTCGAGTTCCTGGTGGGAGCGGGAGGGGACATCGCCCATGGGCATCAATTTGGCCTCGGGGAGGCTGGCGGCGTGAGCCTCCCATGGCTCGCGGACGTCTAATAAGAGGGGAGCTTTGTCCTGTTTGCGGAGCTCGGCATACGCCTCTGCGGTGATTTCGGGTTCCAGCATGAGATAAGAATAACTTGGAGATGGTGCCGGGGGAGGGCGACCGGTCGACTTGCCATGCGATGCCATGGGAATCGGGACGAAAAACAGGGGATTTCGCGTTTTTGTGGGGTGATTGGGAGGCGTCCCAGGGGGTATCTATTGAGGCGCTCCGGGCGATACACTTTAAGTTTGAAGCATCCAATTGGACATCCGGCTCAAGGTGGTCCCAAAAGATGACAGGAAAGCAGGGACAGGTTTGGAAAGAGTTTTAATCGTCGAAGATGAGATCCATGCGCGCACGGGGCTGACCGAGCTGATCGAGAGCTGGGGATACCGGGCTGAAGGCGCAGCGGATGGGGCTGAGGGGCTGGAGAAGGTGTCCTCGTGGAAGCCTGCCATTGTGGTGACGGACCTGAAGATGCCCCGGATGGATGGCATGGAGCTTCTGCGGCGCATCGGCGAGCTGCCGGAGCGGATTGCGGTGGTGATGATGACGGCGCAGGGGTCGATCGAGTCGGCGGTGGAGGCGATGCGTATCGGCGCTTACGACTATGTGCCGAAGCCGGTTGACCCGATGCGGCTGCGGACGATTCTACAGAACGCCAGCCTGCAACACGACACGGATGCGGACACGGAGTTCGAGGCGAAGAAGCGCAAGCAGCGCGATACGGGCATGCTGGGGCCGCTGGTGGGCACGTCGCAGAAGATGAAGCAGATCTTCTCGCTGATTGAGCGTGTGGCGCCTTCAAACGTAAGCGTTCTGGTAACCGGGGAGAGCGGTACGGGCAAGGAGCTTGTGGCGCGTGCGCTGCACGAACTGAGCTCGCGGCGCAACAAGCCGTTTGTGGCGGTGAACTGCGCGGCGATTCCCGAGACGCTGATCGAGAGCGAGATCTTCGGGCATGAGAAGGGCGCATTTACGGGCGCGCTGGAGCGCAGGGCGGGCTGCTTTGAGCTGGCGGAGGAGGGAACCCTGCTGCTGGACGAGATTGGCGAGATGCCGGCCGCGACGCAGGCGAAGCTGTTGCGCGTGCTGGAGAACAGAACGCTGCGCAGGCTTGGCAGCAAGGTCGAAACGCCGGTGGATGTGCGTGTAGTCGCCGCAACGAATAAAGACCCGGAGGCTGCGGTTGCCGCGGGTGAACTGCGTGGCGACCTGTACTACCGGTTGAATGTGTTCAATATCCAGATGCCGCCGCTGCGCGAGCATGTGGAGGATATTGGCGCGATTGCGCAGAAGATGATCACGGACATGAACGAGCGTCACAACTGCTCGGTGACAGGAGTGAAGGACACCCTGCTGAAGCGGATGGAGGCTTATAGCTGGCCGGGCAATGTGCGCGAGCTTCGCAACACGATAGAGCGGGCCACGATTCTGGCTGGGACGGGAATGCTGAGCGTGGAGCATCTGCCGCCTCATTTTGGCGAGCCGGGGTTTGCTCCTGTGTTGACGAAGAGCGGGCGGTTTGCGGTTCCGGAGAGCATCTCGGACAGCGGGACGGTGCGTTTGAGCGCGGTGGACAAGTATCTGGAGGACCAGAACACGGTCCGTGTCGAGGTTGGCACGACGGTGGACGAGGCTGAGCGCCAGCTTATTCTGAAGACGTTGCTGTCGACGCACAATAACAAGACAAAGGCTGCGGAGATACTTGGAATAAGTTCAAAGACTTTGCAGAACAAGTTAAAGGAATACTCGAATAATTCTGCTCTGGTGGACTAGCGATGCGCCTGAAGACGAAGCTGGTGGTATCGGCTACGGGGCTGACGTTTGCGATTGTTGCGGTGCTGTCGACGTTATTCGTCGGTGAGCTGCTGCGGCAGAGGATCGAGCAGACGGCTGCAGCCAACGACGTGCTTGCGCACGAAGTGGTGCTGATGACGCGCCAGGCGGTGGAGACGGGACTTCGCGCCAATCCTCCTTCCGATGGGACGGACCAGGCCTTCGATGCGGCGGTGAGGGACGCTCTGCGGAGCCATCTGCCATTGGGCGACATCATGAATGCCATCGTGCGCTACTCGCCGACGGTGCAGGATGTGAGCGTGGTGGACGCTCACGGAGTAGCGGTGGTGAGCACCGATCCCGATGGAGTGAACCAGCGGATAGGACGTCGCAGCAGCCTGGATATCCTGCAGACGGGAAGCGTCGCATTTCAGATTCGGCAGGTGTTCGGTAAGCCGCGGGTATTGGATACGGTGCAGGCGCTGGACCGCAATGGGCAGCCGTTTCTGGTCGTGCATGTGGGGGTGCGCTCGACGTTTCTGAAGAACTCGTATGAGCCATGGCTGCGGGCGGCGGCGCTGTTTGCGCTGCTGGCGGCGGTGGCCGCGATGATGTTTGCCGCGCTGCTGGCTAACCTGGCGTTGCAGCCGATTGAGTCGATCAGCAGGCAGCTTGAGAAACTATCGCTGCAACAGGGAGTGAAGCCGTCGCTGGAGGAGTCGAATGAATCGGACAGCGATGCGGTGGTGAGGGTATCGCAGACAATCGACCGTCTGGGAGAACAAATTCGCACCAAGGAGGCCGGATATACGGCGCTACAGGCAAACCTTAACCAGATGCTGGATACGCTGCGCGACGGCGTGCTGATGTTCACGGAAGACCATCGGGCAGTGATGGTGTCGGATGCGGTGGCGTACTTTTTGAACCGTTCCGAAGGCGAGTTGGTGGGCAAGCAGTTGGAGGAGATCTTTGAGCCGGATACGGCGCTGGGAGCTGCTGTGTTGAGCGCGTTCGCGAGCGGCGACCAGGTGAGCGCGGAGCGAGTGACGCTGGAGGATGGAAGGCAGGTGCAGATCTCGCTGGACCGCATCGACGATGGACTGGGCGGCGGAAGCATGGGAACGCTGCTGACGCTGCGCGATATTGAGTCGATGATGCAGCTGGGACAGGAGCTTGAGATTGCACGGAGACTGGCGGCGATTGGAAGGCTTACCGCCGGTGTCGGCCACGAGGTGAAGAACCCTATCAATGCCATGGTGGTGCATCTGGAGCTATTGAAGGGCAAGCTGAATGCCGCGGGGCCGGAGGCGTTTGGCGGGGCCCAGCGGCATGTCGACATTCTGGCAAACGAGATGCAGCGGCTGGACCGCGTGGTGCAGACGCTCGCAGACTTCTCACGGCCGATGGAGCTGACGTTGAAGGAGCACGACCTGAGGCGGGTGATCGGGGCCGTTGTGGAGCTGGCTTCGGCCGAGATGCAGGAGAATGGGGTCCGCGTGCTGGTGGACGCGCCGGCGGATCCGGTGTTGGTTAGAGTGGATGCAGAGTTGGTGCGTCAGGCGGTGCTGAACCTGCTTCTGAACGGAATGCAGGCCATGCCCGACGGCGGAACGGTGAGAGTGACGGTTCGGAGAGACCACCAATTCAGCGTGGTCGAGATTATGGACCAGGGCGTCGGGATACCTGCGGATGTGCTTCCACGGATATTTGAACTTTATTTCACAACAAAACCTCGCGGAAGCGGAATCGGATTGGCGCTGACGTACCGTATTCTGCAAATACATGGCGGCGCGCTCGATGTGCGATCGAACCCAGACCCTGCAGCAGCCGATCGAGGGACAACATTCACGCTGCGATTGCCGATGGCGGCAGGATCGGCAACAGAGACAAGGAAGGCCACGCTGGGAGCCAGGAGCAGAGCCGTAGGAGAGCACGTTTGATGCACGGTACGACATTACGAGACATACGGGCCGCCGTTGTAAGTGCGGGGCTCCTGTGTGGCTTATTCGGGTGCCATCATAAGGCAGTCGTTCCTCCCCTGCCACAGATTACCCAGCCGGTGGACCTGGAGACTCCTCCACCAGTGGACCACCCTGCGATGGTGGAGGTTCCGCAGATCAAGCTACCCCCCGTGCCCTATGCGTCGGCGGCCTCAAAGATCAAGCGGGAGCGGCGCAGAAGGGCGCCGCAGGTTGTGGCGGTTCCCCCGGGGACGATTGCCCAGCCCAATGGGGATGCGCCAGCGACCTCAACATCGCCGGCACCGGAGGTGGCAAAGATTGGCTCGCTGTCTTCTGGCGGCGATACCAGCCCGAGAGCACAGCAGGAGGCGGCCGGGCTGATTGCGGCGAATGAGAAGCGCATCAGCGGATTTTCCGCGCAGAAGATCGAAGAGCAGAAGGCGCAACTTAGTACAGTAAGGAATTTCCAGCGTCAGGCGCAGGAGGCGTTGACCTCAGGCGATACTGAAGGAGCGAAGACGCTGGCGACGAAGGCCAAGCTGCTGCTGGATGATATCGACAAGCTGTAGGGAAAAAGCAGATTCCTCCGCGTCGCCGCGGGATGACACAGTTAATTATTAGGCGGCAGCGCACGAAACACTGTCGCTTTCGTGCTTTTGGTGGCTGCTTAGATCAATCTAGATCAATATTCCGTCAGGAGTAGTCTTCCAGAGTGGATTATGTCGCGCTTACAGCGCGCAGGGCCTTGATGGGCATTCCTTACCTGGGCCTTTCGGCCCAGGCTGAATATGTCGGGCCCTTGGCCCTCATCCGAGGAAAAATGCTCTAGGGAAGGTCTGATTAAGTATCCGAACATTCCCTCAGCGGCTAAAGCCGCATTGCAGACAAGCCACTTGCGGCACGGCTGAAGAGCCTGCCCTTAGCGCAGTCGAACGGGTGCCCTTAACAAAACCGGACTTAATCAGAGGTTCGCTAGGCGTCTGCGCCGTGGCACTTTTTGAATTTTTTGCCGGAACCGCATGGGCATGGATCGTTGCGTCCGACCTTTTCGCCGGTGACGCGGGGTGTGTTGCCGTTGTTTGCGGCGGCTCCTCCTGCGGCACGGGCGAGATCGAGCTCGCGCTGCTTTTTGCGCTGGAACTCGCGCTCGAGCTCGTCGATGGTGGTTGAAGGCGCGCGGGTTGGGATGGGTACGGGAGCATGCTGCGGAGCGTGCGCGGCCTCGGAGGCGAGGGCGGGTTGAGCGGGTGGAGCATCGATCGGGGCCGATCCGCCATAACCGTGAGGGAGCTGGTCGAGGCTCTCGATGGGGGTCCCGTCGGGACCGATGATCTGCATGCGGAAGAGGTGGCGAACAGTATCTTCCTGGAAGCGGAGCATCATGGCCTCGAACATCTCGAAGGACTCTTTTTTGTAGGCGACGAGCGGGTCCTGCTGGGCGTAGCCGCGCAGGCCGATGCCTTCCTTGAGGTGGTCCATCTGGAGGAGATGGTCCTTCCAGAGGCCGTCGAGGACAGAGAGCATCACGACGCGCTCGTGATAGCGCATGGCCTGTGCGCCGAGGATCTTTTCCTTGACCTCGTAACGGGCGCGCAGGTTCTCGAAGATGGCTTCGCCCAGCTCGTGACGGCTGAGGTTGGTGACGTCGATCTCCTTTTCGAGATGAGCACCGAAAAGGTCATAAAGCTGCGAGAAGAGTGCTTCTGTCTTCCACTCTTCGGGGTGCGCTTTTTCAGGCGCGTTCTCGTCAAGTACGTTGGAGAGGATGGTGGAGAGATAGTCGTCGGTGATGAGCTGCTTCTGGTCGACGCCTTCCATCAACTGCTTACGCAGGCCGTAGACGGCCTCGCGCTGTTTGTTCATGACGTCGTCGTACTCGAGGACGTGCTTGCGGGATTCGAAGTTCTGGGTTTCGACGGCCTTCTGCGCGGCTTCGATGCGGCGGGAGATCATGCCGCTCTCGATGGGAACGCCCTCTTCCATGCCGAGGCGCTGGAGCAGAGTGGAGACCCATTCGCGGGCAAAGATGCGCATGAGGTCGTCTTCGAGTGAGAGGTAGAAGCGCGAGGCACCGGGGTCGCCCTGGCGTCCGGCGCGTCCTCGAAGCTGGTTGTCGACGCGGCGCGACTCGTGGCGCTCGGTGCCGATGATGTGAAGGCCACCGGAGGCGATTACGGCGTCGTGTTCCTTGTCCGCGGCAGTGGAGTGGGCGGCAACCGCTGCGTCCCAAGCCTCCTGCGTGGTCTCAAACTCCTGCGAAGAGTAATAGAAGCGGAACATGCCGGGGCCTGCGACGGGAGAGATGGCTCCCTCGGCGTCGGAGACGGCACGGGCCTGCGACTTGCGGACGAGATCCTGGCGGGCGATGAAGTCGGAGTTGCCGCCGAGGAGGATGTCGGTACCGCGACCGGCCATGTTGGTCGCGATGGTGACCATGCCGAGGCGTCCGGCCTGGGCGACGATCTCGGCTTCCTTCTCGTGGAACTTGGCGTTAAGGACGACGTGGCGAACACTCTTGCGCTTGAGGATGTCAGAGAGCAGCTCGGACTTCTCGATGCTGGTGGTCCCGACGAGGACTGGTTGACGCTGCTCGTGCAGACGCGCAATCTCGTCGGCAACGGCGAAGTACTTTTCTTTCGCGGTGCGGTAGACGACGTCGGGGTACTCGATGCGCAGCATCTTGCGATTGGTGGGGATGACGACGATGTCGAGCTTGTAGATCTTGTCGAACTCGGCGGCTTCGGTCTCGGCGGTTCCGGTCATTCCGCTGAGCTTCTTGTACATGCGGAAGTAGTTCTGGAAGGTGATGGTGGCGAGCGTCTGGTCTTCCTTGCGGATGGAGACGCCTTCCTTGGCTTCGACGGCCTGGTGCAATCCATCGGACCAGCGGCGGCCGGGCATGAGGCGGCCGGTGAACTCGTCGACGATGATGACTTCGCCCTCTTTGACGACGTACTCGACGTCGCGCTTGTAGAGGGAGTGCGCCTTGATGGCGACCTCGACGTGGTGCTTGAGGTCCCAGTTCTCGGGGTCGGCGATGTTGCCGATGCCGAGGAGCTTCTCGATCTTCTCCCAGCCCTCGTCGGTGACGGTGATGGCGCGGGCCTTTTCGTCGATGACGAAGTCGCCGGTCCAGGTCTTGGTCTCGAGGGTCTCGATCAGCTCGCCCTGCTCGAGCTGCGGAATGATGACGTTGACGCGGGCGTACTTGTCGGTGGTCTGGTCGGTGGGGCCGGAGATGATGAGCGGGGTGCGGGCCTCGTCGATGAGGATGGAGTCGACCTCGTCGACGATGCAGTAGTAGTGTCCACGCTGGACCTGGTCGGCAATCTCGAACTTCATGTTGTCGCGCAGGTAGTCGAAGCCGAACTCGTTGTTGGTGCCGTAGGTGATGTCGGCGCCGTAGGCGGCGCGGCGCTGGGCGTCGTCGAGGTCATGGACGATGACGCCGACGGAGAGACCGAGGAAGCCGTAGATCTTGCCCATCCACTCGGCGTCGCGCTTGGCGAGATAGTCGTTGACGGTGACGACGTGGACGCCGCGGCCGGCGAGGGCGTTGAGGTAGCAGGGAAGCGTGGCGACGAGGGTCTTACCTTCGCCGGTCTTCATTTCGGAGATCTTGCCGGAGTGCAGAACGATGCCGCCGATAAGCTGCACGTCGAAGTGACGCATCTGGACGACGCGACGGCCGGCCTCGCGGACGACGGCGAAGGCTTCTGGGAGTATCTGGTCGAGGGCTTCTTTTTCAGCAGCCTGGATGCGGTCCTGATCTTCTTTTCGGGAATCGTCATCGGAAGCCCCTGCGACGGTGATGGCGGCATTGCCACTTCCGTACGATCCTCCGGCTGCTTCGACGGCTTTGCGAATCCGCTCGCGAAACTCGGCAGTCTTGTTGCGCAACTGTTCGTCGGTCAGGGCCTGCATCGCCGGCTCAAGAGAGTTGATCTCGGAGACGATAGGCATCAGGCGCTTAACAGCGCGATCGTTACTGGTACCAAAGACTTTTGCTACGACTGAGTTGAACAAAACTTGTGTCCTTCGTGGGGGCGCAATCCGACCCATTAACAGTGTAAATGGTTCTGATGCAGACGGGTGGGGCGGGAACCGGAGCCTGTAACAGAGGCACAGGCCGTGGAAAAAGCGTTTCGAGTTCGTGGGGCCCAAGCGTAATCTGGCTTCAAAAAAAATGGATGGTGGCTGACCGATGTTGAGCTATCTCGAAAATACTCTGCTGATCTGTTCATCGATTGCCGGTGCGCTGCTGCTGGTGGCGGCCCTGAACTATTTGTGGCCGATCAGCAACCGTAAGGTACTAAACGATGTGACGGCCTGGCAGCTGGGTGTTCTGGGAACGACCTATGGGGTGATTCTTGGATTCATGCTTTATACGGTCTGGGAGGGATTTCGGTCGGCCCAGATCGATGCAAACCTGGAAGCGGCGTCGATGCTGAATGTTTACCGGCTTGCGGGTGGACTGCCGTCGCCACAAAGGGAGGAGATTCAGAGGCTGGCAAGGGAGTACGAGACCGTAGTCGTGCAGCAAGAGTGGCCGGCGATGCAGGCCAACCGCGAGGACCGCGCCGCTGTCGATGTGGTGACGAAGATGTGGGCCGCTCTGGCTTCGTCAGCGCCTGCGAATGCGGCTGCGGTGAACAGCATCGACCATATTCAGTATGCGATGGGCAATCTTGCTGAGCGTAGGAATATGCGCGATCTGCAGCGCAGCAACCAGGTCCCGCTGTTGTTGTGGATACTGCTGGTGATTGGGGGAGGCACGACGATCGTGTCGTCGTGCCTGTTGGGCAACGACAAGAAGTGGCTCCACTATTGCCAGGTTGCCGCACTGACATTCGTGGTCGTCACAACACTGGCTGCAATTGCGGACCTGGCAAGGCCGTATGACGGCACGATTGCGGTTCACCCGGAGGCCTTTATCCATGCGGTCAAGGTGATGGATGCTTCTACAAAGCAGCACTAGCACTTGTGTTCGCTGACCATATTGAGAAAGAGCTGATGGACACGGGTGTCGTGGCTCAGTTCGGGATGAAAGGTTGCAGCGAGCAGATGGCCTTCGCGGACGAGGACCGGGTCGTTGTCACGATTGGCCAGGGTTTCCACGGCGGAGCCAGTTCGCACGATACGCGGAGCTCGGATGAAGACCATCTCCAACTCGCCGCCCGGTAGTTTCGATGGAGCAGTCAGAATGGCGGAGTCGATCTGGCGCCCGTATGAGTTGCGCTCTACGGTGACGTCGAGAACGCCGAGGGAGTTTTGCGCGGGGTTGGTGACGTCCCTTGCGAGGAGGATGACCCCGGCACAGGTTCCGAACGTTGGTGTCTTCTGAACGAAGTCCTTGAGGACTTCGAAGAAGCCGCGCTGCTCTAAAAACTTGAGCATGGTGGTCGATTCGCCACCGGGCATGATGAGGCCGTCGATACCGTCGAGGTCGGCAGGGAGACGAACAAGCTTAGGGGTTGCCCCGAGTTTACTGATGGCCTTCGCGTGGGCGTCGTATGCGCCTTGAAGCGCGAGGATACCGATGGTCAGGTCTGTCTGCTTTGTCTTCGCCTGTGGGGTTCTGGTGGCCATGCCTCTCCGTACTTATCTGCGCAAAGTCTTCAGGTTATTGGGCTTATTTGTACGGTCCCGGTTGCTGTCTATTTGCGGGACTGCGTCGGGACTCCTGATTTGACTGCTCTATCCAGTATAGAGAATGGAGCAAGACGAATCGGCACTCTACAAGCGGCTTGTTATGTGGAAGATCGGCGATTCTGGGGCTTGACAAGATCTTTGTGGAAATCCCGGCAATAGAGGAAGTATTGCAATGGGGTAATTGGGGGGCGGGCTGGGGCCTGGCTTGTTCTGGGGAGATGGAGCTACCGGATGCCCCGACTGTGGATCACAATGACGATCACATTGGCGATGTGGTGCATAGAGATTGATTTACAGATAGCACTTATAATTCCCAGCAATATCCAAGGGCCCCTATTTCTTCGTGAAAAGAGGGAACCAATGAGCATTTTGCAGGCACTTTGCGAATACAACGGATTACTTTATGCAGCATGGAAGGGTGAGGTTGGTGATGACCGACTCTTCTACTCCTCCTTCAATGGGGCAAGCTGGGCTACCCAGCAGACGATTCCAGGAAACAGCAGTGTTGGACCTTCGCTCGCCGAGTATGGCGGTGGAATGTTTGCTGCATGGAAGGGTGAGCATAGCGACGAGCGATTGTTCTATGCACGGTTTGCGAATGGAGCATGGGCACCCCAACTACAGATTCCCGGCGTAGCCAGCAGTACCGGACCAGCGTTGGCCGCGATGGGCAGCAGGCTTTACGCGGCATGGAAGGGAATGGGATCGGACCAGGCGATCTGGTATGCCTCGTTCAATGGAACATGGAGTGGTCAGGCGGTTGTTCCGGGAGTGGCTACGAGCGTGGCGCCGTCGCTCGCCTTCTATGACAACAGGCTATATATGGCGTGGAAGGGAATGAATAACGACCAGGCGATCTGGTACGCGTCGTTCGATGGAACGAACTGGTCGGGACAGGCTACGATTCCGGGAGTGGCTTCAAGCGTAGGGCCATCGCTGGCGGCATTTGATGGCAAACTGTATGCGGCGTGGAAGGGTGTGACTGGTGATCAGGGAATTTACTTTGCGTCGTTCGATGGCGCGCATTGGTCGGCGCAGGCACTGATCCCCGGGGTGGCAAGCAGTATTGGGCCGGCGTTGCAGATGCGTCCGGCTTCGAATCTCATCCCGACTCCGATCAAACCGACCCCGGTCAAGCTGCCTACCGTGAAAGAAGCTGGCGTCAGCGAACGGATTCCTGTGACCGGTATTCCGATCAGTGGGACACCGATCAGCGGCATTCCGGTGACGCCGGTTCGGTTCAATCCAGGGAATCTTTATGCGATGTGGAAGGGAATGGATGATGACCAGCGACTGTTTTACGCATCGTTCGATGGAGCGAAGTGGTCGGCGCAGGCGACGATTCCGGGTAACACTGGTCAGGACACGCCGCAGAACATCGGTCTGAGGATGCAGTTCCAGGAGACGAACGAGTGGTGCTGGATCGCTGTGGGCACGAGCATCAACCACTTCTACAACTCTGGGAGTACGGCGCAGCAGTGCCAGATCATGACGACCATCGGGCAGAACATCAACGGCTTCGCGAAGAACACGAGCGCGTGTCCGAGCGCGTCGGCGGTTGCGTCGGTCCCGGGACTCGCGGCGATTCTTGCCAATCCTTATACGACTGCTGCGGAGAATGTGTTGAACAATCCTGCGTTAGGTATCCCCGTGGAGTACATCAAGTCAGGCGGCGTGGGAGATGCGCTGAAGGTGCATGGCAACTGGGCCAGCGATGCCGGTTCGATGACGCTCGACCAGATTGCAAGCGAGATCAACGCAGGCAGGCCGATATGCGTGGATATCCAGTGGACGGGAGGAGGGCAGCATGTTATTGCTATTGCCGGTGTGCTGGACGACCAACTGCTGATCTGCGATCCGGCGTTAGGGGAATCTGTGCAGCAGTTCGAGGACTTTCCGGCGACGTACAACGGGGGAGCCACGATTGTGGGGTTCAGCCTGACGAAGGCTGGAAGCTAGCCTCGTGCTGTTTGGATACGTTTGTCTCTGCGATTTGAGAGCGGAGTTTTTTGACTTCGCTCTCGAGAGCCTTGATGCGTTCGAAGAGGGGCGTCTGCTTTAGCTCATCGATGGTCCAGCGCTGGGGGATGTGCTGCGGGCAGTTCCAGTCGAAGGCGGCGAGATGGAGGATGACGACGCGTTCGGGTCGGCTTCTGTCGGGAAGCAGGAGCTGGTTCTTCCATTCCGGCGCTTCACTCCAGGGAATGACCTCGGCGGTTGCAAGGACCTTGAGCCTTCCCTGGTGGGGATAGTCCATCAGGAAGAGTGCGGCGCGATGGTTGGAGCGGAGGTTGCCTGTGCTGATGTACTGCCGGTTGCCAGTGACGTCGGCGTAGGCGAGGGTACGGTCGTCGACGACGTGAAGGAAGCCGGCCGGGCCTCCGCGGAATTGAATGTAGGGCCATCCGGTTTCGCTGACCGTGGAGAGGTAGAAGCCGTCTCGGCGGGAGATGAAGTCTTTTTCGAAGTCGCCGAAGGTGTCGTTGGGTGAGCCGCGCTCGGTGAGCTTCTCGTTTGCGAGGCGGCTACCCATCTCACGCTGAACGTCTTTTACGCTGTCAGTGAAAGTGAGACTGGAGAACTGATGGGCCATGGATAAAGTGGCCCCTTCCTGAAGCGGTGGACTCGCGCTCTATCAATAAGACACCGAAGAGCCTGGAACGATTCAGAATCGTTTCCGGCTTTGAGTGGAGATGAGCTAAGGGGTTGTAGATTTTGGTGCTGCCTGAGGAGCAGCCTTTGGCGTTGGGTTCAGAGTCGGCGGGGGCTGCGCGGACGTAGGCCTGGTGCTCTGCACGAAGTCTTCAGCCAGCTTTTGCAGCTGTGGCTGCAGGACGGACATCTTGGCCTGAACCATTTGCACGCTTTGTGTGGAGAGTTCAGGACTCTTGTTGAGCATGGACTGACCGGCCGGTGACTTGTAGAACGTCAGGATGGCGTCGAGTTCCGTCTCCGTGTAGGTCTTTGCGTAGAGATCGATATAAGCAGGTTCGAGGATCTTCCAACCAATCTGCTCTTCTGTCGTCTGCTTGAGTTTTTGCTGGAAGGTGTCAAACTTTTCCTTCTGTGCCGACGGGACCTCGCCGCCGAAGAGTTGCTGCGGCATGGTGGCTGCCTGCTTCATGATGTTGTTTTCGATCTGCTGGCTTATCCGTTCGGTGTGCAGGAGATTTACCATCTCTTGCGCTTTGGCACGCTTGGAGGCTTCATCTGCATGTGCTGATGCGAGTGAGGCACATAGAACGAGGGGGAGGAGAGTGATTCGACGCATAGAAACCAACCTGTGATTTGCCTGTTTTGAGATTAAAGTTGATCGCCAGCACTTGGGTCGTGCTGGCGATACAGGAAACATAACGATTCTAGCTTCTCCAATAGGTTTGGGAAAGCCACCCGACCTTAATCCGTGGATCGTCAGGATCAATAAAAAAGAAGCCAACGCCGAATCCTATCCATTGAAGCGCTACTGTTATCCGCTGCAACACCTGTTCTTCCATAGCGGGATCTAGTGGCTCTTGAGCATTGTCATCCCAATAGAGTCTGCGTGGGATGCATACATCCCACTGCATCGTAGCCCCTTCACCACTAAAAGTTATCAGTCGATTGTCTTGTCGATATTCATAACAATCAATTCGCCAAGAGCTACCAGAAAAGGTCAACGACCAATTTTCTTCGGGGCATTGGACCACATTGCTCTTGAAGCGAAAGAAACCATGCCGAGGCCGAATTAAGTTCGGCCTCGGCCATATTTTAGGCTGCAGGATCGCAGTTCGTTCCACTACCAGCCGCGGGTCTGCATGAGCTGTGATTCTTCGATAGCGGCTGCGGCGAGGCCCTTCATAGAGCCGAGGACCTGTTCGCTGGCTTCGGCGACGATCTTGGGATCGTTGAAGTGGGTGGTGGCGATGACGATGGCCTTGGCGCGAGAGACGGCTTCGGCGCGCTCCTTGGGGTCGTTCTCGACGTCGAGAGGAGTGGCGCGCTCCTTCATGAAGATTCCCGAGCCTACGAAGATAGTCTCTGCACCTAGCTGCATCATGAGAGCGGCGTCGGCGGGAGTGGCGATGCCGCCGGCGGAGAAGTTGGGTACGGGGAGCTTGCCGGACTTGGCGATCATCTTGATGAGTTCGTAGGGCGCGCCGTGAACCTTGGCGGCGTTGTAGAGCTCTTCGTCGCCGAGGACGGTGAGGGCCTTGATCTCACGGACGATCTGGCGCATGTGCTGGACGGCGTGGACGACGTCGCCGGTTCCGGGTTCGCCCTTGGTGCGGATCATGGCTGCGCCTTCTGCGATGCGGCGACAGGCTTCGCCGAGGTTGCGTGCTCCGCAGACGAAGGGCGTGGTGAAGGCGTGCTTGTCGATGTGGTAGGTCTCGTCGGCGGGGGTGAGAACCTCGGACTCGTCGATGAAGTCGACGCCGAGGGTCTGGAGCACCTGGGCTTCGGCGAAGTGGCCGATGCGGGCCTTGGCCATGACAGGAACGGAGACCGCGGCGATGATCTCCTTGATGAGCTTGGGGTTGGCCATACGGGCGACGCCGCCTTCGGCGCGGATCATGGCGGGGACGCGCTCGAGCGCCATGACGGAGATAGCACCGGACTCTTCGGCGATGCGCGCCTGCTCGACGTTCATGACGTCCATGATGACTCCACCTTTGAGCATCTCTGCCAGGCCGGTCTTGAGGCGGAGGGTGGAGGAGCTGAAGTTGCCGTTGGTGGTGTGGTCTGCCATGACGATTCTCCTTGGGAGTCGCGGTGCGCGTTCTGTTTTGAGGGCGTTGCCGCGAGAGATTCAAGTTTAGCAGCTTTTGCAAAGGGGGGATAAGGCGGAAGCCTTATAGCTGGAGGTTAATCGGGGAGGGCCGTTCATGCTGGATTTGCAGAGAATTCAAACAGTGTTCACGCCGACGCGCAGGTGGAGGCCCGAGGCTGCGAAGAAGGAAGCAGGAGGCGGGATGGGCGCTGAATTGACGATTGTGATTCCGGCGAAGAACGAGGCCGAGATGCTGCCGCTACTGCTGGAGTCGCTGACGCGGCAGGACTACGAAGGCATGGCGGAGACGAGGGTGATCGTCGCCGATGCCGGGTCGACCGACGGAACGGTGGAGCGAGTGCTGAGCTTTCGTGGGCGGTTGCTGGTCGAAGTGATCGAGGGTGGTTTGCCGTCGGTAGGGAGGAACGCGGGGGCACGGCTGGCGTCGACACCGTATGTGCTATTTCTGGATGCGGATGTGGAGCTGCCGGAGTCGACGCTGCTGCGGCGCGCGCTGTGGCGGATGCGGCGCAGGCGGCTGCATCTGGTGACGACGAATATCTCGTGCAGAGACGGGAGTTTCTTTGACGACGCGCTGTATGCGGGCAACAACTTCATGCAGTATGTGGGGTCGCTGCTGAAGCCGTTTGCTACGGGGATGTTCATGCTGTTTGATCGCAGGGCGTTCTGGAAGCTGGGTGGCTTCAACGAGAGGGCTTTGTTTGCGGAGGACTACTTGCTATCGAAGGGTGTGGCGCGGATACGGTTCCGCATTGTGCGCGGCGGGGTGGTGACGACGAACCGGAGGTTCCGCAAGCTGGGGCACGGACGCATGGTGTGGATGTTCTTCAAGACGATGCTGCATAGCTGGAACGACGGATACTTTCTGAAGGATCAGGGGTATTGGGAGGAGTCGGAGGTCTAGTGGAAAAATGCAAGTCCTTCGACTCCGCTGCGCTCCGCTCAGGATGACAATTTCGTGAGACTAGTCGTCGGCGTTGGCTAGGCCTGCGGCGGCCAGTGTCTTTTTGTCGATCACAATGAAGAGGCCGTTGCCTCGTGCGAGAACTTCGCCTGTTGACGATTGAATCTCGGCTTGGTGGAAGAGTTTGCGGCCTTCGCGGCGCAGATGCGTGCTGATGAGGGTGAGCGACTGGAAGAGAGGGACGGGGCGGAGGTAGTCGACTTCCATGTGGCGCGTCATGGCGAGGACGTTGAGCGGGCGGTTGAGCTTGCTCATGGCTTCGTCGAGGAGCGTGGCGACGAGGCCTCCGTGGAGGTAGCCGGGCGGACCCTCGTGGTAGCGGTCGAGCTGGACGTGCGCGGTTGCGGTGGGGTGCGCGGGGTCGTCTGTGTTGGTCGTGAAGACGAGGTGGAGTCCCTGGGGATTGGCGGGACCGCAGCCGAAGCAGTGGCTGGCGCGCTCGTCGAGGGTGGGGCTGCCGGCCATGGAATCGGGTGCGTGGCGGGTTCTATCTGGTGTGGACATGGCTGCTCTGTGCGTGACCAGCATAGCGTGTGTCTGGCATGAGTGGCGCGATGGCGGCGTGATCTGAGAGGATGGCGGGGAAGTTTGAGGAGGGTCCGAGTGTCTGGTTGGAAGATGTTTCCGGTGGTGGCGGTGCTTGCCCTGGGAGTGAGTGCGTTTGCGCAGACCGCTAACGATGCGCGGGTGGTGCTGGTGATGACGGATGGGATGCGTTGGCAGGAGATCTTTCGCGGCGCCGATGAGAGTCTGCTGACGAAGGACCGTTACTACAATGGTCGCAGCGTGGATGCGTTGAGAACGAAGTATCTCGCGGACACGGCGGAGGAGCGGCGGCAGAAGCTGATGCCGTTTCTCTGGAGCACGTTCATTCCCCAGGGGCAGATCTACGGCGACCGCGATGCGGGCTCGGAGGCCTCGGTGACGAATGGATTCAACTTTTCGTATCCTGGGTACAGCGAGACGCTGACAGGGCACGGCGATCCGAGGATCGACTCGAACGACGACAAGCCCAACCCGAACCTGACGGTGCTTGCGTGGCTGTCGAAGCGGCCTGGGTTTCAGGGCAAGGTGGCTGCCTTCGGGGCGTGGCATGTGATCGCCAACGTGGTGAATCCGGCGAACTGCCTGAGCTGCATGGTGAATGCGGGATACGATGCGGCGGCGATGTCGCCGACGACGCGGGTGATGAATGTGTTGAACAGCATCAAGGAGAACTCGCCGCGAGGGTGGGAGGACGAGGCGTACGATGCTCCGGTGTTTGAGTCGGCAATGGAGTACATACGGGTGAAGAAGCCGCGCGTCGTGCTCCTGTCGCTGGGCGAGACGGACGAGTGGGCGCACGCGGGCAATTATGGCGAGTATCTGGAGTCTGCGCATCGTGTGGATGGGTACATGAAGCAGCTATGGGATGCGTTGCAGTCGATGCCGGAGTACAAGGGCAAGACGACGCTGATCTTCATGGTGGACCATGGACGAGGGTCGGCTCCCGAGGAGTGGAAGGGGCACGGGCAGAAGATCCCGGAGTCGAAGTACATCTTCATGGGCTTTACGGGGCGCGGAGTTCCGGCGCTTGGGGTGCAGAAGAATGTCGCTCCGGTAACACAGAGCCAGGCCGCAGCGACGCTGGCCCGCTATCTAGGACAGGACTGGAATGCGGCGGAAAAGCAGGCAGGTGCGCCGATTGCCGCGGCGGTGAAGTAGTCAGGCGGTGCAGAGCTCGAGGATGCTGGGGCCGAAGCGTTCGGCCTTCTCGAGCGTGAGGCCTTCGACGTTGCGCAGGTCGGTGATGGTTCGCGGATGCGCGAGAACGATGCTGCGCAAGGTGGAGGTGCCGAGGACGAAGAACTGTGGCAGGCCGAGGCGCTCGGCCTCGGAGGTGCGCCAGTCGCGCAGGCGCTGGTCGAGGAGTTGCTGCGCGGGAGTGAGGGCTTCGGCTGTCTGAGATTGAACGGGTCGCGCTTGTGCGCGATAACCCACCTTAGCGACGATAGAGCTGTCGCGAAGATGGGGCACCCGGGTCGTGGGTGGATGGACGATCTCAGGCGTAGATGAAGGGCCGGTATCGCGGCAGAGTGTGACGATGGCTGCTCCGTAGCGGTCGGCTTTATCCTGACCTATACCATTAACATTAAGCAGCTCGCTGATTGTTTGCGGCTGCGCAAGGACGATGTTTGTAAGAACGGAGTCTCCGAAGACGATGAAGGCGGGCTTGCCGGTTTTGGCGGCTTCGGCTTTGCGCCAATCGCGGAGGTTTTGCTGGAGGGCCTGCTGGGCTGGCGTCAGGGGTAGAGAAGCAGGTCTCTCCACATCGCTTCGCTTCGGTCGAGATGACACGCCTGCATGGGGCCGATCATTGTTCGACGCGCGGGACGATTTGGTGTTCTTTTTCGATCGCGTTGCGGTTTGGTCATCGGATGGGAGCAAGACGCCAAGGTCTTCGCTCTCTTCGCGGGTGCGGCCCTCGTGGGTGAGGGAGGCCCGCTTGAAGTTGATCGTGATGCCTTCAGCGTTGGTGAAGGTGTCGGTGGTCAGGGTGATGAGTCCGGCGCGCGTGAGTGCGTTGAGGTAGGCGTCGAACTGCTTGCGATCGATGCCGAGGGCCAGGTCGGAGTGGAGCTTTCCAGTGGCGCGTGGGGCGGCGCAGTCGAGCGCGGAGAGGATGGCGCGGAGGTGGCGGTCTTCCTGCGCGGAGGGTTCGCGGAAGGTCTGCGCGGTGGCGCGTTCGGGGGAGCAGAAGTCGCAGTGGCCACAGGGGCGGAGGCCGTCGGCGGTGTCGCCGAAGTGCTGGATGAGCGCGGTCATGCGACACTGCGGGGTTTCGGCGTAGCGGGCCATGGCGTCGATCTGAGCGCGGCGGAAGGCGAGCTGCCGGTCGTAGCCGGACTGCCAGTTTTTGTTTTCCGTCGCGCGGAGGTTTCCGGCGATGTCGAAGGCGGCGGCGCCCTGTGCGACGAGTTTTTCGGCGGTGCGGTCGAAGGTCTCGACGTCCATGCGGAGTTTCTTGCGGAGGGTGTCGGGCTCCTGAAAGTTGCCGGTGAGAACACGGGCGAGGCGCGAGAGCTCGGTGGGTGCGGGGTAGTCGCGCTCGAGGAAGAAGTCGTGCATCTTGCGGTCGGCGAAGGAGTGGAGCAGGACGGTTCGCGAAGGTTGGCCGTCGCGGCCGGCGCGGCCGATCTCCTGGTAGTAGGCCTCGACGGAGCCGGGGAGCGCGATGTGGACGACGGTGCGGACGTCGGCCTTGTCGATGCCCATGCCGAAGGCGATGGTGGCAACGACGACCTCGAGCTTGCCCGCGAGGAAGTGGCGCTGGACGCGCTCGCGCGTGGCGGGGTCGAGTCCAGCGTGATAAGCGGCGGCGCCGCGACCGAGCTGAGACGAGAGCTCTTCGGCGGCCTTGCGCGAAGGGGCGTAGACGATGGCAGGACGGCTCTCGGATGACTTGAGAAGGTCGATGGTGAACTGACTGCGGCGCGGCTTCGACATCTCGACGACCTCGATGGCGAGGTTCGTGCGGCGGAAGCCGTGGATGAAGAGCGCGGGGTTATTGAGGCGAAGCTGTGCGGCGATATCGCGCTGGACTGTTGGCGTGGCTGTTGCGGTGAGGGCGATGACCGGCGCGGGGCGTAAGGAAGGCAGGTGATCGCCCAGCGTCCGGTAGTCGGGGCGAAAGTCATGCCCCCATTGCGAGATGCAGTGGGCCTCGTCGATGGCGATGAGCGCGGGCTTGCGTTTGGCGAGCATCTCGGGGAAGCCGGGGACGCGCATGCGTTCGGGGGCGATGAAGAGAAATTGCAACGTGCCGTCGAGGTAGTCGCGGCAGGCCTGGCGCGCTTCATCGCGGGAGAGGCCGGAGTGGATGCGGGCGACTTTGAGTCCGTAAGAAGCGAGCTTTGCGGCCTGGTCGTCCATGAGCGCGATCAGCGGCGAGATGACGAGCGCGGTGCCTCTGCGGGCGATGGCGGGAAGCTGGTAGCAGAGGGATTTTCCCGCGCCTGTAGGCATGACGAGCAGGACGTCGCGGCCTTCGGTGGCGGCGCGGCAGACGGCCTCCTGATTGGCGCGGAAGGCGGAGAAGCCAAATGCTTGATGGAGGAGGGCTGCGAGGTCCATGGGCCTGGTTCATCTTCGCATATTGTTTGCCTGAGGATGCGGGAGGAAGGCATAGTGGAACAAGGGCAGATACTTAGATCCTTGAACGTATTCTTCCCTTACGCTCGTTATGGATCCGTGGTCCAAACGACGATGAGTTTTAGAAGAGCCGGAAGTTGATCTCAATATTGACGATGACGGGGACAGGTTTTCCATCCAACTTCGATGGGGTGAAACGATATTGATTTACTGCGTCAAGGGAGCTTTGATCGATGATTGCGGCAGCGTCGTTGTTTTTGGACTTCATGGTCTCCAGGCTTGACTTGATCACATGAGCGTTCTTCACTTGTCCTTCGGCATCGACGGTGATCTGAACTAAAGTCGTTCCGGACTTGAAATACTTACGGTCTTTTTTTGCGATTTTAGGCTCTACGCTGTAGATAAGCTTCGGTGGGGTAACAGCTCCTCGAACGCGGTATACACCATCCTTGTCAGGAGCGGGTGTGCTTGGTGAATCTGCGGCGGACGGCTTAGTTGCGGTATCAGCCTGCTGGCTTGCAGCGGAACAGGTCGCAGAGAAGGCGAGGCAGAGCGTAAGCGTTGCAGTGCAAAAGACGGTTTTAGTCATGGTCGGTTCGTATGTTTTGGCAAGACTATCATTACGCTTGTGATTACTGAGAATCCGGCTCCAATGCTTCGTAATCTGAATCTTGAGTGTTAGCGGAGGTAGAGATGCTCTGGATTGCTATTGCTGTTGTCGCGCTTGCAGTGTTGCTATTTGCCATCGTCAAGGCGAGACGCTCACGGGATGTGCGTGAGTATGACGAGAACAGTGTCGATGCCGAGACGCTGCGTGGACTACTTAATCCTGAGCCGAGGGTGTTGCTGTATGACGTGCGTCAGCCGCTGGACCTGCTGGCTTATTCGGAGATGATTCCGGGGGCGAAGCGGGTTCCTCCGAAGGAGGTGCTGGCGAATCCGGCGCTGATTCCTGCGGACGCGGATGTGGTGCTTTATTGCACGTGCGAGGCGCAGAAGACGAGTCTCGAGATTGTGCGGCAGGCGAAGATGCAGGGGTACAACCGGCTGAAGGTGTTGCGCGGTGGACTGGCGGGATGGAAGGCGAAGGGGTATCCGGTGGAGATCTATCGCGAGTCGTTTCGGCTGGATTCTGCGGGGTAGCATGGCGGGTATGATGGCTGGGTGTTCCCGGTCAGTTGAAAAGAGGAGACTTCGATTGAATCTGTCGACGATATTCTGGTTTCGCAGGACGAGTGTATTGACGCTGATGGCTGCGTTGGCCGTGGCGGCTACGGGGCAGACGCAAAAGAATCCTGACGACAAACAAGTAGAGAAGAAGGAAGATGCCGGGATACCGGTTCCTCCGGAGACGAACTCGACGACGAAGCATGATCTGACAGTCGGTGGACAGACGGTTCACTACACGGCGACGGCGGGAAACCTGCTGATCCGCGATGAGCAGTCGAAGCCGAATGCCAGCATCTTTTACGTGGCCTATACGGAGGACGGCGTGGACGCGAAGTCGCGGCCGGTGACCTTCTTCTATAACGGCGGGCCGGGAGCGGCGTCGATCTGGCTGCACATGGGGTCGTTTGGGCCGGTGCGGGTGATTACGCAGGCGCCTGAGGCCACGGCCCCGGCGCCGTATAGCTGGGTGCAGAACGAGTACAGCCTGCTGGATAAGAGCGACCTGGTGTTCATCGACGCTCCGCTGTGCGGGTTTTCGCGAGCGGTGGGTAAGGGGACGGTCAAGGACTTTGCCGGGACGGATCAGGACATTGCGGCGTTCCGGAAGTTTATTGAGCGGTACCTGACGGCGAACCAGCGGTGGAACTCGCCGAAGTTTCTTTTTGGAGAGTCGTATGGAACGACGCGCTCGGCGGGGCTGGTGGCGGCGTTGCAGAACGATGGCGTGGCGTTCAACGGCGTGGTGCTGCTGTCGTCGATCCTGAACTACAACATCCGCAATCCTGGATATGATGCTGAAGCTATTGGCTATCTACCTTCGTTCGCGGCGATTGGGTACTTTCACAAGAAGGTGAAGGCTTCGGCGTCGATGGTGGAGTGGGTCGAGCAGGCGCGGGAGTTTGCGCGCGGGCCATATGCGCAGGCGCTTGCCCAGGGCGACCGACTCCCTCCGGCGGAGTTCGATGCGATTGCCGCAAAGGTGTCGGCAATCACCGGATTGAACGAAAGCTACGTCAAGGAGACGAAGCTGCGCATCTCGGCGTCGCGGTTCAGACGGGAGCTGCTGCGGGGCGATGACCGGACGCTGGGGCGTTATGACGCGCGTTTCATGGGCTGGGACCCGGATGCGGCGACGGAGACGCCGGGGTACGATCCGTCGGATACGGGCATTCAAGGGGTCTATGTGGGGTCGTTTCACGACTACATCCAGCGGGAGCTGAAGTACATGAGCCAGGAGACGTATTACACGTCGGGGCCGGGAGTGAACGCTGAGTGGGACTTCAAGCACAAGCCCTCGGGCAGCGGAAATGGGCGTCCGCAGTCGAACCCGGATACGGCGATGGACCTGGCGGACGCGATGCGGAAGAACCCGCGGCTGAAGGTGTTCTCTGCGAACGGGTACTTCGACCTGGCGACGCCGTTCTTTGCGACGGAGTACGATCTGAACCACATGAGCCTGCCGGGGAAGCTGGCCGGGAATGTGAGCTTCGGGTACTATCCGGCGGGCCATATGGTGTATTTGAACGTTGAGGCTCTGAAGGAGATGAAGGCCGACATGGTGAAGTTTTATGCCTCGGCCCTGCACAACTGAGGCAGCAAAAGAGGTTGCGGCGAGCGGCCTGCGCGGTGGCTGTGCGTCGTATGAAACGCCTTGAAATATGGGGTTAAATGCCTTAGAATCTAAGCTGTGGTCTTTCTCTCCCGAGCACGTGGAAAGAGCAACAGTTAAGAAGGAAGAGGCATACAAACCCTATGGCAAAGCGTCGTGGAAATCCGAACTGGGGCAAGCCGGAGCCGATTGGGCCGGTCGTCCCGACGGTGACATCGTTTGAACAGGTTGTGAAGGAGTACAAGTTGACCCCGGACCAGTACATCCGGTCGACGAGGCTGCGGGAATGGGCGCGCCGGAACAAGAACTCGAAGTACATCCCGGAGGCACTGCTGGAGGCGTGGGGATTCGAGATCGAGTCGACCCTTTAGTCCTGTGTGGAGTTGAGTTGTCGAATGCCGTCCGGTATACGGGCGGCATTCTTCTTTTTGCGTCGGACTTATGATGGTGAGAGTCGAAAGAGAGTGCGGGACGCGAGCGAGGGTCCCTGGAGGCTTGCCGATGTTTGCCGATGTTGCTGAAGCGGTTGCGGAGATACGGGCGGGAAAAATGGTCGTCGTCGTGGATGACGAGGACCGCGAGAACGAGGGCGACCTGACGCTGGCGGCCGAGTTCGTCACACCGGAGGCGATCAACTTTATGGCGAAGTTCGGCCGTGGGCTGATCTGTCTGACGCTGACGGAAGAGCGCGCCGACTATCTGCGCCTGGGACCGATGACGCAGGAGAATACGTCGCGGTTCGGCACGGCGTTTACGGAGAGCGTGGAGGCACGCGAGGGTGTGACGACGGGTATCTCGGCGGCAGACCGTGCGCACACGATCAAGGTGGCGATCAATCCGCAGTCGACGGCGAACGACCTGGCGAGGCCGGGACATGTATTTCCGCTGCGTGCTCGCAAGGGCGGAGTGCTGGTGCGGGCGGGACAGACGGAGGCCGCAGTCGACCTGGCGAGAATGGCAGGGCTGGTGCCGGCGGGAGTGATCTGCGAGATCATGAACGACGATGGCACGATGGCGCGGGTGCCAGACCTGGTGAAGTTCTGCGAGGAGCATGGCCTGAAGATGGTGACGGTGGCGGACATGATCCGCTACCGGCTGCAGAACGAGCGGTACATCCATCGCGTGGCCGAATCGGTGATGCCGACGGAGTATGGCGAGTTCCGGGTGATCGCTTATGAGAGCGAGGTCGAGGGCGGTGAGTCGCATGTGGCGCTGGTGTATGGCGACGTTGCGGGCGGGGAACCGGTGACGGTGCGCGTGCATACGCATTGCCTTGCGGGGGACATTTTTGGCGCGACGTTGTGCGATTGCCGGAGAGTGGTGGACGGGGCGCTGAAGATGATCGCGGAGGCGGGACGCGGCGCGCTGGTGTATCTGCATAACGGGAGCACGGGGTTCGGGATCGATCGCAGCGTGACGCCGCACCGCGTGGTGCTGCATCGGGAGCAGAGGGCGAAGGAGCACAGCGAGGAAAAAAGCCAGAGGACGCTGCGGCAGGTGGGACTGGGCGGGCAGATTCTTTCTGATCTAGGGATACACAAGATTCGGCTGATTACGAATACTCCGACGCACGTGCCCGCGCTGCAGGGGTTCGGGATCGAGATCGTGGAGCAGGTTCCGGTGAGGGGCGTGGGGGCGTCGCGGTAGGCGTCGTTCACGGAATGATGGGGCGGGCCTTCAGCCCTTGGCTGGCGCAGCGGATCGTTACCTGGGCGTTGCCCCAGGCTGGTATGGGTTGGGCCTTTGACCCATGGGTGCGATTTCAGTGTGGGATTATGTCTCGCAAAATGAAGGTCCGTGTAGGGTCGAGCGAACTACAGGGATTCTTCGCCTACGACTCAGAATGACGGCGACTTAATAGTGATAAGAATCCGAGGAAGGGTTCTAACGTGCCGTGACTGTCAGGTTCAGGGTGACGGTCTGGGAGAGTTGCGCTCCTGAAGTTGTTGTGGCCGTGACCTGGTATTGATATGCACCGGGCGGGGTGTAGCGCAGGTTGGGATCGGAGAGAGTCGCGTTGCCTCCGCTGCCGCATCCGTTTGCGAAGAGCGCGGTGACGGCGAGAAGCGCGATGGCGAGCGTGGCGCGGCTTCGGCGGAAGAGCAGAATGCCGAAGGGCAGCAGGCAGAGCGCGATGGTTCCGTTGCTGGTGTTTTTGCGAGCGCTGGCGGGTTGTTCGGTCACAGTGTTGATGGTTGCGATCGAGGTCTGCGGCGAGGTATTGCTGAGGGTGATGCTCGACGGCAGCAGGGAGCAGGCGGCGTATTGCCCCGGAGTGACTGGTGTGCAGTGGAGCACAACGGCGCCGGTGTATCCGTTGAGGGGGGTGACCGAGAGGTTGTAGTTTGCGGGGCGTCCGCTGGTGACGGAGAGCGAAGAGGAGGCCCCGCCGTCGACGGTGAGGGAGATCGCTCCTGCGGGTGTTCCTGTCCCTGTGAGGGAGACCGCGAGCGGCGAGCTTGGGTCGGAGCTCGCGATGGAGAGGCTGCCGGTGCGGGTTCCGGCTGCGGTGGGGGTGAAGGTGACGGTGATGGCGCAGCTTGCGCCGGGGACGAGCGTCGTTGCCGCGCAGGGTGAGGTGACTGCGTAGTCGCCAGCGACGGAGAGCGCGATGCCTCTGACAGGCGCGGTGCCGGTGTTGGCGAGCGAGAGGGTGAGCTTCGCCGACGCGCCCACGACGGTATTGTCGAAGGTAAGGCTTGCGGGAGTGATCTGAAGACGCGACTGCGCTCCGCTGCCGGTAAGGTTGACCGTTAGCGGGAGCGTGGTGAGCGACGAGGCGATGCTGACGGTTCCTGTGCGCGTGCCTGCTTGTGTGGGAGCGAAGGTGACTTGCAGCGTGCAGCTTGATGCGGGCGGTAGCTGCGACCCTTGAGAGGGACAGTTGCCGGTGACGGTGTAGTCGCCAGTGGCAGCGATGGCGCCAAGCGTGGCGGGATTTGAGCTGCCGTTGGTGACCTGGATGGGGAGCGTGGCGGTTGTGCCGACGAGTACGGCCCCGAAGTCGAGCGCGACGGGTGAGAGTGTGAGCGTCGGCGGCGTGGCGGTGCCGAGTAGGCTGATGAAGTCGAGCGCCGAGCTGGAGTCGGAGGCGATCTCAAGAGCGCTGATGACAGTGGTGATGGTCTGAGACGACGAAGCCTGCGGAGTGAAGGCGACTGTGATGGGGCAGCTTGAGCCGGGGACGACGGTGGCGCAGGGACTGGTTACGGTGAAGTCCGGCGTGGTGGAGAGCGCGGTGACGTGAATGGTGGCGGTGCCGGTGTTCGCGAGCGTGACGGTCTGCAGTGCTGAGGCGTTGCCGCCGGAGGTTGCGCTAAAGGTGAGCGAGCTTTGCGAGACGGTGTAGGAGACGAGCGGGGCGGTGTTCGAGGGCGCGTTGACGGTGAACGGCGTGACGGTGCCGGTGAGGTCGATGAAGTCGGGACTCGAGACGGCATCGCTCTCGATGACGAGGGTCCCGGCGTCGGTATTGAAGGGCGCGGGAGAGTATCCCTGCGCAACCTGGTTGATGGGTGAGTAGGTCAGGGCGGCGGTGCAGCTCTGAGCGGGTGCGAGCGTCGCGCCGCAGGTGGTCGTTGCGAGGAAGGGCCACTCGCTGGTGACGCGGCGTATGGTGAGCGGGGCGTTGCCGGAGTTGGTAAGGGTGAGGGTGCGCGTGGTGGTCTGTCCCGAGGCTAGCTGGCCGAAGTTGAGCAGTCTGCTGGGGAGGAGTGCTCCCGAGATGGCGAGCGAGCCGGAGCCGATGCCGAAGCCTTCGACGTAGGCGAGGCCGTTGCGGGTTGCGCTGCCGTCGGTGGGAGTGGCCTGGGCGAAGAGCGTTCCCGTGATGCTGCCATTGGTGAGAGGAAGGAATGTCACGGAGAAGTTGCAGGAGGCGTTGGGCGCGAGTGCGGCGCAGGGCGGCTGGGAGAGGACGAACTGGCGCGGCAGAGAGAGCGCGAGCGTGAGCGGCTTCGCTGTGAGGTTGTTGATGGTGAACTGCCGCGTGAGCCCGAGGGTGGAGGTCGGTGTGGGGCCGTACACGGCCTGGCTGGGGAGAATCTGGAGGCCGGTGTCTTCGATGGTGTAGGCGCCGGTGAGAGCTACGGAGAAGGTGGTCTGCGGCGATCCGGCGGCAGAGCTTGTGACCGGGATGGAGAGCGTTCCGGTGACGGTGGCGCTGGATGGGACGAAGGTGACGGCGATGGTGCAGGTGGCTCCCGGTGTGAGCGTGCCGCAGGTGGTGGCGGGCTGGAAGCTCACCGAGGTCGACGTTGGCGCGGCGATCTGCAGGTTGTAGATGCCGGTGTTGGCGAGCGTAATGGTCTGCTGGGTCGCGGTGGGGCCGGGCACGTTGCGGAAGACGAGTGCGTCGGGGTTGAGCGAGAAACCGGGATCGGGCAGGCCGTAGGCCGTGAGCGCGGCGGTTGCGGATGCAGTGTCTGAGGCGATGGTGAGAGACCCGGTCGCGGGGCCTGTGGCGGTGGGCACGTAGGCGACCTGGACGAAGCAGGAGGCGTTGGGAGCGAGCGGGCCTCCGCAGGTGGCTCCTCCGCTGGGTGCGTTGCTGATGGTGAAGTCACCCGTGGTTGCGGGCGCGGAGAGGTTGGCTGTCGTCGGGGTGAGGTTGGTGAGCGTGAAGAGTGTTGGCGCGCTGGAGCTGTGCACGGCGACGGGACCGAAGTCCTGCTGCGTTGGCGTGAGAATGAGGCCGGTGAGAGGAAGTCCGGCGCCGGTGAGGGTGAGCGTGTAGGGGCTTCCGCTGGACGATGAAGCGAGCGTGAGCGCGGCGCTGGTGGAGCCTGCGGCGGCGGGAAGGAACTGGACGCCGAGCCAGCAGTTGAAGCAGGAGCCGACGGCCGATGCGGTAAATGCGGAGGATGGCGGCTGGCCGTGGCCGTAGCCGATGTCCTCGACGAGGACGACGCCGAAGCTGCCACTGGTGGCGGCGGCGAACTGCGAGATGGACTGCGTGATCTTGTACCACTGGACGACGGGCTGTCCGATGGCCGTGCTGCCGAGATCGAGTGTGCCGTTGTTGGAGGCGAGGATCGCGGTCGCGGTGCCGGTGAGGGTGATGTAGGTGGGCGTGGTTCCTGCTCCCGAGGAGACGGCGAGGAGGCCCTGGCGCGCACCGGGCTGCGAGGGAGCGAAGGAGATGACGGCGGAGCAACTGGTGCCCGCGGCCAGCACGGAGGGGCAGTTGGTGGAGTCTGTGAAGTCGCCGGTGAGTGAGAGCGTGAGCGGGAAGGGCTGCGCGCCGGCGTTAAGGATGGTCGCGGTCTGCGTGTTTGGCGATGTTCCGGTGACGACGACGGTGTTGGGGAAGTTGATCGATGTGGGGGTGACTGTGAGAGACGGATTGACGGTAGCGCCTCCGGCTCCGGGCTGCGGGATGGTCTGTCCGGTGACGAGGACGCTGAGGCCCTGGTCGAGCGCGAGGGTGACCGAGTCGGAGGAGGTCTGCTGCTGCGGGAGGTAGTCGACCTGGAGCTGGCAGACGGTGTGCGGATCGAGAAGCGTGGGGCAGCGGTCGGTGACGGTGAAAGGCGAGGAGGAGCCGAGCGCGACAGGCGAGTGCTGGATGGGAGCGGCGGAGTTGTTGGAGATGTAGAGGAAGCGTGGGAGGCGAAGGCTCCCCGGCGTGCTGAACTGCGTGCCGAAGTCGATCCGTGTGGAGGAGAGGTTGAGCGCGGAGGGATCGAGGTATGCAGTCAAAGAGTAGCCGTTCACCCCTGTGGTGGCGCCGGCGGAGGTGCTGAACGAGCGTCCGCTGGTTATGGCTGCCGGGACGGAGATGTTCTGGAAGAGGTGGCAGGTGGCTCCTGCTGGAAGGTACTGCGAGGGAGCGGGCGGGCAGTCGCTGGTAAGCGTGAGTGGGGAGCCGGCTGTGGGAGGGGGAGGCGGGGTGAATGGTGCGAGGACGGGAGTCTGGGCGAGGTTGGTGATGGTGATAGTCCGCGTTTGCGGTGTGGATGGCGTGACGATGCCGAAGTCGATCTCGCGCGGAGAGAAGGGAAACGGCGATGCGATGCGCGTAGGTGCAGCGGGGAGATTGACGGTCTGCGCTGCGGCGTTGGAGGCCAGAGCGGTGATAGTCCCGGGACCAGAGCCGGTGAGGACGATGCTACACTCCTCGCCCGGGCCGAACTGCGTTGGGCAGTTGTGGGAGAGGGTGAATCCCGTCGTGGCGATTTGCAGATTGTTTGCAGCTGCGGAGCCGAGGTTGCGCAGCGTGATGTTTGGAGACGTGTCGGTGGAGAGCGCGAGCGATGGGCCTGAGGTGAGGGTGAACTTTGCGAGGTAGGCTCCGGAGCCGGTGCAGATGCTTCCGCTGCATGTTCCGGCGTAGGCCGCGTCGCGGAGGGCCGACGGGAGGACCGAGGTGGGAGCGTTGAGCAGCGGCAGGTCGTAGGTGCTGAGAGGAATCTGGCTGGAGCTGGTGACGGGTTGAACGGCCCCGGCGAAGATGGGCTGGCCGGACGAGTCGACGGCGATGGAAGCGATGGTGGAAGGAAGTTTGGGCAGGGCGGTGTTGCTGCTATCGTGGCCGCCGAGGCGGATGCTCTGGTCGATCGCTCCATTGGCGGCGATGCGGAAGGCGGCGATATCGCCGAGGCCGGAGATCGCAGGTAAGGGGAGCAGCGGCGTGGTAAGCGTGAGCGCGGCCCAGGCGGCTCCGTTGGGCGCGGGGGCGACGACGGACTGTGTGCCGGGAGCGAGGAGCGTCGACGACAGGACGCGGGAGCCGTCTAGCGGCATCCGTACTGCGGTCTGGTAGTCGATGGAGACGAGCGGCGAGGTGACGGTTGCAATGGGGAACTGGCCGCGTGAGATGGTCCCGGAGAAGAGAAGAGTCTGGGTTGCGCTGTCGAGGGCGAGTGAGGTGACTCCGCTGCCGGGGATGAAGGTGGAGAAGACGAAGCTGTCGCCGGCGGGGCCGAGCTTCGAGAGAAAGCCGGAGGCCATGCCGATCATCGTTGGCACGACGGCGGCGAGGGTGGGGTAGCCGGATGAGGTGGTGTATCCGGCGATGTAAGCGTTGTCCTGCGCGTCGGCGGTTAGGGCTGCGGGCGCGGTGTCTCCGCCGAAGCCGCTAAGGTAGGTTGCGTAGACGAGCGACGTGCCGGTTGCGTTGAAGCGTTCGACAAAGCCGTTGCCGAAGCTGCCGGATGCGGGCGACTGGATGATGGCAGACGGCGTAACGGGGAGCGTGTTCGCAAAGATGCTGCCGGTGATGAAGACGGCGTCGGCGGTGGCGGCGATGGCGGTGACGGCGGTGCGTCCGCTGCCGGAGTAGGTGACGAAGACGGGGTTGAGGTTGGAGTCGAACTTTGCGACGAAGGAGTTGGTGGAGGCGTCGGCGCGCGCCGGGAAGACGACGCCGGATGTTCCGGCGATCGTCCCGGAGGTTGTCGTTCCAGTGACGTAGACGTTGCCCGCAGGATCGAGTGCCATGGCGATGCCGGCGTCTCCGGCTGCGCCGAACTGCGCCTGCGCGAGCAGCTGCACGGCGCCGGGGTCGGTCTTGAGGATGCGGACGCCGTCCTTCTGGTCGTAGAGGAGGTAGAGGTTGCCTGCGCTGTCGGCCTGCACGGAGTTGAACTGGCCCTTGCCCGCGGCGGCGCGCAGACCCGCGAAGGCGAGTTGCTGGGCGTTCTGGGAGAGGGACGTGCGAGGCGTCGCCGCGAAAAGGGCGATGAGCGAGAGAGTGATGGACAGCAGCCCAGAGAATCGCTTCATGGTTATGTGGCTGCGGTTACAACGCAAGGTGCAGCCTGCCCTCAATATCCATGGATACACATGAGTTTAGGTTTTAGACAGAGTCCTTCATGACGAAGGTTTCAGAAAAGTTCCATTTTGGGAAATACATCGTTTATGTGAGTGACGGCGTGGGGACGGGAGTGGGGTTGAGGAGATAGCCGAGGCCACGCTCCTGCATCTCGCGGAGGAAGGTGGGGTGGTCGGTGTACTGGATGGCCTTCATGCCGAAGGCGAGGGCGGCGTCGGTGTTCTCGCGCTTGTCGTCGATGAAGAGGATGTTGGTGGGCGGGGTCTTGAGTCCTTCGGCTGCGGCGGCGTAGATGGCCGCCTCCGGCTTGGCGAGAAGCAGACGGTACGACCAGACGTGGTGGTCGAAGGCGGAGAGCCAGTCGAATTTGCGGAGGAGGCCGTGCATCATGGCATCGCCAATGTTGGAGAGGATGCCAGTGCGGATGCGGGCGGCCTGGAGCTGGCGGGCCCAGTCGACCATGGGAGTGTTGAGCCGTGTCCAGAGCTCTACGTCGGCGTGGATGAGGGCGCCGACCTGGTCGGGGGTGAAGGCGCGTCCCGCGCTTGCGCCGACCTTCTGCCAGTAGTCGACGCCGTTGAGTTCGCCGCGATCATAGGCGTGGCGGAAGGCCCAGTAGCCGTGGTCGAATGCGGTCTCGTCGACGGTGGCGATCTGAAGCATCCGCTGCCACTGGATGGGGTCGAGAGAGAGGGAGAGGACTTGGCCGTAGTCGAAGAGGACTGCATGGATTGCGTTCATGGGTTGCTGCTTATTGTAGGGGAGCGGGCAAAGGAAAAGCGCCGGACCGATTACGGCGGCCTGGCGCTTTTTCTTTTGAAAACCGGTTGTGATCCGTTGCGGTTGAAAGATCGATTCTAGTGGCTGTTCATTGCCGTGTTGCCGGACTGGTCCATGTTGGTCATCAGCTTGACCTCGACGCGGCGGTTCTTGGCGCGGCCGGCTGAGGTGTTGTTGGTGGCAACTTCCTGATCCTTACCGATGCCGATGAGATAAAACTTGTGCGGTGCGATGTTGTACTTGGTGGAGAGGTAGTTGACCACAGCATCGGCACGACGCTGGCTAAGGCCATAGTTATAGTTCGCGTCGCCGGTGGAGTCGGTGCCTCCTGTAACGGCGAGGATGTAGGCGCGTTTCTCGGCGAGGCTTGCGGCGAAGTCGTCGAGCGTCTTCTTGTCGGAGGCGGTGAGGACGGACTTGTCGAAGCCGAAGGTGACGCTGACGTCGGCGATGGACTTGTAGTTGTCGAGGTTGGCGATGACGCCGCTAAGGGTGTCGACGCGGTTGTAGGCCTCCTGCGCGGAGCGGCCTGCGGTGTCTGCGGACTGGCCAGCCGCGAGGGCGTGCTGGTCGGCGGCATCGGCTGCGCTCTGCGCCGAAGCGATGCCCTTTTGCGCGCGCTCGTCGGTATCGACGATGGTGCGGTGGTCGGATGCCGTTTTGGCATCCAGATTGTTGGTCTGCTGAACAATAGGAGCCGTCTGCGAGCGAACATAGTTCTTGCTCGAGCAACCCACGGTGAGGGTGAGCAGAAACGCACCGGCCAATGCAGCGGTAACAGCACCGGGTTTGATCTCTCCGGCAGAAACGAAATGGAAGCGTGTCGTGGAGCTCATTTGTGTCATCTCCTGTAGTCACAGCATTTGGATAGCCGTTGACTCGGTTACGCATTTGGAGAATGCAATCCGGCTGCCAAATTGCTTGTGCTTGTAAGTGGCGTGGAATGAGTGATATTCGGCAATGTTTTGCAGGTAGCCTGTTTTTTGGGCCGTCTGTGGGTATGGAACTTTTGTTGTAGATTTACGTCAAATCTACCCGGGCAACCCGGCGACGAAAAGACGAATACACTTGGTAACTAAACCTTCTCATACCATCACTTCGGTGTGACGAGGGCGAAGCCAAGCTACGCTTTATGGACCTTTATCAGAAAATCCGGACGCTCCCGACCTCACCCGGTTGCTATTTGTACAAGAACGCCGAGGGTGAGGTGATCTACGTCGGCAAGGCGAAGAACCTGCGGGCCAGGGTGCGGTCGTATTTTCTGGAGGCGTCGCAGGCGAATGCCAAGACGGGCACGCTGATGCGTGAGGCGGTAGACCTCGACTACATCACCGTCGCCAACGAGCACGAGGCGCTGGCGCTTGAAAACAACCTGATCAAGCAGCGCAAGCCACGCTTCAACATTCTGCTGCGCGACGACAAGACATATCCGTACATCAAGCTGACGATGGGCGACCGCTACCCAAAGGTCTTTGTGACGCGGCGGCTGCGCAAGGATGGCAGCGCGTATTTTGGTCCATATTTTCCCGGCAATCTTGCTTACCGGCTCGTGGACCTCATTCACCGGAGCTTTCTGATTCCGAGCTGCAAGGTGGATCTGTCGCGCTATCATCCGCGCGCGTGCTTGCAGTACTACATCAAGCGCTGCCTGGGGCCGTGCGTGGAGGGCTTTACGACGCCGGAGGAGTACCGGCAGGCAATTAAGGACGTGCAACTCTTTCTTGAAGGGCGTCCGGGCGAACTTGAGCAGCGGCTCACGGCCCGTATGCAGGAGGCCGCCGAGGCAGAGCGGTATGAACTTGCAGCGAGACTGCGCGATCAGGTCTCGACCGTTCACCAGATGATGGACAAGCAGCGGATCGCTACTGCGGAGAACGAGGACGCGGATGTCTTCGGCTTCCACTATGAGAACGAGATGTTGGCGGTGAACCTGTTTCACATGCGTTCGGGGAAGATCGTCGACCGTCGAGATCTTTTCTGGGAAGACTTGCCGGATCTTGCGAGCTTTGGAGATACCGCGGAAGAACCGGAGGATGCAGAGGTGAGGGCTCGCCTTGAACCCGATCCCGTTGTGGCGGCCCCTGAGCTTGGAGATGGAGCGACGGATGGGACACAGCAGGCAGCGATCACGGAGCCTGGCACGCCATTTAGTCCTGCGGCGTTTTTTTCGGCTTTGCTGAAGCAGCTTTATCTCGACCAGGGATATGTGCCGCGATCGATCCTGATCCCCGTGGATTTTCCAGACCGCGGAGTTCTCGCCGAGCTGCTGGCGGAGCGAACGGGACATCGCGTGGAGATCCTTGTGCCGCAGCGTGGAGAGAAGCGCTCGCTGGTGGACCTTGTGGGGCAGAATGCGAAGCAGTCGTTCGACCAGCGGTTTCGCGTGCTGCTGCCGTCGAAGAAGGCCATCGCGGAGGCGTTGCAGGACGCGCTGATGCTGGAGGAGATTCCGAAGCGGATTGAGTGCTTCGACATCTCGCACATACAGGGAGCGGAGACGGTCGCCTCGATGGTTGTGTGGGAGGACGGTGCGATGAAGAAGTCGGACTACCGCAAGTTCCAGGTACGCACGGTCACCGGGGTGGACGACTTCGCGTCGATGCGCGAGATCATCCATCGAAGATATAAGCGTTTGTTGGAGGAGAAGAAGGCGCTTCCTTCACTGATCCTGATCGATGGCGGATTGGGGCAACTTCATGCAGCCGCGGAGGCCCTGAATGAGCTTGGCGTTACATTGCAGCCGCTGGCATCGATTGCGAAGCGGGAAGAGGTCATCTACGTTTACGGACAGGAGGACGAGCCGGTGGTGCTCGACCGGCGTTCTCCTGTGCTGCATCTGGTGCAGAAGATTCGCGACGAGAGCCACCGTTTTGCGATCACGTATCACCGCAAGCGGCGCGAGATGCGCGACCGCGATTCAGAGTTGCTTGCGATCCCGGGAGTGGGTCCGCGTACGCGGCAGCGCCTGCTGGAGCATTTCGGGAGCTTGCGGGGGATTCGGCAGGCTACGCCCGATGCACTGACGGCGGTTGTCAATGCTGCGACGGCAAAGCAGATTCGCAGCTACTTCGATGCGGAGGATGCGGCGGCGCTTCCGATACTCCAAGCGTCGACGAAGCGTTAGCCTGAACTGGTATGGAACCGGGTCTTCGGCCCTGAAATCGTGTGGCCATACCCAAAGGAACAGCTTTAGATTAGCGGGTTGCGACGGTCTCGTTATGCCCATTAATGCGAGCGAGTTCCTGGATGGCCTGTCCGTAGAGGCTTACTCCTGAGAGATAGACTGCGCCGCGATGATCTGCGATGGACTGGAGGTTGTCCGCTGCCTGCTGCGGTTTACCAAGCGCAACATCCGCTCTCTGGCGCAGGTAGGGAAGCAGCGAAGGATCAACCGTGTCGACTTCTTCGAGAAGTTGGAGCGCCTGTGTTGGGTCCTTCTTTGAAAGAGCAATTGCCGCTTTCAGTTCGAAGGGGAAGGATTTTGCTGTGGAGAAGCCGCTCGATCCGATCTGATCCAGCGAATCGATGGCCTTTTCACTCTCTTGAATCCGGCCGCAGAGAGCGTTTGCCATGCCCGCGCGAAAGACGGCGACCGGGCCTTGTGAGCGTCCGTGAGACATCTGCAGAAGCGGCAAGGCATCGGAACAGCGGCCGGCGAGCGCGCGGTTCAATGCAGCCTGAGCGAGCATCGAGGCTGCTGCGGAGGAGAGACCAGGCGCAGTGGAGGCTGCGGCCACGGCTCGTGTCCACACCTGTTCCGCTTCAGCCCACTTTGCAACGTTGTCGAGATAGAGCGCGTAGGCCGCAAGCTCAGCCGGGGATAGGGAACGATGGGATGGGCCGCTGTTCTCGATAGAACGCGCTTGTTCCTGGAGGATGTCCGCTTTATCGGCAAGGTAGCTTGCCGGGAGAGTGGCGCGTCCGGGCAGTGCGCCGAGCTTGTTCGCCTGTACGGCGAGCTTCAGGGCATCGGCGTATCGGTCGAGCCCGATCATTGCAAATTGCGCTTCAGTGTAAGCACTGGAGCGTGATGGGTCCTGTTCGTATGCCTGCTGCGCGGCAAGAAGCGACTCAACGAGGTGGGCCTGCGCGCGAAGGACGCTGGCAAGGCCAACCATACCATCGGAGTTGCCGGGGAACTGGTCGTTGTACTGACGGATGGTGGAGGCGGCACGGGAGTAGTCGCCTGCGGCAAGCATCTCGTAGCAGAATTCAGCGAGGAGACGGATACTGTCGTCTCCGGTTTTGGATGCGGCCATTGCTCGCTGCGCTGCGTCGGCGGCCTCCACGTCGGCGTGCTGATCGTAGGAGAGCCAGGCTATTTTGAGAAAAGCCTGTGCGAACTGGCTGTCGCGCGCAACGGCCTGACGGTAGGCTGAGAGCGCGCTCAGTGCGTTACCAGTCTGCGCTGCCAGATCGCCGTCGGAGTAAGCCTTCAGGGCATCGATGTCGCTTGTGCCCTGTCGATGAAGCGGTGTGCTGTTATCGGTGACAGTGTTGCTGTTCTCGCCAAGCTCGATGCGAAGCGACCGGGCGAGACGGTCGATCGCAGAGGGGATCTCGTTGCGAGAGTCAGCCTGTTCGGTGAGGCTGAGAAGGCGGTCGTTGGTGTCGGACCGAAGTGCATCGACACGGATGGTGTAGGTGCCTGGGTTGCCGGATGCGTGAAAGATCTCACCAAAGAGATATGCCTTCGCACCGACCTGTTGCGCTACAGCGCGCGGGGAGGGCGTTGCCTGTCCGTTGCTTCTGCCCTGTATCTGGCGTAGGCCAGCCTGGTATGCTCCGTAGCTTCGGACGGTGAACCTGCGCGATTGGCTGAGCGACAGGTCGAGCCCTTCGAGCACGGCGCCACCAAGAGCATCTCCGGTCTTGTCCTGGATAGCAGTAAGCAGCAGAACATCCCTCGGTTCCAGCGCGGCAGAGATGAACCTTCCTCCGCGCAGGGCAACAATGCCAGCTACGGCGAGCGCCACGACAAATATTGCGATGGCAATTCTTGCAGCCCATTGCTTCAGCGCGCCGCGCCTAGGATCTGAAGCAGGTGCGATTTCGACCTCGGATGAAACAGCTTCGTCGAAACCATACTCAAACTGCATCATGCTGGAGCTGCCGCGTGACAGCGAAAGGGGAGGGGTAGCGATCGAATCACTGGTGTTGCCGGCAACTCCTGTCGAAGAGCTTCCGGCGGTGAGAACTGCGGCTGTTTGCGGCGTGGCCTGCTTTGCAGGCCGCATATCGAGATCGTTTGCAGGAATACGAAGAGGACGAATGAGAATGCTTGCCGAGTCGGGACGGCTATCACGGGGCGGCGGAATGGGATGAACCCCACTATCGCGCTTGATGCGGCGCCGGTCGCGCGCGACAGGTTCAAGCGAGCGAACGATGGGGACAGGCGCAGGCGAATGTTTTCTAAGCCACGTCCCTTTGGTGAGCCTGCCGGAGATCTTTTCAAGAGCAGAGTTCAGTTCGCGCGCGTTCTGGAACCGCTGCCGCCGGTCTTTGGAGAGCAGCCTGAGAATGATGCGTTCGAGCTCCCGCGGAATAGATTCATTCCAGTTGCGAACCGGCTCAGGGTCGTGTTCAAGAATCTGCACGAAGACCTGCGAGCTGGTCGTGCCGCGGAAGGGAGTACGCCGCGTTGCCATCTCATACATGACGACGCCGAGGGAGAAGAGGTCCGATCGCGGATCGAGGACATGTCCTCGCGCCTGCTCCGGCGACATGTAGGAGACGGTGCCCACGGTGACACCTTCTACCGTGAGGTCGAGAGGGGAGTCGTCATAGCGTTGTGGGTGCTGCTCGTCATCGATGGGGCTGATACGCGTCCTTCGCGTGGCCTTGGAGACTTTCGCAAGTCCGAAGTCGAGGACCTTCGCTTGAGTCGGGGTTCCCGGCTTCTTGACGAGGAAGATGTTGGCGGGCTTGATGTCGCGATGAATGATGCCTTTTGCATGGGCCGTTGCGAGGGCATCGGAGATCTCGCGTGCATAGGTGACGATCTCTTCTGCCGAGAAGGCGCTGCGCTGGATCTTTTCCTTGAGGGTTTCGCCTTCGAGCAACTCCATGACGAGGTAGGGATCGCCATCCTTCTCGCCGATGTCAAAGATGGTGCAGATGTTGGGGTGGTTCAGACGCGAGGCGGCGCGGGCCTCCTGAAGAAACCTCTCCTTCATTCCCGGAACGCGATAGTTATCGCGCACCAGTTTGATCGCAACCTCGCGGTGCAGCCGCTCATCCCAGGCCCGGAAGACCAGCCCCATACCGCCACTGCCAACCCTGCCGAGGATTTCATACGGCCCGAATACCTGGCCAACCTCTGGTGTCATGCGCCCAACTCTTTCATAATGTGCCGATTGCGTCCATGCTGGGGCCCCAATTGCTTATGGGGCATCATACCGGCCAGTCACTAATCGAAGACATGCAACCTTAGTCGTGTTACTGAGTCGCCAACAGGGGCCTATAATTGGCTGTGAACTCAGCCCTGAATGATTCCCTGAATAGCTCCGGACAAACGCTGCTTATCGATGCGGACGATACGTTGTGGGAGAACAACGTTTATTTTGAACGGGCTATTGCGTCATTCGTCTACTACCTGGACCATAAGACTCACACTCCAGCAGAGGTGCGCGAACACCTGAACCGCTGTGAACACGCGACGATCGCGGCCCGCGGGTACGGGCTGGTGAGCTTCCGGCGCTCGCTCGCGGATTGTTACGAGCAACTGACGGAGACTCCTCTTACGGAAGAGAGCCGCAGACGGATCGCGAGCTTTGCCGACTGCATCGATTGCCACGAGATTGAACTGCTGCCAGGAGTGCCGGAGACGCTGGAGGAACTTTCCCGGCGGCACCGGTTGATCCTGGTGACGAAGGGCGACTTAACAGAGCAGACGGGTAAGCTGGAGCGCTCAGGCCTTGCGTCTCATTTCTCAGCGGTCGAGGTGCTTGCTGAGAAACATAACCAGGCCTATCTGACAGTGGCAGGCCGGCATGGTTGTGAGGCGGAGAAGACCTGGATGATCGGCAACAGTCCGCGATCGGACATCAACCCGGCGATGAGCGCGGGACTGCACGCTGTCTTTATCCCCCATGCGTTTACCTGGGTGTTGGAGCACGAGGTTGTCAACCAGCCTCCTGCCGGACAGCGTTTGCTGCAGCTTGAATCATTCAGCGAGCTGTCGCGGCATTTCTAAGCTCTGTCACCAGGGATATGGTGGTCCTTTTTCCAATACGGCGTTCAGGCGTTTATCGTGGCCGTAGATATCGTCAAAGAAATGGACAGTCCCGTCTTCGGCGGGGACGGCTGTGACGTATAGCAGCAGCACTGGGACTGGGGTAGCGAGATTGACCTGCCGGTTGTCGGGGCCGGAGTCCATCGCCTTCTGAACAGCTTCGGTGGTCCATTTACCATCATCCTGATTGCGCAGCAGAAACGAAGCGAGCTTCGCGGGATATTCGAGCCGGATGCAACCGTGGCTGAAATCGCGGCGCGCCTGCGAGAAGAGCTGCGTCGCAGGTGTTGAGTGCAGATAGACGTTATTCGAGTTGGGGAAGATGAACTTGATCAGGCCGAGAGAGTTCTTAGGGCCGGGCTTTTGACGCACGCCAAACTTGCCGCCGCGAAGTCCTGCGACTAGTTCGGCGGGGCTGGCTGCTGCTGGAGCTCCGGTGATCTCGAAGTTCTCCCTGGCAAGATAGGCCCTTCCGCTCCGGTTGATGCCGGGGATGACGGAGGAGCGGACGATGCTGGAGGGGACAAACCAGTAAGGCCGCAGGACGATGTATTTGATGTCGTCGGTAAAGACTGGCGTTTGCGTGGGTGCAGCCTTGCCGACGACGACATTCATGGCGAGACCCACCTTTTGTCCGGCCTCGAAGGCGCGCAGGCGGAACTCCGGGATGTTGACGACTACTGGGGGCTGGGGGAATTCGGGCGGCATCCAGCGCCAGCGCTCAAGAGCGTCGACGAGTTGTTGGACTCGCGCGGCGAGGGGGACATTCAGCGCGCGGACTGTGGCTGCGTTGAGTGCCCCGTCATCAGCCAGACCATGCCGTTGCTGAAAGTGCTTCACCGCTTCGGCAACTGCGGCGTCGAAATCCTGCATGTCGGCGCCGGCAGGCATGTCTCCAAGCAGTCGCAGACGCGCTACAAGTTGCGGGAGCCCAGCGTAGTTGTCCCCGGGCTTGATCGTTTTGCCGACCTGCGGGACCAGCGGGCCGTCTCCTGCCGCGGCCAGCTTCTGATAGTGGATGAGAGCGGCTTCGGTCTGACGATATCCGTCATACGGAGGTTCAACTTTTTCAAGCGCGGCTTTTACATCTGCAGCATTCAGCAACTGCTGTGCGAAGAACTGAGGCAGGTCGTACTTCTTTGCAGCGGCATCGATACCGAACTTGAAGTGCCTGGGATTCACGCGGCCGATGTGCAGATCGGAGACATAACGCATGGCGGCAACGGTCAGCGCCGTATCGAACTCGGCCTTCTGCGTATCTGTCGCCGTCTTGAGAGACTCGAGCCGTTCGGGCCATCTGGAGGCGTCGTAGTCTGCGGGGGAGAGGCCCTTCTGCTCACTGTTTTCCAATGCCTGGATGATGCCGATGCCTTCGAGGCTCACACCGCCGGTCCGTAGCCATAGGGGGGCGTACTTCGCGTTTTCGTAGATGGCGATGACGTGAGCACGGTAGTCGGAGAAGTTCGGTCGCTCCATCGCTTCAAGCCGTCCGGCCGCGGCAATCTCGCGAACCCGGTCAGCGAAGGCTGCGGAGACCTGCGCTGGGGCTGAGGGAGTGGCCTGCGGGATGGGTTCGATCCTGCCATTCTGCACGGGTTGGGGAGCGACCGGCGCCTGCGTTGGCTTGATGGCTTTTGAGCAGCCTGCGACTGCTAAAAAAAGCGTCACGAAGCATACGTGACGCTGTGCAACTGAGGAGAGATTTTTTGAGGTGGTGCCAGGGGTGCGCTTGAAGGTCATCTGTTATTTCTCGGGCGAAAAAGTTTGGTTTAAATCTGAAGTGTATTGTCAGATGGGTGATGTAACCACGCTCTACAACGTACACAAACATCACTGGGATGCTATACTGACTTTCGGATTGCTCAACCGCTTTTCTGGCAGCCTGCAGTGCAGAGCCAATGCGGAGGTGGCGAAATTGGCAGACGCACAAGCTTGAGGTGCTTGCGCCGCAAGGCATAGGGGTTCAAGTCCCCTCCTCCGCACCAATCCACATTTTTTCGGAAGGTTTTTTCCACGCATGATCGTCGCACTGGTTGTCCTTCATATTCTGGTTTCCCTGTTTATCGTTGGCGTCGTGTTGCTCCAGCAGGGCAAATCGGCCGATCTTGCCGCTGCATTCGGCGGGCAGGGATCACAGACGGCATTCGGCCCGCGGGGCGCGGCGAATCTTCTCACCCGCCTGACCACGTACTCCGCGGTCGTCTTCATGCTCACCTCCATTGGCTTGACGATCATGCTTTCGCGCGATTCATCGGAGGGCTCGGTCCTTTCCGGCCATCCAACGACGCAGCAGAGCGCTCCGAAGAAGTAAATCTTCACATTGAATCAGGCGACGCGGGCCCTCGGGTTCGCGTTTTTCTTTTGCCTGTAGTCTTTAACGCATATGATTCACGAGATTCTTCCGGTCGGTCTTCTGCAATGCAACTGCTCCATCCTTGGCGACGAGGCTTCTCGTGAGGCGATTGTTGTCGATCCAGGCGACGATATTCCGTCGATCGTGGCCGTCCTCAAACGGCATGGTCTTACGGCGAAATTGATCGTCATTACGCATGCCCATATCGACCATATCGCCGGTGCGCAGCAGTTGAAGCGGTTGACTGGCGCTCCCGTCTTCTACAACGAGAACGATCTTCCGCTGGTGAAGATGATGGACGAGCAGGCCTCGTGGCTGCGAATGCCTACCCCTGAGGTGCTGCCTCCGGATGCTGCCCTGACGGACGGGCAGACGGTTGCTGTTTCGGGGATCAGGGCAACCGTTCTCCACACGCCGGGGCATACCCAGGGGAGCAGTTGTCTTTATCTGCCGGAGCAGTCTTTGCTGATTGCGGGGGACACCTTGTTTGCCGGTTCGGTAGGGCGAACGGACCTTCCCGGAGGGAACACGAAGCAGTTGATTCGCTCGATCCATAACCGGCTTCTAGTCCTTTCGGACGAGATAACAGTGGTTCCAGGCCATGGCCCGAATACAACTATCGGGGAAGAGCGAGAGAGCAATCCATTTTTATAACTAATTTGGATTCTGCTAATTGCAATTTATTCTGAAATAAACACTTTAGTAGAACCATATAAGACATCACGTGATGTTGACGGCTTTGGCAATCCGATTTATCCCTGTGGAAAAGTCGCCGCTTGGCGTAATCAGGCTAACGACGATACGTCCTGTCTCCGCTATTCCGTAGAATGCCCCGGGGTGGGCGACGACATCATGCGAGGCGAGGATCTCTCCAGCGCCGACTCCCAGGCGCGGAAGGCTCAGGATTGCACTCCAGCCGCCATCAGCTTGAAGCAATCTAAGGCTTGATTTTTTGATAAATGAGATATTTAGCGAAATTCTATCAAGTATTTGTTGCTGAATTTCGTGACGCCGGGACATCCATGTAGGTAACGCCATCTGAGCTGGAGTGTTCATGGAGAGGAAGGTGTCGGCGATGACCTCCAGGCGGGCGAGGGCGGGCAGAAGATCCGACTCGGGGCCGAAAGCGGCGATCCATCCAACCTTCATTTGTGGGAGTGCGGCGATCTTGCTCATGCCGCTCAGGACAAAGGTAAGCGCGCGGTGAGGGGCCGTGGTGAAGCTGGTGAGCTTTCGTCCGCTGTGGGGATAGTCAAGAAAGACTTCGTCGACGATCAGGGAGAGCCCGTGGCGGTCGCAGATATCTTCGAGTCTGTCGCGTTCGGCCTGGCTGGTGGCGTGCCCTGTCGGATTGTTGGGGTGCACGAGCAGGATGGCGCGGGTCCTGGGGCCGATGCGGCCTTCCAGCATGGCGAAGTCGATGTGCCAGCCGTAGTCGTAGAAGAGCGGGTAGGGAGTGAGGCGGACGTCTTCGAGGTCGGCGAGGTAGTCGAAGAGCGGGTAGCTGGGTTGTGGGACGAGAACCTCATCGCCAGCGTCGCAGAGCAGGCGGAAGAGATAGCCATAGGCCTCACTGGTGCTTGTCGTGAGGAGTATAGAGTTGGGGTCGACATTGGCGTTGTGGGCGGCGTAGTAGGAAGAGACGGCCTCACGGGCCGAGAGCATTCCGCGCGGGTCGGGATCGTAGCTGAGGGCGCGCGGGTCTGCCAGGGGGGCGAGGAGGGCGTCGCCATCATAGTGGAAGCCGCAGGCGGTTGGGTTGGAGACCGTCAGGTCGATCAAGGGACGCCCCGAGGCGCGGGCAAGACGGATTGCCTGTGCGAGGCTGCTCTCGCCCAGGTCCCAGTTTGTTCGTGACGAAAAACGCTGGCTCACAAGTTCAATGCTAATGCGGCTCTGAACGACAGCACGGTAGTTCGGGGCTATTTTCCGGGTCTCTGAGCTTGAGGTAGAGCAAGCCGAGCAGCAGGGAGGTAAGGATGACCCAGGCGAACTGATACCAGTAGAAGAAGGGGAACCCGAACAGGGTCGGCGTCTCGCGAGCGTACAAGGCAGGGAAACAAAGGCCAATGTAGGGCAGGATAAGCAGCAGCTTCCAGCCGATCTTTTTCCCGCCGTTTGCGGAGGGAGGGGCCTGGTATTTCCGGTCGATCTCGCGCGAGTCCATGCAGGCACAGGATACTGCAAATGGGCGAAATCGCGCAGGGGAGAGCATCGGGTAATCTAGTGATCAGATGCCAGAAGAGAAGCAGGTAAGAGATCCGATGGCCGAAGCTGCCGCCATTATGGCGCGTCTTCGAGGTCCGGGGGGATGTCCGTGGGACCGCGAGCAGACGTTTGATACGATCAAGCGGCACACGCTGGAGGAGACTTACGAGGTCTTCGATGCCATCGAGCGGAGAGCGTGGCCCGAGCTGAAGGACGAGCTGGGCGATCTACTGCTTCAGGTTCTTTTTTACGCCCAGATGGCGTCTGAGGCAGGGTATTTTACGATCGAGGATGTGGCGTCGAACCTGAACGCCAAGCTGATCAGACGGCACCCCCATATCTTTGGCGACGCAAAGGCCGAAGACTCAGCAACAGTGCTGAAGAATTGGGAAGAGATCAAACGGGAAGAGAAGGCGTCGTCAGGCGCAGGTTCGGGCTCGATGCTGGGAGATATTCCGCGATCGATGCCGGCGATGATGGAGGCCGGAAAGCTGAGCTCACGAGCGGCAAAAGTCGGGTTCGATTGGCCGGATGCTGCGGGACTCTTTGACAAGCTGGATGAGGAGATCGGGGAGCTGAAGGATGCGATTGCCGCGCAGAAGCCGGATGCGAGCGTGGTAGAAGGCGAATTGGGAGACCTGCTCTTTACTGCGGTCAATCTGGCCCGGCATCTGAAGATCGATCCGGAGTCGGCGCTGAGATCCACCAATGCAAAATTTCGTAAGCGGTTTGGTGAGATGGAGCGGGAGGCTGGGGGACAGGATGCGCTGAGGGCCTGCTCCGCTGAAGAGCTTGAGCAGTTGTGGCGGCAGGCAAAAGCGGTCGATCCGCCGAATGTGAGCAATGAAAAACGATAAAGACTGAAGAGACAAGATGAGCACAAAGACTGGCGAAAATATACAGATTGAATCCCTGACGACGATGGAGCAGTTTGAGCGCTGCGTCGTGTTGCAGCTTGAGGTGTGGGGTTATAGCGACGGCGACCTTATTCCGCGAAGGGTGTTTCTGGTGGCTCAGCGGATAGGCGGGCAGGTTCTTGGAGCATTCGACGGCGATACAATCATCGGATTTGCCATGGCGCTCCCCGGGTATCGCAACGGATATGCCTATATTCACTCGCACATGCTGGCCGTGTTGCCGGAGTACCGCAATGCGGGGCTGGGCCGCCGGTTGAAGCTGGCGCAGCGCGACGATGCGATTGCGCGCGGCTTCGATCTGATGGAGTGGACGTATGACCCCCTGGAGATCAAGAATGCGCACCTGAATATCGCAAAGCTGGGAGCAATCTCGCGGAGGTACAAGGCAGATTTTTATGGGCCGTCGTCGTCGCCTTTGCAGGGGGGGCTTCCCACAGATAGGCTGTATGCGGAGTGGTGGCTGAAATCTCCGCGAGTGATTGAAACGCTGAAAGGCGATGCCAGAGTACCAACTGCGACAGAACGGGTGATCGTACCGCATACGATTTATGCGTGGAAGCAGGACCCTCAGCAGAGAGCGAAGGCGCAGCAGGTGCAGTTGGAAAATCGGGCGGCACTGGAGTCGGCCTTTGCACGCGGGCTGGCCGTAGTTGGGTACGAGCGCGATGCCGAGGGAAACGGAAGTTTTCTGCTGGCCCCATGGAACGATGAAAAAGAACAGACCCGAAGCTATGAGGCAAAGCGGTAGGCTGGCCTGACACCAAAGCGAACGGAACAAATTCGGAGACAGGATAAGAAGATGATCACGATTGACGCTATCCACATGCGTGAGATTAATATGCCGCTGGCCTATCCCTTTGAGACCAGCTTCGGGCTGACGACTGGCCGTAGGATTCTGCTGGTGGAGATTGAGGCCGAGGGGCTGACGGCTTGGGGAGAGTGCGTCGCCGGCGAGCATCCTTACTTCAGCGACGAGATGATCGATACGGCGTGGATCATTACGGAGACGGAGCTGATTCCCAAGCTGCTTGAGGCGAAGCTGGAGAATGGCGGCAGCGTGCCGGATGTGCTGAAGCAGGTTCGCGGGCACAGAATGGCGAAGGCTGCGCTGGAGAGCGCGGTGTGGGACCTGGAGTCGCAGATGGAGAAGGTCCCGCTGGCACAGTTGCTGGGTGGAACACGCAAGGTGGTCCACTGCGGCGTTTCGATTGGGATTCAGCCCACGCCGGAGCAGTTGATGGACAAGATTGCTCTCGAGCTGGAAGCGGGGTACCAGCGCATTAAGCTGAAGTGCAAGCCGGGGTGGGACAACAGCATCTTCGAGATGGTGCGCAAGCGCTGGCCTGATATTCTTCTGAGCTGCGATGCCAACTCGGCATACCGCATGAAGGACTTCGACCATATTGCGACGTGGGATGAGTTCAAGCTGCTGATGGCGGAACAGCCGCTGTGGTACGACGACTTCTACTTCCATTCGATGCTGCAGAAGAGGATCGAGACGGCAATTTGTCTGGATGAATCGATCAGGAACCGTCGCGACGCGCTGGCGGCGATCGACATGGCTTCGTGCCGGATCATCAACATCAAGGTGGGTCGTGTGGGCGGCTTCAGTGAAGCGATTGCCGTGCACAATGTAGCGGCAGAGCGGGGGATTCCGGTGTGGTGCGGTGGCATGCTGGAGACGGGAATCGGACGGGCGCACAATATCGCGCTTTCTTCATTGCCAAATTTCAAGCTGCCGGGGGATGTGTCGGCCTCGTCACGGTACTGGGCAGAGGACATCATTGAGCCTGAGGTGACGGTCAGCAAGAAGGGCGAGATCGTCGTTCCGACCAGCGTGGGATCGGGTTATAAGGTTCTGCCCGAGAGGATCGAGAGGCTTACGGTGAGGAAGCGGACACTGCGCGCGAAGGCCCGGGTAACGGCTTAGGGATCACTTAGCGGGCAGTGGTGTGTCAAGAAGGATGCGGATCGCATCCTGATAGCTCATTGCAGGAATTGCCTGGAAGTTTGAGGAGTCGACGTCGCTGCTGATATGCAGCGTCTTGACCATGAGTGCGCGGACACTGATGCGCTGTGTAAAGTGGGTGAATATCCATCTGCCGTTGCCTGCGTCTCCCTGCACGAGAACGAGGCGGCCCCCGGGGTAAATATGAGCGAGCATGCCCCAGCCAAAGTTCACCCCTTTAAAGACATTGCCATCCATCCGCACAATAACCTTTGAATCTGCGTCGATCCAAGCCCTGCCCTTGAGACCGGTCAATGCCTCGGCAGTCGTCGAAGGCGGATGGAACTTAGGGTTGGGCTCGTAGTCTATGACCACTTCGGTCGTGCCGGGCCTGGTTCCTGTCTGAGGCTGACCGGGGACGTAGGTGTAGATCATCGCGTCGGGCATCAGGCGCACCAGGTTGTCGGCGATTTTCTTTCCGGAATCGTCTCCTTTGGCGTGTTTCGCAAAGGCCTCGGGGTTGGCCAGCATATCATTGAGGCGTTTACGTTCGGCCGCGTCTTCTTCCGCGGTGAGAGGTTTGCCGTCGCGGAGAATAAGCCGGGCTACGGTCCCGTCACGGCTTTCGATGATGTCGCGAACGCGGTCGCCCTTGGCATCGACGATATGAATTCGGTAGCGGAGGTAAGAGCCGCGATGATGAAGCGCCTCAAGCTCTCTAGCTGTCGCGTCAACCGCCCAGTTGCGCGCTGGAATAGCAGTCAGCCAATCGGGTATGGTTGGGGCAGGGTTGTTCTGTGCGTCTGCTGTGCTGCTGCAGGACAGCAGAAGCGACACCGCGAGCGTGTGACAGATTGCATAGAGCCTCACTCGTCCACCCTTACCCCAAGCCTGCCAGTTTCAGCCGATTTGTGACGCATTTTCGCAACAATATCACCTTTCGTGTCTGACGTATGGAAGTGCCTGTTGGTTTTCGGTTTGCCTCAATCCAGCGCGTTGGGTATCCTTCGGCAAGGCAAGACATAGAGTGCCAACATTTTTATCAGGAGAGCAAGACACACATGAAGCCAGCAGAAGGGTCCACGGTCATAGGCAAGTCGGTCACCATCAAAGGCGAGCTCTCCGGCAGCGAAGACCTGCTGATTGACGGAGATGTTGAAGGAACGATTACTCTGCCCGACAGCACTGTAACGATTGGCCCGAACGCGCACGTGGCGGCTGATGTCAAAGTGCGCAATCTAATTGTCTTTGGGCGATTGACTGGTACGCTGCACGTATCGGGAAGAGTCGATTTAAGACATTCGGCAATTGTCCTGGGCGATATCTTCGGCGGACGTCTGTCGATCGAGGAGAACGCTTCACTGAAAGGAAAAGTGGAGTTGAAGGCAACAGAGCAGCGTGCGGTTGAGGTATTGCCTCCAGCCACAAAGCCGGGTGAGTCCAAAGCTGAGCAGACGCCGCTTGTACTCAACCCGAAGTCCTAGAAGCAGAAGGGAATGTAAGCAAATCTATGCGTAATATCTTCGGCGGAAGTGAAGGTTCCGGTGGGAATCGCGGGGCCGATTCGAGCCGGATACCGCGTCACTCAAGCGGATGGAAAGAGTTACAGAAGCACCTGAAGTCGCAGGAGTCGCTTCGCGTGCTTGATATTGGGCCGACGTCTTCAACAAACATCAACTACATTACAAGCCTGGGCCACAGCATCTACATGGCGAACCTTGTAGAAGAGGCATTGAAGCCGGAGTGGAGTGTTCCTGCAACCGATGGAGGCGAGCCCGACTTCAATGTGAGCGGGTTCCTCGAAACGAACCTGAACTTCTCGGGGCGTAAGTTCGACATCGTGATCTTATGGGACACGGCGGACTTTCTCCCAGAAAAACTGGTGGGACCCATCTTTGCGCGCTTACACGAGGTGATGGAGCCCGGGGGGCAGATGCTCGCCTTCTTTCACGCAACCGCAGAGCCGGGCGCGCCTTTCTGCAGGTATCACCTTACGGATACGGAAGTTGTCGATCTACAGAGAGTAGGAACGTATCCGGTAATTCAGATCTATAGCAACCGCAAGATAGAAAATCTACTGAGCGAGTACAGCACGTACCGGTTTTTCCTGGCGAAGGACAGTCTTCGAGAGGTTATTGCTACAAGGTAGTTTACAAAACTAAAAGAGCACGGCCATCGCCGTGCTCTTTTGTTGCGTAGAGATGCAGGCTAAGCCTTCGTGGTCTTTTGCTTTCTGCGTTCTGCCCAGCGCTTCTTCATTGCGTCAGCGATACGTTTACGGCCTTCAGGGCTTATGTTTCTTTTATGCTTGGGCGCTTTTGTTGCGCCTTTTGGGCGTCCGGGGCCGGAACGAGCAGGGCTTGACGCGCCGGAGAGCAGAGCTCGTGCCTGCTGCAGCTTTGAAATCTGCGCGTCGATCTCGGCAATAATACGGTTGATTTCCACGAAAAAACCTCCTGTGTGTCTCTTTGAGAATAACTTGTCCATAGGATAAAGACTCTTACGGAAGTTACTCAGGGAGTAAGGTCTTACGGAAAAGATACAGGAGCCTACTTAGAGGTGCAAGGAAGGTCTATTTCTCGGAAGAGATGTTTGGATGGGTTCTAATTGCGTAACCCGGGCCCGATTCTCCCATAACTTCCTGGCGAGAGGTGCCTAGTTTGCGGCGGCCTTCCGTTTGCTCGATACATTGTTGCAGGCCTTTGAGGGTTGCCTGCTTATCGCGTGCATACTCATTCGCCATGCGGGTAAGAGCATAACTGACGATGTCGCTGTGATGTAAGTCGCGCATCTCTGGCGCGCGGCGTAGATTGAGCCAGAGGCGATGGACGAGCTGCACCTCGTCGGGCTGAATCGTCGGTGCGTGGGGTCCAATATGGAAGCTGAGGGAGGCGCCATCGGGCTTGATGACATAAAAGGTGAACTGACGCTTGGGCTCGGGAAGAGCTTCCCACGCCTGTCCTACATGATAGGCCTGCTCCTCGGCGGTGAGTTTGCTGGAGAGGCCTGAGACGACGGCGGCGGCATCGAGCGAGTTCGCCGTCTGAACGAGCGCGGCGAAGATATCTCCAGCGGGAACGACGAGCAGCGAGATGTGTTTGCCGAAGCTCTCGGCAACGGAGACGGCCTTGGTGAAGAGCATCTGCTCATGCTCGCTGAAGAGTTGTTCGGAGGCTTCGACGTACTCCGGCCCACCGGCGCCCATCATGCGAGCTGCGAGGACAACGATGTCCTGATCGTCTGCATTGGTATGCGTGAGTGCCCATTTGAGCGCAAATGGCGAGGCGGAGTCTCGCATCGTGACGATGACGGCGCCAGGCCGAATCTCGAGCGCGGAGCAACCGACGGTATCCTGGTGCTCAAGCTGGAAGTGCTCGCGCATCTGCCGGGTTGTTATGTCATGACGCTTCTTATTGTCGCGTTCTGAGAGAGAAAAGACGACGAAGAAAGCTGCGGCGAAGATAACTCCGCTAACTGTAGCAACGGATTTAGTGAATAAGTTGACGATTGCAGTTGTGAAGAGAACCAGAAAGACGCAGATAAGTCCGATCGGGATCTCTGTCTTGCCAATCCGGAGATTGAGGGGAACTTTTGATCCTCTTTCGCCCTTGTACTTCCAGCGCAAAACAAGCATGGCCAGAGCGTTGAAGGTAAAGCTCCAGATCACACCGAAAGCATAGGCTTCGCCAATGACGACAACGTTGCCGTGTGTCAGCAGGATGACAAGTAACTGCATTCCCGCCACAAGGTTCACAATGCGATAGCTGGTGCCATATTTTCTCTGCGGCTTGCGAAACCAATCGGTGAGCACGCCATCTTCGGCGATGCGCATGAGGACGCCGGTCGAACCGACGATGGCGGTATTGACGGCTCCGCCGAGGATGAGGAATCCGACGAGGACGACGAAGCCGCGGAAGAAGAGCTTCAGGACCTCGGGGCCGACCATGTACATCGCCATGCCGGCGATAAGGTTGTCGCGATAGACATGGACGCGGACGTCGTCGGGAATAATCATGACGGCCAGCAGGGAGCAGAGGCCTGTGAAGAAGAAGCTGTAGGTAGCGATGACGAGCGCGGCGCGCTTCAGGTTCTTGAGCTTGGGGTGCTCAATCTCGCGGTTGACCTGGGCGAGGGACTCTTCACCGCTCATGGCCAGTACGGAGTGGCCAAATGCCATCAGGACGCCGAACAGGCCAAGCGAGGCTGCAAACTTTGTTCCTTTGAGAAAGCCGAGGGCGTCGGAGCTGAAGTGGAGGTTCGAAGGGAAGGGTAGTGGCGGAAGCTGAGCGCCTCGATGCAGGACGGTGAAGGTTCCCCAGGCAAGCAGGATGACCACCATGACAGTGGTGATCTTCATGATGTCGAGTGCACGCTGGCTGGACTCCTCGATGCCTTTGGTGTTCTGCCACCAGAAATAGATCGTGATTGTGGCTGCGATAGCCGCCGATGCCAGGTCTGGACGGAGATGGGGAATAACGTGCCAGTGAAATCTGACAGCAGCGAAGGCGGAGAGATCGTTCACCATGCCGACGATGTACTGGCCTGCGGATACTCCCGAGATAGGCCCCGTCAGAACATAGTCGAACATCAACGCCGAGACGCTGATCTTGGCGAAGGTGCTTCCGAGGGCCTCTTTGACAATCCTGTAGACTCCGCCCCGGGTAAACATGGAGCAGCTTTCGACATAGACGGCCCGAACGGCGTAGGCGAAGAAGACGACCCCCAGGATGAGCCACGGCGCCGCTTTTCCAACGGCCTCTTCAGCAAGCCCCCCTGCGTAAAACGCCGATGAGCCTAAGTCGTTGAGAACGATGGCGGCTGCTCGCCAGAAGGAGATAAACGTCAGCATGACCGAGGACGCCACGACGAGGCGCACTCGGTTGGATTGTGGGAGAACGTCAGTTTGTTTCGTTGAAGCCATTATTGTGTGAACGCTTCCTGGTGCTGGCGTTCCCGTAACCACCCGTGTATCAGTTTCATAGTTTAAGAGGGCGCACCTGTAGCGTCAATGATTTGTATTTCTGAGGGAGCTCAGGATGCGAGACGGTTAGACGTCGGACTCCTCGTCGCTGGTAAAGACCTCCTGCAGGTCGCGAATCACGGTAAAGATGACGACGAGCAGGGAACCCACCATTCCAATAAAGAACAGTGGCACCAGCACAGACGCGAGCAGATGGAGAATGGCATCCATGGCTGGAGCTATTGTAGCTCCAAATCTACTGAATGCTAGACTTCAACTGCGATGCGACGAATTCCCACGCGGCTATGGGCCATGGCAGCATTTTCCGGTGTGCTTCAATGTCTGCCGTTCCCATTGGCGGGCCCTGTACCGGAGTGGCGGACGGCTTTCTGTTGGATTGCCATAACTCCTTTGTTATGGGCGCTTACGCAACAGCAGAAAAACGCGGAGCCATTGACCGGCAGGCAGGGCGCAGCGCTCGGTTACCTGTGCGGATTTATCTGGTATCTGGGGAATTGCTACTGGATCTACCAGACGATGTATCTGTATGGTGGGTTGGATAAACCGATTGCGGCAGGCATCCTCATCCTCTTCTGCCTGTATCTTGGCCTGTATCATGCGCTGTTCGGTTGGGTGGTCGTCAGCTTCAAAAACTACTTTGGGGCGCGGTTGGCGCTGTTGCTCAGCCCGCTGGCATGGGTCGCCGTAGAGCTTGCACGAGCACGCATAACCGGGTTGCCATGGGACCTGATGGGGATTGCGCAGGTCGACAATCCGCTGTTGACGCGACTTGCCCCCCTGACGGGAGCATACGGACTGTCTTTCGTCATTGCTCTGGTGAATGCGCTATGGCTTGTGCGTATCCAGATTCGCGAACGAAAGCATACCAGGCTGTTGCTGACTGCGGCAGGCGTGGCGATTGTCGTCGTCTATGTCTTCGAGTTACGGAGAGCGCACTTGCCAACTCCATCGCACGTTACGGCGACTGCGACGCTGGTACAGCAGAACCTTGAAGTGGGAGCAGAGGCCAAGCAACCGGAACCTTCTGAGCAGGAGCTTTTAGAGTCGTTCAGCTATCTAAGCCGGCATCCGGGGGACCGGATGTATCTCGGTATTCCTGAACTGGCTAAAACTCCGGCTGTGAAATTTGCGCCGAGGAATGAGCCGCAGGACTCCAACCTGATTGTGTGGCCAGAGTCGCCCGCACCATTTCAGGAGCGCGACCCGCTGTTTCGCACGGCAATGACGAAGCTGGCGGAGGAGACGGGTGCACCTGTGATCGTGGGAAACATCGCGATCGACCGCACGACAGAGAACACGAGAGGATATCTGCAATTTAACTCAGCTTCGTTCATTAATCCGCAAGGTGAGTTTGCAGGCCGGTACGACAAGATGCACCTGGTCCCATTTGGGGAGTATGTGCCGTTTGCGCGCCTCTTCTTTTTTGCGCAGAGCCTTCTACACGAGGCTGGGGCGTTTGATGCTGGCAGACAGCGCACCTTATTCGCGGCGAACGGGCACCGTTACGGGGTGTTTATCTGTTATGAGTCGATCTTTGGAGATGAGGTCAGGCAGTTCGTCAAGGAAGGCGCCGACGTGCTGGTGAACATCTCCAACGATGGATGGTACGGCGATACGAGCGCTCCCTGGCAGCACTTGAACATGGTGAGGATGCGGGCCATTGAAAACCATCGTTGGGTCCTTCGCGCCACAAATACCGGAGTTACCGCTTCGATCGATCCATATGGCCGCGTTGTCGAAGCGGCGCCAAGACATATAAGGACGAGCATTCGCGTGGGCTTTGGTTATGAGCGTGATATGACCTTCTACACGTTGCATGGAGATCTATTTGCTTACCTTTGCGCTTTGGCGACTGCCGTTGCACTTGGGTTGAGCCTGCGGTCGCAGTTTGCCGTAGACTAGACAGATGCTGAGTGATCTTGAATACACGTACTCCCCGGTGCGCGAACGGGTTCGCGATCTGCGGGAGTATCTTTGACTCTCCCCGCCTGCGTCGTGAGCTAGCCGTCATTGAAGAGAAGACATCGGACCCAACGGTATGGGCCGATCCCGCACGCTCGCAGCCATTGATGCGCGACCGTAAGAGAATTGAGAACCTGCTGGCAGATGACGCGGAGCTGGCGCGTAGAACTGACGACATCGAGGCTTACTTCGAGCTTGCGCGTGAGGGCGAGGACACCGAAACCGATCTGGCGAAGGAGATTCCTTCGCTGGTGGAGTTCACCGAGAAGCTGGAGTCGAAGACGATGCTCTCGGAGGAGAGCGATCCACTGAATGCGATTGTTGTTGTCCATCCCGGCGCGGGAGGGACGGAGTCGCAGGACTGGGCCGAGATGTTGATGCGGATGTATATCCGCTGGGGCGAGCGGGAGAACTTCAAGGTAGAGATCAACGAAGTTCAGGATGGCGACGAGGCGGGCATCAAATCGGCCACATTCACGATCTCAGGCGAGTTCGCCTACGGCCTGCTTTCGGGCGAGACAGGTGTGCACCGTCTGGTGAGGATCTCGCCGTTCGATTCCGCCAAAAGACGGCACACGAGTTTTGCGAGCGTCTTTGTGTCTCCTGAGATCGACGACACAATTGTGATCGACATCAAGTCCGAAGACCTGCGTATCGATACATATCGATCGGGAGGCAAGGGCGGACAGCATGTCAACACGACCGATTCGGCGGTCCGCATTACGCACCTTCCGACAGGGCTTGTTGCAGGCTGTCAGAATGAGCGTTCGCAGCACAAGAACAAAGAGAAGGCGATGAAGCTGCTGCGTTCACGGCTGTACGAGTATGAGCTAGAGAAGAAGAAGGCCATCAGCAAGAAGCTAGAAGACTCGAAGCTGGATATCAAGTTCGGTTCACAGGTTCGGAACTACGTAATGCAGCCCTACCGCATGGTGAAGGACCTGCGTACCCGCGTTGAGATTGGCGATGTCGATCGAGTGCTCGACGGTGATCTTGAGCCGTTCATTCGCGGCTATCTGAAGATGCGGCGCGAAGGCGGAGTTCCTGCCGCTGTGGCCGTGGACGATGACCTTTAGGAGATCGAGCCGCTGACAATTATGGTTGCTCGCAAACCCTTGTGACCGGCTTGCCTCCTCGCGCATCTGATAGGGAAAGATTGAGGGGATACGATGGCCATCACCGATGAGAAGACCGCCGATGAGATTCGCAGACAGCTTTTGGCCCTGCTGCGCGGTGGCCAGGCGCATATAACGTTCGACGACGCGGTGAAGGATTTCCCCCCGGAAAAACGCGGGCTGGTTCCGGACGGACTGCCATATTCTGCATGGCAGATACTCGAACATATTCGTATTACGCAACGCGACATACTGGACTTCAGCGCGCCGCCAACCGGTGGTTATCAGCCGATGGAGTGGCCTGCAGGATATTGGCCTGAGCTGGCTGAGCCGCCATCGTCGCGTGCCTGGGATGTTGCGATCGCGGCAATCCGCAAGGACCTCGAGACGTTTGAAGCGTTGATCGCCCGCCCAGATGCCGATCTATACAAGCCGTTCCGGTGGGGGGAGGGGCAGAATCTGCTGCGGGAGGCTCTCCTGGTCGCCGATCATACGTCATATCACCTTGGAGAACTGGTTGTGTTGCGACGGCTGCTGGGCATCTGGAAATAGCCATCTGGTTTGAGGGGAAGGGCCGCACGATGAATGAACCCGAAGTGATCCGCACCATGCTGGGACAGCCTCCTGCCGAGCCCCGCACGATTGCTGTCGTAGGAATGACGGACAATCCCGGCAAGCCGAGTCATTATGTTCCCGCGTATATGCAGCAGCATGGCTATAGGATCATCCCCGTCAATCCTCAAATAGAACGCGCTCTCGGAGAGAGTGCCTATGCTTCACTTGCCGATCTCCCGATAAAACCAGATGTCGTCAACGTTTTTCGTCTGCCCCAATTTATTCCAGGCATCGTCGACGAGATGCTGAAGCTCGGTCTGAAAAACATCTGGGTTCAATTGGGAATTATCAACCCGGAAGCGGCGAAATATGCGGAGAACAACGGAATCAACGTCGTGATGGACCGCTGCATCATGGTGGAACATCGACACAGCGGGCTTCAATAGGCGGTTTACCTTTCGCAGCCTACAATTGTGGAATCACATGAAAATCAACCGTCATCTTGCCATATTGCTCCTGACCTGCACCTTGTTTGCGGGTGTATCGGCATCTGCACAGATTCAACCTGTTGGAGATGGAGGTCCAGGCCCGGTCAAGGCGCAGCATCTCACGGCTGAGCTTGTTTCGCTTGGCCCCGCGATCGCTCCTGGCGGAACGCTTGAGGTTGGGCTGGTCATCACGCTTGAAGAGAAATGGCATGTGTATTGGATCAACGCGGGCGATTCAGGAGAGCCGCCGAAGATTACCTGGACTCTTCCGCGTGGCATTACTGCTGGGCCGATGCGTTTTCCTGTCCCAACGAGGCTACCTCTCGGCCCGTTGATGGACTTTGGTTACGAAGACGAGGTCGCATTTCCTGTATTGATGACGGCGGCCAAGAATGCCAAGCCGGGACCGATCCATCTTGATGCGAAGATCGACTGGCTTGTATGCCGGGAGGTTTGCATTCCTGGCAAAGCTCACCTTGGCTTGAACCTGACAGTCGACCCCAAAGCAACCACGCCGGCGCGACCGGTGGGAGCACTGGGAGAGGCGCTTGGGCTGCTTCCGAAGCCGCTTGCGCCTGACATGAAGGTCACGGTAAAGGGCGGGCAGAAAGAGTTTGTGATTGACCTGCTCACGGGGGAAAAGCAGGACGAGGCTGAGTTCTACCCGTTCGATCAGGAGCAAATTATCAACGCAGGCGGTCAGGATGTCGATCCGCTGCCGAACGGTGTGCGCGTGCGTGTTCCGCGCGCTCCTGAGCTCACCAAGCTTCCGGCGGAGCTGCATGGTGTCGTAAAGCTTGACGAAGAACACGCATTTGAGATCAAAGCTCCTGTTGAACCCGGTGAGGTGCCAAGACCTGAAGGAGCCAAGGCGGCGGGTGGTAGCAGTGGAGAATTGACGGCGATGGCAGCTATCGGGCTGGCGTTCGTTGGCGGCCTGATTCTGAACCTGATGCCATGCGTATTCCCTGTGCTCTTTCTCAAAGGATTGTCGCTGGTGCAGTCTTCGAGCGAAGAGCGCGGGCGCATCCGCAAGCATGGCCTTGTCTATACGGGCGGGATTCTCGCCTCATTCTGGGCGATTGTGGCGATATTGCTTGTCCTGAGGGCTGGCGGAAGCCAGGCAGGCTGGGGCTTTCAATTGCAGTCTCCCACGTTCCTTGCGGTTCTTGCTTCGGGCATATTTCTGTTTGCACTCTCACTGGCCGGTATGTTCGATATCGGCTTATCGCTGACAAGCGCGGGAGGCGAGCTTGCGCAGAAGCAGGGATACACAGGCAGCTTCTTTACGGGAGTTCTTGCCACCGTTGTTGCGACACCATGCACCGCTCCGTTTATGGGCGCAGCGATCGGCCTTGCATTGGCCCAACCGAGCTGGGTGACCTTCGCTGTATTCACTGCGTTGGCCCTGGGATTGGCAGCGCCTTATCTGCTGCTCAGCTTTCAGCCATCATGGACACGCCTTTTGCCAAGGCCCGGCGCATGGATGGAGGTCTTCAAGCAGATTACTGCCGTGATCTTCTTCGCGACGGTGATCTGGCTGACCTATGTGTATGGCAGTCTCTATAGCGCCGGACAAGGTGTTTATCATGCGGCGCTGCTGCTAACATGCTTTCTGCTGCTGGCGGTGGCAGGGTGGGTTTTGGGTAGGTGGCCTGCTCGATGGTCAAGCTCCATTGCCGCATTAATGATTGCCGCGCTGGCGCTCTCAGTGCCGCTCTACCAGCCGAAGGACAAGACGCTCGCATGGCAGCCTTACTCGCAGCAGGCCTTGGATACAGCACGCGCTGCGGGTCATCCGGTCTTTATCGACTTTACGGCTGCGTGGTGCCTTAGCTGCCAGGTGAACGAGCGTGTAGTCTTGAAGTCGTCTGATGTGCAGGAGCAGTTTCGCGACAACAAGGTGACCCTGCTTCGCGCCGACTGGACCCAGTACGATGCTGAGATCACAAAGCAGCTTGCATCGATAGGACGCAGTGGAGTGCCGACATATGTGATCTATCCAGCGGGTAATGGTGCGCCGGACGTTCTGCCGGAGCTTCTGACGAAAGATATCGTGTTGAATGCTTTGAAAAAAGACACGGCGAGATAAATTTACTTAGGTATTTCTTTGCGAACAGGCGATCTACTGGCTCCTGCGTGACGAGTGTCGTTGCGAGGTGTTGTAACGAGGGCGCAGAATAACTTTGTTGAGGTGATCCTATGTTCAACCGCTTCTTTTTGTCCATTGCGCTGGCACTGACTTCTTCTTTCGCCATTGCGCTCACACCAGGCTCGCAGGCGCCGGACTTCAAGGGAACAGACTCCAATGGCGTTGCGCACACGCTGTCGCAGTATCGCGGCAAATATGTTGTGCTCGAATGGGCCAATAAAGGGTGCCCCTACGATCAAAAGCATTACCGGAGCGGAAACATGGAGGCTCTGCAAAGGCAATGGACGGGTAAAGGAGTCATCTGGTTTTCGGTGATCTCGTCGGCTTCGGGAGAGCAAGGAAGCGTCACGGCTGCACAGGAAAATGAGTACCTGAAGACGATGAAAGCGTCGCCAACCGCTGCTCTTCTTGATCCCGAAGGGGAGATCGCCCGTCTTTATCAAGCAAAGACCACGCCGCACATGTTCGTCATTGATCCTGCCGGCAAGATAATTTATCAGGGTGCAATCGACGATAAACCCACGACAGATCTAGCCGACGTAAAGACTGCTCGCAATTATCTTAACGAAGCTCTGAACGCAGCCATGGCGGGTAAGCCTGTTGCGACAGCCAGCACGCGGCCTTATGGCTGCTCGGTAAAGTATCGCGATTAGCCGGGGCGCTTTTCAGATTTGATGCGGGCGATCTCGTCCATCCGTTGGGATAGAAGCTTTTCTCGTCCTTCGTTCGTTGGCTTGTAGTATTGTCGGCCTTTGAGCGAGGGCGGCAAGCATTCCATATCTGCTACACGACCCTCGACGTCGTGCGCGTACTGATAGTCTTTGCCGTAGTTCAGTTCCTTCATGAGCTTTGTCGGCGCATTGCGCAGATGTAGCGGGACAGGTTCGGCGGCGGTAGATTCGATATCGCCACGAACGGTGTTGTAGGCCATGTATATGGCATTCGATTTTGGTGCGAGAGCGAGATAGACGACTGCCTGTGCCAATGCCAGCTCTCCTTCAGGATGGCCGAGGAAGTGCATGGTGTCCTTCGCCGAGAGACAAAGGTTGAGTGCTTCCGGTGCGGCGAGGCCGATGTCTTCGACGGCCATTCTTACAACACGACGTGCGACGTACATGGGGTCTTCACCGGCTTCGAGCATTCGACCAAGCCAATAAAGTGCTGCATCTGCATCGGAGTTGCGCACGCTCTTATGCAGCGCGGAGATGATGTCGTAGTGCTGTTCGCCCTGCTTGTCGTACAGCAGGACGCGGCGTTGCAGGGCCTCCGCAGCGATGTCTTTTGTCAGCACATGCTCGTTGCGCCCTCGCGCTAGACGTACGGCTGCTTCGAGAGCGTTGAGAGCGTTTCGTGCATCGCCGCTTGAGTAAGAGGCGATGGTGGAGAGTGAATCGCTATCGGCTGTGATGCCCATATTCCCGAGACCCCGCCCGGTATCGGTGAGGGCTCGTTCGAGGAGTGCGACGATTTGTTCTTCAGCGAGCGCAACCAGTGTGTAGACGCGGCACCTTGAAAGCAGTGCGGCGATAATCTCGAATGAAGGGTTCTCGGTCGTTGCGCCAATCAGCCGAATCGTTCCGCGTTCAACGTAAGGAAGGAAGGCGTCCTGTTGGGCTTTATTGAAGCGGTGGATTTCGTCGACAAACAGGATGGTCCGCGATCCCATGTGCGAGGCTTTTTCTGCATCGGCCATCACCTGCTTGATCTCTTTGATGCCACTTAGAACCGCAGAGAACTCGATGAAGCTGGACTGCGTACGCTGGGCGATGATCTTGGCGAGCGTAGTCTTTCCGGTGCCGGGAGGACCCCAGAAGATCATTGAGGTGGCATCGTCGTTTTCGATGGCAACACGCAGCGGTTTGCCGGGTGCGAGCAGGTGTTCCTGGCCAACGTATTCTTCGAGCGAACGAGGACGCATGCGTTCGGCAAGTGGCGCCTGCCTGTTGTTTGCGACGGCAACAGGGGAGGTATCGAAGAGGCTCATCGCACTGCTCCGGCAGGGCGAGGTTGGATATTCGGAAGCTGCAGCGCCGCTGTCGGGTTCGGTCGCATGACGGAGCGTTGACGCGAGGCTTCGTACAGTAACAAGGAGCCGGCGACGGCAGCGTTCAAACTCTCAACCGGACCCGGGCAGGGAACCGTGATGCGTGCCGATGCCATCGCAAGCCATTCGGCAGAGAGGCCGGAGCCTTCGTTGCCGATCAGGATGGCACAGGGTTTGCGGAGGTCCGCGTCCTGAGATGCAAGGACCCCCGGGGCCGCGGCCCCGACGGCTGCCAGGAGGCGGATGTTCCGATGTTGCATGGCTGCGATTTGTTCCGGCACGGCGGCGGATACGGGCACGCGGAATATGCTTCCTGCGCTGGAACGAATCGCCTTCTGGTTCCACGGACTCACTGTGCCGGGCGTTGTAACGACTCCCGTTGCGCCGAAGGCTTCAGCCGAGCGGATAAGTGTTCCCATATTGCCTGGATCCTGCAAACTAACGGCAATGAGAATCAGTGGACATGCCCTAGCCGCGATCTCGCCGATATCGTGTGCCGGAACTGCGATCAACGCAGCGATACCCTGAGGCGACCGGGTTTCTACGGCGCTGGAAAATACGTCCTCGGTCAGACGTAGAACCTCGACGGACTTTGAAAGAGCAGGGGGCAGAGAGCGGCTTCCGGCAACGAAGACGGTTTCAGGAACGATGCCGCTGCATAACGCTTCTTCAAGCAGGTGCTCGCCTTCAATGGCAATCAGGCCACCGCTCAAGCGTTTCTGCTCCGAAAAGGCAGCTCGAAGCTGTTTTACGCGGGTATTGGCGCGGCTTGAGATAGGTGTCGACGTTCCAGCCATGCCATCATCTTACGCCGACTCATCGAGCCGGTTTTGAACGCCGTGCAGGGGTGTGCTATGTTCCGAGATGTTCGACATGGCACAGGAGCCTTACGATTTTGACGGCCGAGATACTCCGCATTCATCCCGATGAGCCAGAACCGGAGCTTGTCGCCCAGGTGGCATCGAGGCTTCACTCCGGACATGTCGTTGCCTTACCGACTGACACGTTTTATGGGCTCGCTGTCGACCCAGTCAACCTGCGGGCTGTAGACAGCATTTACGAGATCAAGACCCGCGCACGCCACAAGCCATTGTCGTTGTTGATTGGCGGTGTCTCGCAAGCATACGAGTTGGCGCGCGGTCTGGACACGGCTTTCGACAAGCTTGCGGAGCGCTTCTGGCCGGGACCTCTGACGCTAGTGGTGAAGGCTGGCTCGAAGCTGCCGCTGCGAGTTACGGCAAACACAGGGAATGTTGCACTGCGTGTCCCCGAGGCTGCAATTCCGAGGGCAGTCGTCCAGGCGTTTGGTCTGCCGATTACGGCGACCTCAGCCAATCTGCATGGTATGCCGGAGTGTACGTACGCGAATGGAGTGCGCGACCAGCTTGGCGATAAGATCCCATTGATTGTGGATGGTGGACCTACCGCACGCTCTATCCCGACGACGATTGTCGATCTGTCAGGGGGCGCCAACTCGTGGATGATTCTGCGCGAAGGAGCGATTCCAACGCATGAGATCGTTCTAACACTACAGCGGTAGAAATCTATACTCGCGGGCTGACGGTAAGATGCCGTAAACTCGACTCTCACGCATCATGATCGTCCCTGACTCCAATATGCGCCGCAAAGCTCCTTCGACTGGCGCAGTGCTTTTACGCAGCCTTCTGCTTTCACTTTTCCTTATCATCGTGGGATGGGGGATCTATGTTGCGCAGCAAATATCGGAAGTAGCCAATCAGGATGAAGCACAGCAGGCCGATGCTATCGCTGTCTTTGGAGCCGCGGAGTACTTAGGGCGGCCTTCGCCAACGCTGCATTTCAGGTTGGATCACGCAGTGGATCTGTACCGAAAGCAAATTGCTCCGCTCGTCATTACTCTTGGCGGAGGGTCAGACAAGGATTCGGGCAATACAGAAGGGGCCGTCGGCCGCGATTACCTGCTGGCGCACGGTATTCCGTTTGGCAGCATCATCGCAGAGACCCATTCATTCGACACTGAGCAACAGGTGCGCCGGTTGGCAGCGATAGCGCGAGACAACAACCTGCAACATATTGTTGTCGTCTCAGACGGCACACACCTGTTTCGTATCCGTGAACTTTGCCGAGACGCTGGTCTGGACGTCTACACCTCACCGAGAGCTACAGTAGGGCATATCAGTCAGTACGATCTTACGATGAGATATCTGCACGAGATCGTCAGCTATACCGCCTCGAAACTTCACCTCGATATTGGTTGGCCGCGGAGATGGCTCGCAGGCGAGGATGACTACTAGCGGCTCAGAAAGGTCGCCAGCAGAGCGGCAAACAGTGTGGAAGCGAAGTTGACCAGGTCATTGCCGATCCAGCCCTTGTTTTCTGCCGTTGCGCCAAGCAGGCTGTCGAAGATGACCCCGGCGCAGGCGGCCAAGAAGATCACTAAGGCGTGAGGCCATAAAGCATGGTTCAGTGCGCCAACCGAAACGGTTATCGCAGCGCCGAACAAGGCGGCCATGGTTCCGGCAAGAGTAATTCCGCCATTTGTTCCTGCGGGCGCGGGCTTCCCTGTGGTCAGTAATCTTACGGGCCCTCCGACAGCCTGACCTATTTCAGACGAAGCTGTGTCTCCTGCGGCCTCGGCGAGAGCCGCGATGCAGCCTTCGTAACGTCCCGTTGCGGCGAACAAAGCGGCGATCCCAAGGTTTGCGGCAATCTGCGAGGCTTGTCTGCCACGTCGTGGCTCAGCCAGACCCTGTGCTTCCTTGCGTGAGCGGCGGAACTTTGTTGCGGCAAAGGATATTGCAAATACGGCGACGAGGGCGGGGAGCGCGGAGCGCCCAACGGAATGCGTAAAAATTCCGTTCGATATCTGTGGAGATTGGGCCAGGAGGAAACAGATGAGTATCCCGAGGACGACTCCGCCCATGGTCGCCGCGCGCAAGGCCCATACCGCCGCTCCAAAGCTGAGGCTGACGAGCAGCGGGATGCCGACAGACCGCATAGGCTGCCCAAGCCCGTGAGCGGCTATTGGAGGCATGGCCACAGCCAGAAGGAGCAAGCCCGTCACGACGCAGGTTAGCAGGCGGGATTGGAGATGATCCCGGGCGGGGAAGATTGGCCTATTCCTCCCGGTGGACTTGTTGTAGATACCCGGTCCGATGGTCATAAGTGATTTACAATCTGACATAGCATAGCCAACACCAGTAACACGGCGGGAGCAGTTTTGCGTTTAGCAAGAATTGAAGCAGAAGCAACTATCTGGGGCCGGGACAACCGGCGATCCATGCGGTCTCGAATCCTGTCTCAGGTCAAAGCCTTCGGTACTGTCGTTCTGGGGGCCTCAACGCTGGCGGCGATCTCCGGGTGCGGCAACACGTATCGTCCCGTGGTCACGGCGATCAATCCTGTGGGTCCTGCCTCGCAGCCGCAGAAGTACGCGGTCGCCATCTCCGATCCGGGCAATGGGCTTCCAGGGCTTCTGACGATTGTGGATTTTTCCGGCGATACAGTGCTTATCACGGCCAACGTTGGAGTCGCACCGTACTATTTCATCCTGAACGCGGGCGGAAATACCGGTTACACCTTGAATGGCGACGGCACGATGACCAGCTTCGATGTTTCGAACCAGTTGCAGACACGCGATGTCGTGCAGACAACGCTTCTGAACGGCGCTTTGCCGAACAGTATTTTTCCCGACTCGACATCGACATTTGTTACTGAGGCAGGCCGTACCGCAGTGGCTCAGTTGAAGGGGTTTCCACCGGCTTTGAACCAGGAACTTCCGATCGCATCCGGTTTCACGCCGGTTTATATTGCAGGCGTTTCGGGAGCTGCCAGGCAGTATGTCATCAACCAGAACACTGGAGGTGGCAGCGGGCAGGTTGCTGCGATTGAGACTTCGAGCAATACGATCTCCGGCATCATCCAGGTGGGCAAAGCGCCAATTTACGGCGTGATGACGGCTGACGGAAAACGGGCGTTCATCATGAACCAGGGTGACGGAACAGTTTCCGTCATCAACTCACAGGCGAACCAGCTTGACGCAGTACCTTCACCGGCAGTCAATCCAATCCCGGTTGGGACTTCTCCTGTATGGGCAGATCTGGCACCAACAAAGAATGAACTGGTTATTGCGAATGCCGGTGATGGAACATCCAAGGGCTCTGTGAGCATCATCAACATCCCGCTTTGCTCTGCGGCGGCTCTGCCGGGAAACCCGAACTGCGATCCGACCAACCCGATCGATGCCAATGGCTTCGGTCAGGTGCTGGCAACGGTGCCGGTGGGAGTCAATCCTCGCATGGTTGCTGTCCTGCAAGATGGTTCTCGCGCTTATGTCGTGAACCAGGCCGACAGTACAGTCTCCGTCGTCAATCTAACCTCCAACACGGTGACGGCTACGATTCCGGTTCCAGCAACCGTGCACCCGAACTTTATTGCGGCGATCAACGGAACACCGACAGGGAAGGTCTACGTCACCTCTCCTGAGTCGAACAATATGACGATCATTCGCACCGATACCGACGTTGTCGAAACGACCATCCCCTTGCAGGGTAAAGGTGTTCAGGTTCGCGCCCAGATACCGTAGCCGCTCTTCAGCGATGTGGTTTAGCTTCCTGCGAGCACGATAGGCATCGTGGGCGTTTGCGAACCGCCATCGGCTTCGATGGTGACTCCAAATACTTTGGCGTCAATGCCCTTAGGCAAAGGCGGCAGAATGACGCTGGCGTTGCCGCGCGCATCGGGCCTGAAGGTGCCGGCAGGGATTGGATCGCCTCCATCGGAGGGAATCAGCCAAAGCTCATAGGTCTTGAAACTTTCGATAGGTTCCAGATTGCTCGCAAGGAAGATCAGCGATCCTTTCGAGGCGACATAGGTCACCCTGGCCTGTGGGACAGACGGGGCTGGAGATTCGTTGGCCTTGGTGAGCGTTACCTGGCGCGCCGAGGCATCGGTGATGGTCTCCAGAAGCTGTTTCGCTCCAGCCGCATCGGAGTTGAGGCGGTCGATTGCTCCAGCCTGTGAAATGAGCTTCGCGCGCTGTGCCTCGCGCTCGTGGTAAAGATTTCCAGCAGTAATCGCCAATACTGCCGCCACCGCCCACCCAATCCAGGGAAAGGCTGAGGTAAAGGCCCTGGCCACCATCGAGACCTGACCTGTTTGCCGCTCGTCCGCTTCATCAAGATAGCGTCCGCTGCCGAGACCGGTGGTGTACTGCTGGCCTCGCGACGTATATCCCAGCGGCTTTCCAGCCGCGGCTGCCTCAATGCGCTCCATTCGTTCGAGACGCTGAACAGGCACTGGTGGCAGGCGCTCGGGTTCAGGCTGGTCCAATGGGACAAACCGCTTCTCTCGGGCGACCTGGTTCAAAAAACGTTCCCGGGTCAACGCCGGGGGGGAGTGCATGTCTACCGTGTGGGCATACGCTGCCAGATCCCCCTGAAGGCTCGCCAGTTCCTGCCGGCAGTAGGTGCAACTGGAGATATGAGATGCCATGGCTACATGTTCGTTGCGCGGTAGCAACTGCATGGCAAACAGAGCCAGATCGCCCTGGTCGTAATGGCCGGTTGTGCTCATACCAGAAACGCCTTTCTCAGTGTCGTCAGCGCACTGCGGATTCTGGTTTTGACGGTGCCAAGGGGATCGCCTGTCATCTCGGCAATCTCGGAGTGGGTAAGGCCGTCGAAGAAGGCCATCTCAAGCGTCTTACGCTGCTCGGGAGGCAGTCTGACGATGACCGTGCGGGCCTTTTCCGCCATGGTGTTGCGTTCAGCTTCGACTGCGAGATCGTATTGTGAGGCCAGCGAGAGGTCGTCAATCGTGTCGCTGGGTTTTTTGCGGCGCAGAGCATCGATCGACCGGTTTCGCGTGACGACAGTGAGCCATCCTCCCAGGCTCCCTCGGAGGGCGACAAAGCGTTCCGGGCTGCGCCAAACCTGCAAAAAAACCTCCTGAAGCACATCTTCCGCCGATGCAGGATCGCGCAGCACGCGCAAGGCAACGGAGTAGACAACCTTGGAATAGCGATCGTAGATAGAGGCCATGGCATGTTCGTCGCCGCGACGCACCAACGCGAGCAGGGTTGCATCATCCTGCGACTGCTGCGGCGAAGCGTTGGCCAGTCCCATCTCTCTGTACATCAATACGTTCCTGCCGGAAGGTTGGATTGCCCGATAAGTTCTTTCCTAGCAACTCTAACCTATGGAACGCCACAATGTACCTTAATGAATAAGCGACTCCCCGCTGCAGAGAGATTGAATCACCTCATGAAGAACCGCCTAGACAAATTTCTGGTCGATCAGGGACACGCCGCTTCTCGCGAGCGGGCGCAGGCCCTGATTCTCGCGGGACGCGTGCTCGTCAACGAGCAGAAGATCGATAAACCGGGAGCGAATGTCTCCGAGGATGCGATTGTTCGTCTGCTGGGAAGCGATCTGAAGTACGTCAGCCGCGGCGGACTAAAGCTTGAGCATGCGCTTGCGCATTGGAATATCTCGTTGGAAGGTCTTCATGCCGTCGATATAGGGTCTTCGACGGGAGGATTTACCGACTGCATGCTTCAGGCCGGCGCAGCCTCTGTACTTGCGGTGGATACGGGCTATGGTCAGATAGCACAGAAACTCCGCGCTGATCCACGCGTTACGCTACGAGAACGAACCAACGCGCGGCTACTGACTGTAGGAGAGCTTCTTTCAGCCGGCCGGCCTGCTCCAGGGTTTTTCTCGATGGATGTCTCGTTCATCTCGGCGACGCTGGTCCTGCCGGCCGTCATGGCTGCGTTGGGTTGTGAGGGAGTGCCGTGGAAGGGAACCGCCGTGGTCCTCATCAAGCCGCAGTTCGAGGCTGGCCGGCACAACGTCGGCAAGGGGGGTATCGTGCGCGATGAAGGAGCGCGCAGGGAGGCGATCGAGCGCGTGACAGAGTGCGTTGCGGGGCTTGGTGGAACGGAGTTGGAGGTCATAGACTCCCCGATCCAGGGTATGGAGGGTAACCGGGAGTATCTTCTTCGCGCAGTATTCGGAGCAACGTAAACCCGTGGTCTGAGGAGCCGGTACACTAGCACTAATGTTCAAGGCCGCCATCATCTCGAAGCCGCAGAAGCCGGAGCTTGCCACAATTCTTTCAGAACTGATTGCGTGGCTTGAGAGCCATGACTACGAGCCGCTGCTCGATCCGCATAGCGCCGCCTATCTTGATGCGCGGAAGTCAGTTCAGCGCAGCGACATGCCTAAACACCACCCTCATCTGGTGATTGTTCTGGGCGGCGACGGAACGCTACTTGCCGCGGCAAGGGCCTTTGCTCATTCTCCAACGCCGATCCTTGGCGTGAATTTAGGTTCGCTCGGTTTTCTGACGGAAGTTCCACTGTCGGAGCTGTATACAGCCCTTGAGTCGTGGTGCGACAACTGTGCGAGCGTCGAAGTTCGCGACATGATCCGCATCGAGCTGCGGCGCGCAGGCAGGACGATCAAGGAGTGGGACGCTCTCAACGACATTGTCGTCTCAAAGGGATCGATCGCGCGTATGGCCGATTTCTCCGTCGAGATCGACCAGCAGTTTGTTGGCGCAATGCGAGCCGATGGCATCATCGTCTCTACGCCGACGGGCTCCACAGCATACAATCTTTCGGCCAACGGCCCCATCGTCATGCCTTCGGTGAATGCTCTCGTGGTGACACCCGTCTGTCCGCACCTGCTGACGATTCGACCTATCGTTGTGCCTGGAGAGTCGACGGTAACGATTCACATCGAGGGCGTTCCCAACCTGACTTACCTGACCGTGGACGGGCAGGAAGCGATTGAGCTGGAGTTGGGGGACGAGGTGCGCTGCTGCCGCTCAGAGCACGGGGTACGACTCCTAAGACCTCGACGTAACGGACTGTTCAGCGTGCTGCGAAGCAAACTGAGCTGGGGCGAACGCTGATTCCAACCTAGCGGCGTAAGGTAACCACCGGACCGCCAACCGGGTGACAGAAGACCTTGCCGTGACTCAGCGCAATCCGGCGCTGGGCCAGCGAGGCCATCTCAGGGTCGTGCGTCACCATCACGATGGTGTGGCCTTGTCTGTGCAGGTCTTCAAGCAGCCCGGCGACGATCTTCTGGTTTGCCGCGTCCAGGTTTCCGGTTGGCTCATCGGCAAGGAGGATGGGCGGGTTGTTGATCAACGCTCGGGCCACGCAGACACGCTGCTGCTCGCCGCCCGAGAGTTCGCTGGGCAGGTGGTCGGCGCGTTGTCCCAGTCCCACGCGCTCGAGCGCGGTGCGGGCTTCCTTCTCGTCTGTCATGGAGTGGAAGTACTGCGCGAGCATGACGTTTTCAATCGCCGACAGGTAAGGAATCAGGTGAAACTGCTGGAAGATAAAGCCGATTTTGTCGGCGCGAAAACGGTCCAGTTCCGTGGCGGACATACTGGCGACATTGACGCCATCGATGTGAAGCTGCCCCTGTGTCGGCCGGTCGAGGCAGCCGATCAGGTTGACCAGCGTGCTCTTGCCCGAGCCAGAGGGGCCGGTGATGGCGACCCACTCCCCGGCAACGATGGAGAACGAGGCATGGTCGAGTGCGCATACCTTGCCCGCATGGCCTTCATACTCGCGCGTCACGCCGTTCAAGGCAATCACCGCGCAGTCGGGTCGCGTCTGTTCGATCAGGTTTTCTACCAGAGGACTATCGTTCGTCATCAATCTCACTCGCCTTTAAGCAGGGCCGCAGGTTGCAGATTTCGCAGAACACGGGCCGGAAGCATTGCCGCCAGAGCTGCAATCAGAATATTTAGAAGTACGACGGCCGGAAGCACCCCCACGCGCGGAAGCGTGGCCGTATGGAAGTTGAGTTGGCTGATGGCAAAGGCGGCTGCGGAGCCGAGCACAAAGCCTGCCGCGACACCAGCGACAGCAAGGACCATCGCTTCAAGCAGGAACATCGCCATCAACTGAGCCTGCGATCCGCCGAGCGCCTTCATCAGTGCGAAGTCGCGCCTGCGCTCGAGCACGCTGGCCGAAAGTGTTGCCAGCACACTTACCGCGACGGTGAGCGCGATCAGGAGCACGGCCCCGTACATCAGCGCATGCGTCTTGTCGACGATGCGGTCTTCGCCTTCGACCAACTGGCGTACGGGCTCGATCTTCAGGCCGGGAAGCTGTCTCAGCCGCTCGATTGCGGCTTCAACCTTGACGGCCCCACCGGCGATCTGTATCTCGATCACGCCTGGCTGCGCGCCCGTCCACGCGGTAAAGGTAGACAGCGGCATGTAGATGCGGCTGTCTTCGGCGTCGCCGGTGCGCAGTCTGCCCGCGCCCCGTAGCGTCAGGGGACGGCCATCAAAGGTGAGTTGGACGGAGTGCTCGTCGGCGACGAACTGGGCCGCACGTTGCCCGAGTAGAGCCGCGTCAGCTTCATTCGCAGCGGGCCATGCGTCCACCTGCCACCAGGCGTTCAGGCGGCGTACAGCGTCAAAGTCTGTTCCGGAGACGACGACCGGTGTTCCGCGGTCCGTGGTGGCAACGGCATAGGCAAACTCTGCGGCGACAGCGTCCGGTCCCGCGGCTGCCTGCACACGTTCGAGCGTGTCAGGCGGGAACGACTTTCCAGCCTCGGCGGGAGTGATCACGATGTTTGCGCCGAAGTTGCGAAACTCGTGATGCAGCTTGGCGTCGAGGTCGGCGTAGAGCGTGAGCAGCGCCGTTGCCACAGCAGCAGAGATGGTCATCGCCATCAGCGCCGACAGGCTGCGCGCCCTGCGATGCACCAGTGAGCGGCGCAACATGCTGACGATGTTTAACTGCCGGCTCATACGTCGGCCCTCAGAATGGCGGAGGGATCCATGGTCAGGGCGCGGCGGATCGCCGGCGTGCTGCCCGCGAGCGCGACCACGAGGGCCAGCGCGACGATGACAGGAAGCAGCACCGGATTGAAGACGCTCGCAGCGGTAAGAGGAGCATCCGAGCCGAAGATTCGCGCTCCTAACCACCCTGCCAGTCCGGAGCCAGCAAAATAACCAAGCCCACCGGCGAGCAACGCAAGCAGCCCGGTCTCCGCGTAAAACAACATGGCGATGGCGCCCTTGCTGGCGCCGAGAGAGCGCATCAGGCCGATCTCGCCCTGTCGTTCCAGAATGGCCGTCGCCATCGCCGCGCTTACGGCAAAGCCCGCGGCCAGCATGGCGGCTGCGCTGATCAGCCACATCAGGCCGCTGATGCGCTTCAGCACATTGCCCTCGCTCTGTTCGACGCGACGGACCTGCTCGGCCCGCGCACCGGGGATCGCCTCGCGAATCTGGTAGGCGATAGAGTTCGCGTAGGGCCTGCAATACCAGACCTCGCGCAGCTTCGGCGAGAGGGAATCGGGGTCCTTGCGCGCGAAGGCGTCCTCTGGCTTCGTACGAGCGGAGATCTCAACGCGCCGCACGGCATCGGGTGTTCCGGCGATCCTCTGCGCGGCATTGAGCGGGAGAAGAAGCTGATCGTCCGTTGCGGCGCCGGTCGTGACAATGCCGACGATGCGCAGCATGGTGTTCTGAGGAGAGGTGGTGATCGTGTCCCCTATGTGCAGCCCAAGCATTGAAGCCAGAGTGTTGCCAGCCACTGCCTCCGCTTCGCCGCCCGTCGTCTTTGTTTCGTTGGGCCACGCACCTTCCAGTTTCCAAAGTGGGTGGAGTGCGGGAGCGCCTGTCACCAGAGCGGAGCCTCCGCCGCTGCTGAGCGAGTGACGAAACCACATGCCGGTGGCGGCTGCATCCACTGCGCGTCCGCCGGATGTACTTCCAGCGATATGGACAGGAAGCTCGGGCGAAACCCCAGTGATGTTGTTCGCCCAGAAGATGCCACGCAGCTTCTTGAGGTCCGACTCTTTCAGGTAAGCTCCGCCTGAGACAGGCTTCACGTCGACGCCGCCCACCTTCACGTCAAGTTGATCGGCCGCCGGGTGGACCACGATGTTCGCGCCGTAGACAGCGAGTTCGTCGTGGATGCGATCGCCGATGGTGGTCGCGAGTGCCAGCATTGCGGTCACCGCAGTTGTTCCAAGCAGGATTGCGAGGCCCGCAAGTGTCTTGCGTCGCCGCTGCCGCCGGAAGCTCTCCATCAGTAGCCGAAAGAACATTGCCTCACCTAGCGTTCAAATACAGCGACCAGCGTCTTGAGGTCGGCGGCCTGGATCGTCACCTGGCCTCCGCCTACCGTGCTCTTCAAGGGGATCGGGTTGCACCCGCCTTCCTGTCCCATGGAGGAAGCATTCAGAGGCGATGCGCACATCTTGCAGGTGATGCCCTGGCTGCCGATGTAGAAGCCAACCGGGCCGCAGATGTGGCAGGCGTCGCCTACGGAGACGATGTTGCCGTCCGGCTTCTTGAACAGCAGGAAGCGCACCTCGGTGCTTCCTCCCTTGCCATCGTCCACATGCACGCCGTAGCGGTGAAGCTGGTCGTCGTTGACGTCGGCGGTGGGAACCGTTACCTGACTGCCGACGAGTGTGACGGAGGTCGTCGGTGACAACGCCGTGGAACTCTTGGCATAGATGAACTCGGCGGTGGATAGAAAAATAAACAGGAAGCTCGTGCCAACGACTGCGGTCATCCACATCTTCTCGCGGCGCTGGGTCCACTCCGCGCGCCTGCGGTCGGCGGGCGTTGCATTGGCGGTAAGCGCCATGGGAGCCCGGCGGCGGTACTCCATCAGTACCATCAAACCCGCCAGCGCCAACATCGTGACGAAGAAGAAGAGATCGTTGCGAACGATCGGGCCGATCAGCCGCATCTCAGCCTGGCTCGAAGGAAGAACGCCGTTCTCGCTGAGTTCGTGCAGACCGCTGATGGTCAACTGGAACGCCACGAAGTAAAGGATCACGGTGGTGACACGGAAGAACCGTTGCAGGTTGATCTTGACGCTTCCGCGCACGAACAGCACACCGAAGACCACCGCCACGGCCACCCCAAGCAGCGTCCCGGTAAAGCTCATCAGTTCGGTGGAGTTGAGGGTCACAGCAGAGAGGATCAACACCGTCTCCACGCCCTCGCGCAAGACGAGCAGAAAGACGAAGAAGAAAAGCCCGGCCTTCGAGACGCCATCCTGGCCGGTGTATTGCGCGATCTTTTGCTCGATATCGCCGCGCATGGTCCGCGCCGTCTTGTGCATGAACCAGATCATGCTGATGACAAAGACCGCGGCGGCCAACATCACCCAACCTTCAAAGATGTCTGTATTGATCTGAAGTCGTGCCAGCACGATAGCCACAGCGACACTGGCCGCCAAAGCTGCTCCCAGGGCCCAGAAAACCGTCCGCTTCAGCTCCTGACGGCCTATCTTGGTAAGGTAGGCGAAGACGATGCCGATGATCAGCGCGGCCTCCACACCTTCGCGGAGCGTAATGATAAATGCCTGCAGCATGAGGTATTTCTCTTCCCTGGAGAGCCGTCTAGCCTGCCCCGGAACTCCGTGTCCCCTGATTGTCAAGGCACCTAATGCCCTGAATCAGATATCTCTAGTCTATTGAGGACTAATTTGGTCGTCAATTATTGCGACCTATTCAGTCGCAGATTCCCAGGGGTGCCAGGGAAGAGGGAGGTGCTCTCAGAACGCATCAAGCGGGTGGCCGGCGATGATCCTTTCAACCTCTTCATAACCTTGAGGAAAGGCATAATTGTATCTGGGAGGCAACGCAAAGACATACCGGCTATTTCTTCCGAGCTCGCTTGGCCCTATGGGTGCCGCACTCACCGCGATCTTTTCCTGGAAGACGAGGTCCCATTGTTTGCGGGTAAAGATCATGATGGGTATGTCCTGGCGTGGATTGGTTTTAGTCCACCGAGGGTTTCGAATGGAAAGCTCCGGACCATGTATGGCTGGCGTAGGAGATGACCCGTCCGTCGCCATGCCAGTCCACCTGCCAACGACGATGGAATAGCCGTTCCATGCAGAAGGGAGCACGAAGCAGAACCCGTATTTACGGTTGGTGTAGGTTATCGAGCCAGTCGTCGAACGATGTACTGTACCTGTTGCGGATGGCTCCGCATCCTGTGCATGAACAAACCGGCACTGGACGATCAGGCTGATCATCAACAAACCGGCGACGATATGGCGGCGCATGGCGAAAGCCCTGTTCATAGCATCTTTACCACTACAACCGTCAGATCGTCCGCCTGCTCTTTGTCCCCGGAGAAACGAGAGACCGCCAAACAGATATCGTTGACGACAGAACTTGCAGTCTCAGTTCCGGTTTCAGCGATCACGCTCTGGAGGCGTTCGGGAGAGAACTCCTCTTCGGCGTTGTTCTCCTGTTCCGTAACTCCATCTGTGTAGAGAGTGAGAACATCGCCCGGTTCGAGCGATGCAGTCGAATCGGAAAAGCGCGCATCGGGCAGAATGCCCAGCACCGGTCCCGAGTCATTCAGGGCAATTTCCTCTCCGCTCTTCGCCCTCAAAAGTATCGGCGGGTTGTGACCCGCGCAAGCATATTGCAGCGTTCTGCGGGAACGGTGGATGCGCGCATAAAACATCGTCACAAACGTTGCGGGCCTGGTGATTTGCTTCAGCACCTCATCAAGATCCTTGATGATCGCTGCTGGGCCGTCCAGTTCCCGAGCTCGCAGGCGAAGGGCAACGGCGAGTGACGGCATCAGCAGCGCTGCCGCCGCTCCTTTACCGGAGACATCGGCAATAACGACATCCACCTGGTTATCTCCAACCTCGAAGAAGTCGTAGTAGTCGCCGCCAAGCATACGTGCGGGCTGCATGGCCGCTGCAATCTGCATATCGGAGAGCGATAGCGGTTTGGGAAGCACCTGCCGTTGCACCTGCGCAGCGAGAGTGAGATCGGACTCATACTCATCCCGTTGCCGCTTCACTTCGTCTGCCATACGGTTGCGCTGCCGTGCCAGAAGCGTGACGCAGAAGCCCACAATCAGAAAGCTCGACAGGTAGACGATGTCTCGAACAACCCTCCACTCAAGCGATTGCGCCGGCGGGCCAAAGATGTCCTGCAACACGGTACAGAAGACGGAGAGGCCCAGCGTAAAGGACAGAGGGTTGATCAATGCGCACAGAGCGATGGGAAGCACGTAGAGATATCCCAGCGAGATGTTGGCGACGATCTCCCAGTCGGTCACCGCGACGGCGGCAATAGCGATTCCGACAAGCACGTCCAGCAGCCGCATGGTGCGGCGCTCCATCTTGTCGGCAGCTAGCGCTGAAGCTCCAATCCTTTGCATGATCACTGCTGTGGCTATCTCCCTTAGGCCGGTCCACGCATTGGAGAATACGACGTTTCACAAAGCGCGCAGTAGGCATAACTATAGCGGCAACGCCCCGCAATACGGAGATTGTTGTGAAAAATGGGATGCGGAAGGAAGATTATGGTGCGCCCGGAACGATTCGAACGTCCGACCTACTGGTTCGTAGCCAGTTGCTCTATCCAGCTGAGCTACGGGCGCACATTGCGTTGGAAGCAACCTTCTTAATATAACGGATTTATGAGCTTAGAGCAAATCCGGTGCCGTAAGAAACATGCCTTCGCTACAGGAATAAATCATTGAAACTGGTGCGCCCGGAAGGACTCGAACCTCCGACCCTCTGGTTCGAAGCCAGATGCTCTATCCAGCTGAGCTACGGGCGCGGCGAATACATTTTGAATCCTACAACAGTTATTTAGCCGGTGCAGGCGCAGCCAGTTCGGGAACAGGTTCCGGCGCTGCAAACATTGGGAGCCGCTCAACGATATCCAATCCTGCCCGGCGCAGAAGTTGATGAATCATGGCCTCATTCAACCTGGTGGCATCGTACTCAACCCGCACTGTCTTCTCGGCTTCATCGAATGTCACCCGCCGGACGCCGTAGACCTCACGGATTCGAGCAATGGCAAGCGCAGCAGCTTCGGCTGGCGGAACGCCGTAGCGGTAAAGAACATCAAGCTGTGTCATATTTCGATCATACCAGCGCACTATCCGCTCGGGAACACTATCGGCGTTGCGAACCTCGGGCGATCATCGTTGCGGTATATGCAGCGCCAAACCCATTATCAATGTTGACCACAACCACATTCGGTGAGCAGGAGTTGAGCATGCCCAGCAAGGCAGCAGCCCCGCTGAACGATGCGCCGTAACCTACAGACGTAGGTACGGCAATGACTGGAACCCCTACCAGGCCTCCGACGACCGAGGGTAGAGCTCCTTCCATCCCGGCGCAGACGATCACAGCATCGGCAGATGTGAGTTCTTCGCGCACGGAGAGGAGTCGGTGCAAGCCCGCGACACCAACGTCATATATCCGGGCCACTGCCGTGTTGAAAACCTCGGCAGTGACGGCGGCCTCTTCGCCAATAGGAATATCACTTGTCCCGGCGCATACAACCGCAACACGCCCATGCGTTGCAACAGCCTCGGATTGCCGCAACGAAATGGCACGGGCCTGTATGTGATAAAGGGCAGCAGGGGTCTTTTCCTGGACACATCGCGCAGTCGCTTCGTCAGCTCTCGTAGCAAGTACATCGGAACCGGCCGCTGCCATGCGCGCGAAGATCTCCGCAGTTTGCTCGGGCGATTTTCCAGCCGCATAGATGACCTCAGGCAGTCCACTACGCAACGAGCGATGATGGTCGATCTTTGTGTGGTCGATATCTTCGTAGGGAAGGTTCGTCAGCCGGTCCGAGGCTGCGGCCGGAGTCAAGTCCCCTCGCTCCACAGCAGCAAGGAGATCGAGAATGGTGTTGCGGTTCATGCGTTGCCTTTTTCTCCCGCGAGGTATGCCGCCATTGCTGCCTGCTGCACTTGCTTCACCGGTACTCCATGCTGCTCCGCGACGACACGGCAATCGTCAAACTCTGGAGCGGCATTGAAGATCTCGCCGGTCCGTGAACCGATCTTTATTCGAATATCTCCGTAAGTCGTATTCACGACTACGTGTTTGCGATCGAGGATGCTTCTCCGCTCATGATGAATGCGAACGCCGAGCGTACTGGTCTCGCGCAGTAAAAGGTCTTCGAGGACAGCTACACGGGCATCGTCGGCCAGTATGGTGATCAGCGTCCCCAGTCGTCCCTTCTTCATCTGCACCGCAGTGGACATCACATCGAGAGCGCCTAGCGAAAGCGCCTTCTCTGCAACATGCGCCAGTATCTGCGGCGAGAGATCGTCGATAGCGGTCTCCAAAACCGCAACTGAAGACTGCGTCTCATTGTCCGCGTCGCCAATCGAAAGACGTAGCACATTGGGGAAGTCTTTTGGATTGCGTGAGCCTGCGCCATAGCCAATCCGCTCGATACGCATGGCAGGCTGCGCGCCAAAGGTTGGCGACAGCGCTCGAACAATGGCTGCTCCTGTCGGCGTCACAAGTTCCTGTTGCACATGCGCTGAATAGGTTGGAAGGCCACGAAGAAGGTCGGCTGTCGCGGGGGCGGGCACAGGAAAGCGCCCATGCGAACAGTCAACCGTTCCCCCGCCGACATTTAGCGGGGAACAGTACCATTGATGAATTTTGAGGGAATGGATTCCTGCGCTGGCGGCGACGATATCCACGATGGCGTCGACCGCACCCACCTCGTGAAAATGGACATCTTCAATCTCCACGTTGTGGATCTTTGCTTCACTCGCGCCGAGTAACTCAAATGCGTGAATAGCAGTGTGCTTGACCGGCCCAGCGAGATGAGTGGCTTGAATCAGGTCACGAATGGCACTAAGCGGCCTTCCATGGCTTTCATGCCGGTACGAATGGGTTTCAGTGTGTTTGTGCGAATGGATCGTGTGACGAGAATGTTGCGGCTGTGTGCTTTTAGCAGCAGGCGCCTTATCGACGATCTTCCCATCTTCAAGCACATGAACCTTTGTGGCCGAGATACCGCTTCGTTCGACTCGCTCGATCTTCAGCGATGCGCCGATATTCAGTGCGGCGACAGCATCCTCAAGCACTCTCTGGTCTGCGCCCGAGTCGAGCAGAGATCCAATAAACATGTCGCCACTGATTCCGGCGAAGCAGTCGAGATATGCGATTCGCATAGTCGCTATTGTTTCACGACTGCCGGCGCGATCGACGAGACCGGAAGCACGTCGTTCATCGAGCCTGATCGGTATCCCTGAGTATCGAGAGTGATGTAGGTGAAGCCGAGGGGGCGTAGAGATGCGGTAATCCTGTCGAGTACATCGAGATCGAGTGCGCGAGGTAAATCGACGCGGTCGATCTCGATGCGTGCCATCTCTCCGTGATGGCGCACGCGAACACGGAGAAAGCCCAGCTCATGCAGGGCCGCTTCGGCCTGTTCAACCTGTAACAGGTTTTCGCGGGTGACTGGACGTCCGTACTCAATGCGGGAAGAGAGGCAAGCTGAAGCGGGCTTGTTCCACAGATCCAGCCCCGCTTTATGGGCCAGTCGCCGGATCTCAGGCTTGGTGAGGTGTGCCGTTACCAGAGGAGCGAGCGCGTGGTGCTCGTTTGCCGCCTGCTGGCCTGGGCGGTAATCCCCTCGATCATCAAGATTCATGCCGTAGGCCAGATGTTGAAAGCCTCGCGCTTTCTGTTCGATCTCCATCCGCGAAAATAGCTCGTCTTTACAGTAAAAGCAGCGCCGTGAGTCGTTACGCTGGTAGTCGGGATTCTCCAGCTCCGTCGTCTGCAGAATATGCGTTGGGATTTCATGGGTCGCCGTGAACGCAAGCGCGCGTGCCAGCTCGGCGCGTGGCAGCGATGGCGAATCGGCGATAACGGCCAGCATCTTATTGCCGAGGACCTGATACGCTGCGTACGCCAGATAGGCCGAGTCGGTCCCGCCAGAGTAAGCCACCATTACGCTGTCCAGTCCACGGAGTGTGGATAAAAGCAGATCGCGTTTGGCCGCGAGATCCATTTCGTTATCTCCTACAGCATGATGGTATCGAATGGTGAGGAGCTTCGCGAGTTGCACCTTTGTTACAAACGTCCCACGCTCACCTGCTGCCATACGTCTTCGTCGACGGGGACCCCAAGCCGCATATTTTCTTCGCGAAGCTGAAGCGTCTGTTCGCCCGGATAGCGTATCGGTTTGGCCGGGTCAATGGGCGTTGCCTGACGTAGCGAGTCGACGATGCCATCGGCGATATGGTTCAGCTCCGATGCCGTGGCAAGGTTGGCCGGATCGATCACAAGAAAGACCTGGGACTGTCCTGCTTCCCGCTGCGGATCCTTGGGAAACTGATGTGTGGCCGTGCCACCCGAGAGCATCGCGGCGATCGCATCAAGCACCACGGCCAGCCCCGATCCCTTCCAATAGCCAATTGGAAGGGATCGCTGCGATCTCTCAATCGCGCCAGCATCGTCCGTCAGGTTGCCGTCGGAGTCGTAGCCGCCGGGGACCGGCAGCGGAACACCGCGTTTGCTGTAAGAGGCAAGTGTTCCGTAAGAGAACTGGCTTGTTGCCATATCGATCACAATGTTGCCGTTTGCACGGGGCACAGCCAGTACCAGTGGGTTGTTGCCGATTGCCGGAGTCGTCGCTCCCCACGCCGGAACGTTGGCGAGGGTGTTCGACCAGCAGATGGCGAACATGCCTTGGTCCGCTGCCTGCCAACCGAAGGCGCCGCCTCGCATCCAGTGGTTTGAATTCGCCAGGGCCACCGCACCGATGCCGTTCTTGCGCGCAAGCTCAATGGCTCGCGACATAGAGTCCTGAGCATTGAGATTGCCGATGCCTCGATTGCCATCCCATCGCTCGATGGCTCCAAAGGCAGCCGTAAGCGTAGGAATTGCATCGACGTGGATGCTACCGTTCTTTACCATTGCCGAGAATCGGGGAAAGCGGTTCAGCCCATGAGTGTAGATGCCATCGCGCGTCGTCTCGGTAAAGAGTTGAGCGCAGCGGCGTGCGCGGTCCTCTGGTATGCCGAGGTCGAGCATTGCCTTGTACAGAACGGAGTTGAGATCGTGGAACGGGACGCGAATCATACCCTGAGTCCTTGGAGATGAGCCAATTAGTGGAGCAAGGGAGGCAGCCTGTCGCTGACTCCTAACAAAAAGACCGTTCCGACGATGAAGCTGTATGCCGCTGTCAACGAAGTCATCACGAATTGCAATCGCGGTCTGTTTCGGCTGGAGACAAAAAGTCCGGATGCAGATGCAGTCATCAACGTGTTCATTGCCAGGAGTCCCGCAATGAAGCAAAACAAACCGAGAAATCCGCGGCTGGTTCCACCCAGGTTGGCTGCCAGCAGAAAGAGAAGCAGTTGCGATGGGGTCTCCGCGCCAAGCCCGTGGATGATTCCAACGAAGAAGACCGAACTGCGGTCATAACGAAACGCAAAGGCCTCAGGCTGAGGCGTTCTCGGTGCAATAAGCTTACGCAGGTACCATGCAGCATAACGAAGGCCTGTAATCATCAATGCAATACGGCTTGAAGGCACAGGATGCCGATGTTGCAATGAACCCCTACGCAAAAAAGCGACCAAAACGTAGAGAGCCAGCGCTATCAGCGTCGCTCCCACCAGCCGTTGACCAGCCTCATCCATTCCCGCAGGCAGGCGGAGATGCAGGAAGATGACTCCAGAGCCAAGCAGCCCGACGGTGAAGGCGTGCCCCAGCGCGTAGAGCAGTCCCAGCTTCATGCCTTCGCGCCAGTTGCGCTGAACGCTTGTAATATCGGTGATTGCAGCGAGATGGTCGTAGTCAAAACCGTGCCGAAGACCGAGCAGAACGCATGAAAGCAAAGCGAGTTCGAGCGCCGGGAGCATCTTGGGTAGGTTACGGCGTGACAGGCCATGGTGCAAGCAATGAAACAGTCAAGGTCAAGTAAAATTCTGGGAATAGAATTTTACTTGTGCCAGTAAAAAAGGAGTGAATTTGCCGATGAACATCGAAGATATCCTGCGCGATGTCTCTGAACCGAAGCCGCGAACGCCACGGCCTGTTGTGATGATCGGTTCAGGCGGCATTGTTCACGATGCCCATTTGCCGGCATATGCGAAGGCTGGCTTTCCCGTCACCGCGCTGGTTGACGTCAATCGCGAGCGCGCCGAGACGCTGGCAAAGAGGTTCAGTGTCCCGCTTGGGACAGATTCGATTGGTGAGGCCATCCGCTTTGCTCCTGCAAACGCCATCTTTGACGTGGCGGTTCCTGCGAAGGCGATTCCCAGCATCCTCCCCCAGTTGCCAGATAGCTCGGCCGTACTTATACAGAAGCCCATGGGCGATACGTTGGCCGAGGCCATTGAGATTCTGCGCATCTGCCGCGCCAAGGGGCTGGTTGCCGCAGTCAACTTCCAGCTTCGCTGGGCGCCGAACATGCTTGTGGCGCGTGCAATGAGCGCCAGCGGAGCGTTGGGCGAATTGCACGATATGGAAGTCTCGCTCAGCGTACACATGCCGTGGGAACTATGGAGCTTTCTGAACACGGCCCCGAGGCTTGAGATCACCTATCACTCCATCCATTACATTGATCTGGTTCGAAGCTGGTTCGGCAATCCGAATAGCGTTTACGCCAAGACAGTCCGCAGCCCTAGAACACCGAATCTTGCATCGACGAAGAGCGTCATCGTCTTCGATTATGGAGACGACAAGCGGGTCTTCATCGACACCAACCACAGCCACGACTTCTCTCCGCAAAAGCAGCGGAGCTTTGTGCAGTGGGAGGGCATGAACGGCGCCATGCGCGCGCAGATGGGTGTGAACCTGAACTATCCCATCGGAGAACCGGACAACTTTGAGTACGCGCTCCGCAACGGCGAAGGCTGGAAGCCCGTGCCCGTCTCCGGCAACTGGTTTCCAGACGCCTTTATGGGATCGATGGGATCGCTTCAGGCCTACATCGAAGGAGACGCTAAGACACTTCCAACCAGCGTTGAGGACGCCATCGACACGATGCGGACCGTTGAGGCCGCGTATCTGTCGAGCGCTCGTGGAGGCGTGGCGCTCCCGGTTGAATAGCCGCTACGTCAGCGGCCCATCCATCCACCATCGACGGTCAACACCGTGCCGGTGATGTAGTCGCTTGCAGGGGAGCTCAGAAAGAGCGCGGCTCCCGCGATGTCGGTCGGATCACCCCATCGGCCTGCGGGAATGCGCTCGAGTATCTGGCGATTGCGGGTCTCATCGGCTTGTAGCGGCTCGGTGTTGGTTGTGGCAATGTAGCCGGGCGCGATGGCGTTAACCTGGATGTTCTTTGGCGCCCACTCGTTCGCCAGAGCCTTTGTCAGTTGCGCGACTCCGCCCTTGCTCGCGGCATACGCAGGGACGCGGATGCCGCCCTGAAAGCTGAGCAGGGAAGCAATGTTGACGATCTTTCCCGGCGCCTTGCGAGCGATCATGTCACGCCCGGCAAGCTGCGAAAGCTGAAAGACGCTGGTCAGATTGACCTGCAACACCGTCATCCAGTCTTCCAGCGGATACTCGTCCGCATTGTGGCGAATGATGGTGCCGGCGTTGTTAATCAGGATGTCGACGCGGCCAAGCTTCCCTTTGACCTCCATGAAGAGTTGCTCTGCTCCCGTGGCACTGGAGAGATCGGCGCGAAAGGCGACAGCCTTTGGCCCGATGGCGTCGGCCGTCTCGGTTGCTGCCCGGCGGTTGCCATGCACTGCCACGGTCGCGCCCGCATCGGCCAGCCCTTGCGCGATGGCGGCGCCTAGGCCGGTAGCGGCGCCGGTAACGAGGGCAACCTTATTGTCCAGACGAAATGAGTCGAGGATGTTTGGCATATCTCTCTTAATCTAACGACGCACACTGCAAGGAGCAAACGAATAACAGTCGAATGCTGCCCCCGTCTCCACAGACGTGTTATTGACGCTCGTATTTCGTGTTTCGTATGGTTGAAGGGTTCGTTTCCAGGGCGCTCACAGTTTTTCTCTGGGCCCGACCCTGGTTAGGGCATATGGCTTAGGGGTATTGCAAGGACGAACGATATCCTTGTCACAGAAGACTGCCTAAGAGGCTCTGCAAATAGAGGAGAGTTGCAATGAGGCACTACCAAATGGCAGATTCGGTTCGGTACGGCTTGATGAACACCGAGGAGCTGCGTGAGACATTTCTTCTGGAAGAGTTCTTCCAGCCGGGCGAGATCGAGTTCGCTTATGTCGACCTGGACCGCACCGTGATCGGTTCGGCTGTGCCGGCAAAGACCGCACTGAAACTTGAGGCAGAGCCGGAACTCCGCGCTGATTATTTTCTCGAGCGCCGCGAACTAGGCGTACTGAACATCGGAGGCGCCGGCACGGTCACCGTCGACGGCAAGACCTTCGCGATGGACAAGTTGGATGTGCTCTATGTGGGGCGCGGCTCGAAGGACGTGACATTTGCCAGCAAGGATGCGTCGAAGCCCGCCGAGTTCTACCTGTTGAGCTATCCCGCGCATGCGGAGTATCCGACCGCGATGGTGAAGTTTGCCGATATGAAGCCGGTCGAGCTGGGAACGGTCGAGACCTGCAACCGGCGGAAGATCTACAAGGCCATCTATAAAGACGGCATCAAGAGCTGCCAGTTGGTGATGGGCTTCACCATGCTGGAGCCGGGAAGCAACTGGAACACGATGCCGCCGCACACGCATATGCGGCGCAGCGAGGTCTATTTTTACTTCGATGTGGACCCGGCGCATCGCGTGCTTCACCTGATGGGGCCCCCGGACGCGACCAGCCATCTGGTGATGGCGAACAAGGAAGTTGTGGTTTCACCGGGGTGGTCGATCCATGCCGGTGTGGGAACAAAGCACTACACCTTCTGCTGGGGCATGGGCGGAGAGAACCAGGTGTATGACGACATGGACGCAGTAGCAATTACGGAGCTTAGATAGATGAGTGCAAGTTTGACGATTCGCAAGAAGGAAGAGTGCAAGTGGGATCTGGTCAGCCTGGGCGAAGTGATGCTTCGTCTCGATCCGGGCGACGTTCGTGTCGCGACGACGCGGCAGTTTCAGGTTTGGGAGGGCGGCGGCGAGTACAACGTCGCTCGCGGCCTCAGGCGCTGCTTCGGGCTGAAGACGGCGATCGTTACGGCGCTTGCCGACAACCCGGTGGGACGCCTGGTTGAGGATCTGATGAACCAGGGCGGCGTCGACCAGAGCCATGTGCAGTGGGTCAAGTATGACGGCGTGGGCCGCACGGTGCGTAACGGTCTTAACTTCACCGAGCGCGGGTTTGGCGTGCGCGCCGCTCTTGGCTGTTCGGATCGCGGCAACACCGCTGTCAGTCAGCTCAAGCCCGGCCAGATCGACTGGGACGATATTTTCGGTAAGGAAGGCGCTCGCTGGTTCCACACCGGCGGAATCTTCTGCGCTCTGAGCGAGACGACACCCGAGGTCTGCAAGGAGGCGCTGGTTGCGGCGCGCAAGCACGGCGTGATGACCAGCTACGACCTGAACTATCGCGACTCGCTGTGGAAGTCGATCGGCGGTAAGGCCAAGGCGACCGAGGTCAATCGCGACCTTGCGCAGTATGTCGACGTGATGATCGGCAACGAAGAGGACTTCACCGCAGCGCTCGGCTTCGAGATTGAGGGCGTTGGCGACGATCTTGGCGAACTCGATTCGGCGAACTTCCGCAAGATGATCGAGAAGGCAGTCGCGGCGTACCCGAACTTCAAGGCCGTGGCGACGACGCTGCGTCATGCGAAGACGGCCAGCGTTAATGATTGGGGCGCGGTCTGCTACTACGAGGGCAAGTTTCACGAGGCGCGGCCGATGCCCGACCTCGAGATCTTCGATCGGGTGGGCGGCGGCGACTCGTTCGCTTCGGGGCTGATCTACGGGTTCCTGAACGAAAAGGGCGCCGACTGGGCCGTGAACTGTGGCTGCGCTCACGGAGCGCTGGCGATGACGACGCCGGGCGACACGACGATGGCGACGTTCGATGAGGTTCAGCGCGTGATGAAGGGCGGCGGCGCTCGCGTACAGCGGTAAGACAGAAATTGTTGACTGAGCGAGATTGAAATGCAGGTCCTTCGACTCGCTTCGTTCGCTCAGGATGGCAAATCGCAGGTTAGGAGTAGGGCGTATGACGAAGGTTGAAGTGTTGGCTTCTTTGAAGCAGATTGGACTGGTTCCGGTGTTGCGTGCCGAATCGGTTGAGAAGGCGCTGGCGCTGGCCGAGGCGATTGCCGCGGGCGGTGTGACGGTGCTCGAGATTACGATGACGGTTCCGGGCGCGATCCAGGTGATGCGCAAGCTGGCAGAGCAGCGTCCCGACATCCTGATCGGCGCGGGAACCGTTCTGGACGCGGAGACGGCGCGGGCCTGTATCCTTGAGGGCGCAAAGTTCGTTGTGAGCCCGGCGCTGAATGTGAAGACGATCGAGATGTGCCATCGCTACTCGGTTGCGGCGCTGCCGGGCGCGTTGACGCCGACCGAGGTGGTTACGGCCTGGGAGGCGGGCGCGGATGTCGTGAAGATATTTCCCGCGAGCGCGATGGGGGGAGCCAAGTACCTCAGCTCGCTAAAGGCGCCGCTGCCGCAGGTGGAGATGATTCCTACGGGCGGCGTCTCGCTGGCGACGGCGAACGACTTCCTGGAAGCTGGAGCCTTTGCTTTAGGTGTAGGCGCTGATCTGGTGAATACAAAGGCGATGGCGGAAGGGAAACCCGAAGTTGTCACGGAGAGCGCGAAGAAGTATCTTGCGATTGTGAAAGAGTTCCAGGCAAAGAAGAACTGACCCTCTCCGATGGGTCTTTAGACAGTAAGAAGCCGCAGCTACCAGATTGGTGGCTGCGGCTTAGTTTTTGAGTGATGGAAGAGTTGTTTATTCCACGCTGTAAGTTAGAAGCTGGCGCGAAGTGAGAGTTGGATCTGTCGATTGGCTCCGATACCGACCTGATTGCCTACGGTCGATGAGAGGTTTCCAAACGAAGATCCGGCTGTTGCAGCGCTGAAGGGTGCTCCGGGTTGATTCGCCGCGCCAGTGGTCAGAGTCTGAGCGAGGCGGACGTTACCCGGGTTGGAGTAGTTGGGGTGGTTGAGGATGTTGAAGACCTCGGCCTTGAAATCGAGCGTGTACCTCTCGGTGGTGTGGAACGATTTGCCGAGGGTCATATCGAGCTGAGCGAGGTTGGGGCCGCTTAGATCGTTACGACGCGCATTGCCGAAAGTTCCCGGCGCTGGAGCTGAGAACGCTGCAGGGTTGATGTAATTAATTCCTGACTTGAGATAAGGGTTAACACCGGGAACGACGTTCGGCCGGCGGATGTTGCGCGTGTTGCCGCCGCCGGGAACGTTGACGACTGCCGTCGTCTGAACAACGCCGCCTGCGACGACAGGGCTGGCGAAGGTCTGTCCGGCGATGCTGGCACCGGGGTTCCCAACATAGGCGACGTCGGGACGTGTGATCAGGACGTCAATCGGAACTCCGCTGCGGACGTTGACGATGCTGCCTACCTGCCAACCGCCGGCGAGCAGATCCATGGGGCCGGAGAGCGCATACTGCTTGCCCCGTCCGAAGGGCAGATCGTAGAGGGCGGTGAAGTTGAAGCTATTGCGGATATCAGAGGACCCACGGCCGTACTCCAGACCAGCACCGTAGATCTGGATAGGCGCCTGGGCCGTAGTGGCTTCGTTGGATCCGCTCGATGTACCGAGTTCCTTGGCCCAGGTGAACTGTGCGCCCATAGACAGACCATGAGCGAAGCGCCGCTGGAGTGAGGATTGCAGCGCGTTGTACATATCGGTGCCTCCCGAGGTCTTGTAGTCGATCTCGGCAAAGCGGCTGCCGAACTCACGAACTGCCGTTCCAGCACCAGTGGTGGGGTTCGTCGTCACATTGGTGATGAGATTGGTGATGGAACGAAGGAACAGATTGCGTCCGGTCGATCCAACGTAGGCAACCATCAACTGGAACTGTCCTGGCAGGCTCTGCTGGACAGAAGCGGTGTAGGTGGTGATGCGCTCCGGAAGCTTGTAATTGGGAGCGTAGGCGCGGGGCTGATAGCCAAGGGTCGGGCTGTTGATATCGTAGTTCGCATACACATCGGTGGCAGGGTTGATGGGATAGACCTTGCCGGAGGTGAAGGTGCGCTGGACGCGGTCGTTGGCTTCGGGCTGGATCTGGTCTTCGGTCTGACCGGGGCCGTAGAAGACGCCGCCCCCTGCGCGGATGACAGTCTGGCCATTGGAGAATCCGGGTGACCAGGTGAGTGCGAGACGCGGACCGAAGTTGGCCTTCGAGCTGGTGTACCAGTCACCGGTGTATCCGGGCTGGATATTCCCTGTTGCCATATTGAAGACAACAACCTTGTTGCGTGCCTCGTGGAGCGGGGAGTAGTACTCGTACCGCAGACCATAGCTGACGGTGAAGTTTGGCTTG